>CAKTRJ010000008.1 GCA_934597345.1 uncultured Oscillospiraceae bacterium
GATACCTCCAATATGACAGTAACGGAACGTTGCAAAACGTTCCGTTACTATTGTCTCATGCCTGTCCATGCGCGGGGGGGTTTGACGGTTACCCTCTCCCAAAGGGAGAGGCAAGGGATGGTCGAAGGTGCAGCAAATCAGATAAAAAACAAGGCCCCCGGACATTCGTCCGGGGGCCTTTGCTGTTGTGTGGGGTCAAATCACGCGAATCACACACGGGGTGGTGGGAGAATTACTTCTCGTCCTTGCGCTTTTTGATGAGCAGCGCCGTACCGCTCAGGGACAGCAGAGAGGTCACCGCATAGAGGGCGATACCCATGTCGCCGGTCTTGACAGACTGGACGGGCTTGGTGGTGGTGGTAGTGGTGGGCTGCCGTCTGATGGGGTCGGAGGGACGCGTGGGGGGCGTGTAGGTGTACTTGTACTCGTTGGTGAAGGTGAAGGACGCAATGGGATCGGTAGGAACCACTTCCGCAGCAGATTTAACTATCACGGGGTTGTGAATCGTGCCATTCTTCGCGATCTGCAAGCTCTTCACATTCTTATCATACGTCCAGTAGTTCAGTTTGCCGTCGACCTCGGAGATTTTTACATCAACAGTATCCTTAACAAAGAGGGTAGCAGGAATGGTGATATCCATTACACCGCTGGCAGTCCACTTGCCGTCAGTACCCTTTGTGGGAGTCAGGGACAGTTCACCGACCTTCGTGCCATCGACCTTGGCCACAAACTGGAAGGTGGGCATGGTGGTGGGCTGGGTGTTGCCAGTCACATTGACGTTCTTGGTGATGGTGATCTTTGCGGTGGTGGCACCGGGGGCGTTCTTGGTATAAGCGTTGGTGAAGTTAACAGTGTTCTTTTCGTTGGTGAATATGATCTCCTGAGCCGCAGGAGCAGTCAGCGTGTAACCATCGACCTTTGCACTATCGGCGTTCTCGCTCACAGTGTAAGTCTGGCCAATGTTCAGATTGGGAACAGTGACAGAACCGGTGAACTCATTGGTTTTACCTGGGACAGCAGTAAAGTTGGGGATTTCCGGAGTTGCAACAACTTTGCCATCAGAATCCTTGACAGTAAAGATGATCTTGCTGGGCAGCGTACTCTCGTCCAGACCGGTGATGGTCTTGTTGATGGTTAGAGTACCCTTGTCAGGCTCGGTGGGCGTGGGAAGCTTTACCTTGACGCCGGGAACCGGGAAGTAGGCGACACTATCCACACCACTTTCGTTCTTATAGTGCAGCTTGGTCACGTTGTTGGTGGGATAGAAATCCTTTTCGTTGAAGGAGGTACCATTAGCATCCTTACCGTTGGGGTCAATTTTGACGGTATAGCTGGTGGTATAGGTGTAAGTCGTGGTATTACCGTTCGATGTCGGAGTGGCATTGGCCAACTTCCAAGTATAGGTTTTGCTTGTGGCATCGTAACCATCGAGTGTACCATCAACAGAAATATAGTCTGGCATGGGGTCTTCGACCGTCCAGCCATCGCCGGTCAGACCGGAGGTGATGGTATTGGAAATACTTTTAAATTCAGTAGGAAGATCAGCACCTTCGTCAACGGTAGAAGCTTTGCCAGAGGAAGCAATGCTATCCTTCAGAAAATCACCCACAGAGGGACCGCCCTGATAGCATACCTCACCGGAAGCCGCAAAGCAGATTGTGTACAGGCCGGTGATGTTGTTCTTGAGAGCCGTTGCGGTATTTTCGGTTTCGGTGTTGATATTTTCACTACCATACTTACCGTTACCGTAAGTCTGAGATTTTGTCGGAGCGCCATCGGTCAGCGCAACAACGTTTTTGTTATCTTTGGGGATATTATTGACTGTGTCGTTGCTCATCAGCTCTTTGGCTTTTACCAGACCGGCATCAAGATTGGTGCCGCCGTCCGCAGTTAAGGCGTCGATGGCATTTACTGCGTTATTATAGCCATCGCTTGTGGAGACATTATACCAAGTCGCACTGCTTGCATAATTGTTAAAGCTTACGATAGCCACCCAACGGGCAGCAGGGGTGCTGCTAGTGTCTCTATAGCTATCGAGAAAAGTCTTTGCCGCAGCCTTGGCGTAAGCGATGCGGGAATCGCCGGTACCGTTGCACCAAGAACCACCAGTAGCATTATTATGATTATGCTGATTCTCGCCACAAGTATTTTTCACAAGATAATACTCTCGAGTCCGCCAGTCATAACGACAAGGAGTATCCCAAAAATGATGGTCCCCCCAGTAATCCTTATACCAATGTCCGGGATTGGTTTCTCTTGTGCACTTTTCAGTTGAATAGCAGCTATCAGTATGCCGATGATTCTTAGTGCACCATGCCATGGAGCCGGAAGTGTCGATCACCAGAACGGTGGCGGCATCGCTGGAGGTGGTCGTAGTGGTCGTTGTCTGAGAGGTTACAACGCTCAGGGTAATTTCATAAGTGTTGTCCTTTCCAGGAACAGGCTTTGCCGTCTTGGACAGGGTCAAACCATCTTTGGTTATGCTGCCACCATTGTCTGCGGCAGCCCACTTACCGGTAGTATCATATGCGCCGTTGGTGGTCTTGTCAGCGTCGGTAGTCGGAGTATTAACTTCCGCTGCAAACGCCACGGTGGGTATCAGCGACAGCGCCATGATCAAGCACAGCAGCAGGCTGACTACTCTTTTCTTCATAATGTTCTCCTTTCGTTTCTCTTGCTCTCGCGTTATTGTTCAGGCGAGAAAGCTCCATTTTCCGCCTATCGCATATTATACTACATACGCTGTTGAAAGTAAAGAAAGAAAAGGTTACAAAACCGTCAAATTTTCGACCTGATGTTCATTATTATGTCATTTGATACGCCGCTGTATATACAGCGTAGCGAAACATCACAAACCCATCAAATCGGTGGGTTGCGTGAGGGGGGGTTAGTTTATTGCGCAAAAAAGGCTCCCCCGATCGGGGGAGCCTTTATCTCGTCGCGTCAGCAGCCGAAAAAGCCGCACAGCAGCTTCAGCAGGGAAGCGCAGTCAAAGTTGCAGAACATTTCTGTGACCTCCTTGGTATGGATTCGCTCTTGCAAGAACACCGTCATTATACCCCATCTGCCGCCCCGCTGCAAATGCAATGCTTGCCAGAAATGGTAGGGAAAATAAGGCGGTTACTATGTAGGGGGCGATGCCCACATCGCCCCGCCAAATACCGGAAGCAGTGTCGTTGACCGTGTGGGCCGATGTGGGCATCGGCCCCTACGGAGTTCTTCGGTGATGCTTCCGTAGGGCGGGGTGACCACACCCCGCCGGTATTACCTACAAGATCAGCAGCAGCCCGATGGCGATCAGCAGTTCCTCGTCCGCCTGCTGCTTGAACAGGAAAAACAGCAGGAACAACAGCAGCAGGTCGCCGGTGTCCAGATCGTCCAGATGCAGCGCGTCCAGTATCCCCTTGCCGAAGGCGATCTCCGGCGGGCGCTTGGGCGGCGGGCCGGACTGCGGCGGGGGTGGCGGTTTGGGCGGCTGTTGGGGCCTCGGCGGGGGAGGGCCCTGACCGGAGGGCTTCCGGGGCGGCGGCAGCGGGCCGTCATCCAGCGACGCGCGGACGTAATTGCCGCGATCCCCGCGGGCATAGCGGTCATACAATGTCCAGCCCTCCCTCCGTCAGAAAGCGTTTGCCGATGCAGATCAGGTGCGCCAGCTTGGCGGCGCGCTCCACCTTGGGCTGCTTTTCCTCCTTCAGGAAGGGCCGCAGGGCGTACAGCAGCTGTGTGGTCTGGCTGTTGGACTGGCGCAGGTCTTGCAGCAGCGGCAGGAATTTGGCCAGCATCATGGGGTCGAAGCCGTCGCCCGGCGGCGGGCCGCTTGGCGGCGGGGGAGGCGGCGCCTGCGGCGGCGTATTGGGCTGCGCTCCGCCGGAGAGCTGCTGCGCCATCTGGATGATGCGTGCCATGGCCGCCGGGTCGTTGAGCATGGCGTTGAGCTTGCTGTCCATATCGTCCATGTGGCCGCCTCCTTTCGTGGGGTTCGGTTACTGCTGCTGCAATTGCTGGCTCAGCCGCTGTAAAAGGGCGCGGCCCTCGCCGCTGGCCAGCACGGTTTTCAGCAGCGACGCCATTTCCGCCGTGCTGGCCCCTTGCGTCATGGCCTTTTCCAGCTGCGCCCCGTTTTGCTTCTGCATCAGGGCCATCAGCGCCTGACCGTCCGGGGACTGGGCCATGCGCTCCATGGTGTCCGGGTCGGTGTGCAGCTGCGCCGCCATCTGTTTCATGTCCATGTTCCCACCTCCATACGGCAATATATGCGGCGGGCATGAAAAAAGTGCCAGTCCCACCGGACCGGCACTTGATATGTATGTTATGGTTGGCCTGCGCCATAGTCGCACAGCTCCTTCAGCGGGCAATCCCCGCATTGGGGAGCGCGGGCCATGCACAGCGCCCGGCCGTGCAGCACCATCCGGTGGCAGAAATCGCTGGATTCCTCCGGCGGGATGACCTTCCGTAGCTGCTGCTCCACCTTCAGGGGATCCTTGCTGCCGTCGGTGATGCCCAGCCGTCCGGTGATGCGGATGCAGTGGGTGTCGCAGACGTAGCCCTCCTGCCCGTACACGTCGCCAAGGATGAGATTGGCGGTCTTGCGTCCCACGCCGGGCAGGCGGAGGAGGTCGTCCATGTTGTCCGGCACTCTGCCGCCAAAATCGGACAGCAGCATCTGGGCGCTGCCTACGATGTCTCTGGCCTTGGCCCGCCAGAAGCCGCAGGAGCGGACGTATTCGCCCACCTCGTCCGGCGTGGCCGCCGCAAAGGCCTCCAGCGTGGAGAAGCGCTCGAACAGCGCGGGGGTCACCAGATTCACCCGCGCGTCGGTGCATTGGGCCGCCAGACGGACGGAGAACAGCAGCTCGTAGTCCTTTTGATAGTCCAGCGAGCAGATGGCATCCGGGTACAGCTTTTTCAGTTCCTTGATGATGGCGCTGATCTGCGCTTGTGTTTTCATGGGCTTCACCTCAGCTCTATTGTATCAGACCTTGCGCAAAAAAGCAAATGGTGGTATAATGCATCCGTATCATTTTCAGGAGGTGAGCGCATGCGGCCTTTGGCAGACGAAATACGGCCCCAGACACTGGACGAGGTGGCGGGGCAGAAGCACCTGCTGGGCGAGGGCGCGCTGCTGCGCCGCCTGATCGAAAACGGGGCCGAGGCCAATCTGATCTTCTACGGCCCCTCCGGCACGGGAAAGACCACCATCGCCAACATCATCGCCAAGCGGACGCAGAAGGCGCTGTACCATCTCAACGCCACCACCGCCAGCCTGTCGGATATCAAGGCCATCATTGCCGACGTGGATACCATGATGGCGCCCAACGGCATTTTGCTGTATCTGGATGAGATCCAGTACTTTAACAAGAAGCAGCAGCAGAGCCTGCTGGAGTTTCTGGAGAACGGCAAGATCACCATGATCGCCAGCACCACCGAGAACCCCTATTTCTACATCTATAACGCCCTGCTGTCCCGCAGCACGGTGTTCGAGTTCAAGCCCCTGACGGCGGAGGAGACCCGTCCCGCCGTGGAGCGCGCCCTGCGTATCGAGCAGGAGCGCAGCGACCTGCCCTTCCAGTGGGAGGACACCGTTCCCGCTACGGTGGCCGCCGCCTGCGGCGGCGATGTCCGCAAGGCGGTGACGGCGGTGGAGCTGCTGTACCAGTCCGCAAAACCAAAGGACGGCGTGCTGTATGTGACAAGTGAGGACGCCTTACAGCTGGCCCAGCGCAGCGCCATGCGGTATGACCGGGACGGCGACGAGCACTATGACCTGCTGTCGGCGCTGCAAAAGTCCATCCGCGGCTCCGACCCGGATGCGGCGGTGTACTATCTGGGAAGGCTGCTGGTGGCGGGCGATCTGCTGTCGCCCTGCCGCCGCCTGCTGGTCATCGCCAGCGAGGATATCGGCCTTGCCTACCCTCAGGCCATCGCCATTACGAAGGCCTGCGTGGACGCGGCGGTGCAGCTGGGACTTCCGGAGGCGCGGCTCCCACTGGCTGAGGCGGCCATCCTGCTGGCCACGGCACCCAAATCCAACGCCAGCCATAACGCCATCATCGCCGCCATGGAGGACATCCAGCACGGCGCCATGGGCAGTATCCCCCGGCATTTGCAGAACGTCCACGCCGACAGCGCCGGACAGGAGCGGGAGCAGGGGTACCTCTATCCCCATGTGTTCCCTCACCACTATGTGAAGCAGCGGTATCTGCCGGAGGAGCTGGGGGAGAAGCACTACTACGAATACGGCGACAACAAGACCGAGCAGGCCGCCAAGCGCTATTGGGACGAGATCAAGAAAGGATGAGCCATGGACTTACAACTGCATGACATTCTGGAATTGAAAAAGGATCACCCCTGCGGCAGCCGCCGTTGGGAGGTGCTGCGGGTGGGCATGGACATCAAGCTGAAATGCCTGGGCTGCGGCCATGAGGTGATGCAGCCACGCCGCAAGGTGGAGAAAATGATCCGCAGGATCGTACCGAAGGAGGAACTGTAAATGCGTAAGAAAACCACACAGATCATCGTGGGTGTTATCGCCTGCCTGATGGCGGTGCTGATGCTGGCGGGACTGATCGTCCCTTATCTGGGACTGTGAGGTGCTGGGATGAAGCACTGTATTCTGGCCAAGTGGAATGAGACGGTGACGGATAAGGCGGCGCTTCTGGCGCAGGTCAGGGCTTTGTACGCGGCCGCGGACGCCATCCCCGGCGTCCGCGGCGTGACGGTGCATCCCTGCTGCATCGACCGGCCCAATCGGTACGATCTGATGATCGTGCTGGACGTGGACAAGGAGGCCCTGCCCAATTGGGACGCTTCCGGCCTTCATCACCGCTGGAAGGACGAGTACGGCGGACTGCTGGAAAAGAAGGCCATCTTCGATTACGAATAAGGTATCGGATACGCCCTGCGGGATTTCTCCCGCAGGGTGCTTTTTTGTGACAGGATTCCCGGCCGGGCCGTCCTATAATAGACAGGCGAGGTGATGGCGGTGACGGTGGTGTATATCGACCGGGTGGCGGCGCTGAATCTGGCGGTGGACTATCTGCTGCTGCTGACCACCGCCACGCTGGCAGGCACGACCCTGCGGCGGCTGCGGTTCCTGCTCTGCGCCGCGCTGGGCGCGGCCTATGCGGTGGGGGTGTTCCTCTGGCCGTGGCTGGCCCATCCCCTGTGCAAGGTGGGAGCGGGTACGGTCATGGCGCTGCTGGCCTTCCGGAGGGAGCTGCGGCCATGGCGGCTGACGGCGCTGTTCTGGCTGCTGTCCGGCGGTCTGGCGGGGCTGCTGCTGGCGCTGGGACTGCTGGCAGGCTCACCGCAGGGCATCGTGCAGCGCGTCTATTACGCGGATATCAGCTGGCCGGTGCTGCTGGGAACGGCGGCGGGCTTCTATGGCCTGCTGCATCTGGTGTTCCGGCAGGCGGTGCGGCATGAAGGAGGAGAATTGATGGAGATCGAAGTGGTGGTGGCAGGCCGCCGGTGCCGCCTGCGGGCGCTGCGGGACAACGGCAATTCGCTGCGCGACCCGGTGCGGGGCCAACCGGTGCTGGTGGCAGAGACGGCGGCACTGGCGGCGCTGTGGCCCCGTGAGGCGGCGGCAATACTGGAAACGGAAGCGCCGCCGGAGGAAAAAATGGCCCGGCTCCACGCGGCAGGGGTGACCATCCCCTTTGTGCTGCTGCCCTTCCGGGCGGTGGGGACGGCGGGCGGCCTGCTGCTGGCCTGCCGCAGCGACTACATCCGCATCGGGCGGCGGACGGTGGCTCATACGCTTGTGGCGCTGACCGACACACAGGTAGGCGCGGGCGGTTATCAGGCCCTCTGGGGCGGACAGGGAAAGGGAGGACGACATGACGTTGTGGCGGCGCATTGTACAGTGGATCCGACGGCTGGTCAGGCCGGATAGCGTTTATTACATAGGCGGCAGCGATACCCTGCCGCCGCCGCTGCCCCGTGACGAGGAGGCGGCGGTGCTGGAGCGCCTGCCGGAGGAATCCGCCCGACAGACGCTGATCGAGCGGAACCTGCGGCTGGTGGTGTACATCGCCAAGCGGTTCGACAACACCGGCATCAACATCGAGGATCTGATCTCCATCGGCACAATCGGCCTCATCAAGGCGGTGAATACATTCCGGGCGGATAAGAACATCAAGCTGGCGACCTATGCCTCACGGTGTATTGAAAACGAGATATTGATGTATCTGCGTAAGAACAGCAATACCCGTGTGGAGGTCAGCTTTGACGAGCCGCTGAACACCGATTGGGACGGCAAGGAGCTGCTGCTCAGCGATGTGATGGGCACGGAGGAGGACGTGGTGATGCAGCCGCTGGAGGCGGACGTGGACCGCCAGCTGCTGCACAGCGCCGTGGCGAAGCTTTCGCCGCGGGAACAGGACATCATCTCCCTGCGGTTCGGGCTGGGCGGCAGGAAGGAGCTGACCCAGAAGGAGGTGGCCGACCGGCTGGGCATCTCCCAATCCTACATCTCCCGGCTGGAGAAGCGCATCATTCTGCGGCTGCGGCGGGAGATCGTGAAAATGGCATAAAAATACCCGCAAGGCATTGCCTTGCGGATATTTTTTGAAGCTTTACTGCAAAAAGAGGCTGGCGGGACGGTTGATGACCATCATGTTGTAGTAGCGCAGCAGGTGATAGTCGTCCTTGTCCAGCTTGATGCTGCTGAGCAGACGCTCGCTCTCCTCCAGCGGCTCGTTGGAGATCAGGGTTTTCAGCGCGATAGGCGCGAAGAAAGGCGTGCTGCCGATGCCGGACAGCAGACCGATGGCGGGGGTGCGGTTCTGCATGGGGTTGAGCATGCAGATGTACATCTTCTCCGCCTCGTTGATCTGGTTGTTCAGCACCATGTGGGTGATGGTGTCGTAGGACTTCATCTCGCCGGTGAACAGGTGCTGGCAGCGGTCGGGATCGTCAAAGGATGCCACGCCCAGATACAGCGTCACCTCCACGGCCGTGCCGTTGGGCGCGGGAGAGAACCGCAGCAGAGAGCGTACCATCTGGCGGATGCGCCCGTCGTAGTAGTACATGTAGGCCAGCGACTGGTTGAAGTAGGCGTTCTTGTGGAGCGCCGGCTCGCTGCGGAAGGTGGGCGGCTGGTAGTCCACGAAATATTTCAGGTCGATATCCAGCGCCTGCGAGATCTCATACAGCGTCTCAATGTCGATGGTGATGGCGCCGTTTTCGTACTTGGACAGCGTGGCCTTGCTCTTGTTGATCATGGCGGAGAACTGCTCTATGGTATAGCCGCGGCTCTTGCGGTACTTCTTAATGCGGTGTCCGACAAAGTTGGAAAATGAACCCATCATCAACGACCTCCCTTCGATGGCGTCTCTATCATACCAAACATTCCGTTGCCCGTCAATAAAAAGTTTCAAAATATGAAACTGATTTTTGATTCTTTTTCCGATTAGTAAACGAGAGAAGAGAAGCGACAGCGGCTTTTGTGAAATTCGACGGCGTTCGCACCGGGCAAATGAAAAGCGTCCGGCGCTGATACCAGCGCCGGACGCGATCATCAATATTCCTGATGGGGAAGGCGTACGTTTTTCTGCTTACTTGCAGGCATCCATACCGGCCTGCAGGGCCTTCTTGTTGCCCTCCAGGAAACGGGCCTTCTTCTCGCCCAGCTCGATGCGGATGGCTTCCATCATGCTGTCGAGGGAGGTGACATCAGCCTTGGCCATGACGGCGCCCAGGATCGCCACGTTGGCGCCCTTGGGGTTGCCGACCTGCTCAGCGATGCCGTTAGCGTCGCAGTACACGACGGTAATGTCATCACGAACGGCCTTACGGTCGATGATGCTGGAGTTGATGACCAGCACACCGCCGGGCTTGACGTGCTCTTCAAACTTATCCAGAGAAGGACGGTTCATGGCGACGATGACGTCAGCCTTGTCCACCAGAGGAGAAGCGACAGGATCATCGGAAACGATGACGGAGCAGTTGGCCGTGCCGCCGCGCATCTCGGGGCCGTAAGAAGGCAGCCAGGAGACGTGCTTGCCGTCCAGCATGCAGGACATAGCCATGAACTTACCGATCAGGAGCATGCCCTGACCGCCGAAACCGGCAAAAATGAAAGTTTTTTCCATGTTATTCGGCCCCCTTGTCTTTGTAAACGCCCAGAGGATAGTAAGGGATCATGTTCTCTTCCAGCCACTTCATAGCCTCCACAGGAGACATACCCCAGTTGGTGGGGCAGGTGGACAGAACTTCGACCATGCAGAAGCCCTTGCCTTCCATCTGATACTTGAAGGCCTTCTTGATGGCCTTCTTCGCCTTGACGATATTGGCGGTGGTATCAACGGCCACGCGCTCAATATAGTAAGAGCTGGGAACAGCGGACAGCATCTCGCTCATCTTGATGGGCAGACCGCTCCACTCCTCGCTGCGGCCAGCGGGGCAGGTGGTGGCCTTCTGGCCGATCAGGGTGGTGGGAGCCATCTGGCCGCCGGTCATACCATAGATGGCATTGTTGACGAAGATGGTGCAGATCTTCTCGCCGCGGTGGGCAGCGTGAACGATCTCAGCGGTACCGATGGAGGCCAGGTCGCCGTCGCCCTGATAGGTGAAGACCAGACGATCCTTGGCGGAACGCTTGATACCGGTAGCGACAGCGGGAGCGCGGCCGTGGGCAGCCTCGTACATATCGCAGTTAAAATAATCGTAGGCAAACACGGAGCAGCCAACGGGAGCCACGCCGACGACCTTGCCGTCCAGGTTCAGCTCATCGCTCAGTTCGTCGATGACCTCGGCCACCAGACGGTGGATGATACCGTGGTTGCAGCCGGGGCAGTAATGGAACTGCTTGTCGGTCAGATACTTGGTCTTTTCAAACAGAACAGCCATCTTATTTACCCTCCTTCATGCTGAGAATCTTGGTGACGATCTCGGCGGTGGTGGGCATCTGGCTGCCGCAGTGACCGAAGAAATCGACTTTCTTGGTGCCGTTGATGGCCAGCTTGACATCCTCCAGCATCTGGCCTTCGTTCAGCTCAACGTCCAGGACAGCCTTGACGGAGGGCTGATCGACGACCTTGCGGACGGCGTCATAGGGGAAGGGCCACACGGTGATGGGGCGCAGCAGACCGACGTTGATGCCCTGGGCCTTCAGCTCGGTGATGGCGCTCTTGGCGATACGGGCCACGGTGCCGAACGCGGTAATGATGTAATCAGCGTTCTCGCAGTTGAACTCTTCCCACTGCTGCTCGTTTTCAACGACTTCCTTATACATGGCCTGCAGCTCGTCGTTGTGGACGGCCAGGCTCTCGGTGTCGATGTAGATAGAGTTGATGATACCGCGCTTTGCGGGATCGTCGCCGGGCTTCCAGCCGGTGCAGGCCCAGGGCTTCTTCTCGGGGTCGACCTTATAGTCCACCATCTCGGGCAGCTCCACGGGCTCCATCATCTGAGCGATGATACCGTCCGCCAGGAACAGGACGGGAATACGATACTTCTCAGCCTTGTCATAGGCGATCATCATCAGGTCGATGGCCTCCTGCACGGAAGCAGGAGCGAAGGTCAGCAGGTGATAGTCACCGTTGCCGCCGCCCTTGACGCCCTGGAAGTAGTCGCCCTGGGAAGCCTGGATGTTGCCCAGGCCGGGGCCGCCGCGCATCACGTTGATGATAACAGCGGGGACCATGGCGCCTGCGCAGTAGGAAATACCTTCCTGCTTCAGGGAGACGCCGGGGCTGGAAGAAGAAGTGATGACACGGGCGCCGGTACCGGCAGCGCCGTACACCATGTTGATGGCCGCCACCTCGGACTCGGCCTGCAGGAAGCAGCCGTCGACCTCGGGCATACGGGCGGACATGTATTCAGGAATCTCCGTTTGCGGAGTGATGGGGTAACCGAAGAAATAACGGGCGCCGGCGCGAATAGCGGCCTCCGCGATAGCTTCGCTACCCTTCATAAGAGTCAAAGCCATGTTTTTTCCTCCTTAGTCTTTTTCGATACGGATTACCACATCAGGACAGGTGCGAGCGCAGGAAGTGCAGCCCACGCATGCTTCCATGTTGGTGACTTCCGCAGGGTGATAGCCCTTCGCGTTGATCTTTGCCTTGGACAGTTCAATGATACCCTTCGGACAAGCTCTGACGCACAGACCGCAACCCTTGCAAAGGTTTTCATTGATGGTTACTCTAACCACATTTGACACCTCTTTTCTCTTATTTTGCTGAATTCTCTACCATATCTCTATCCCTTTTCGGGGGATATACAGGGGATCAATACATTTCCTTTCTGGGATCGGTGGTGTTCAGACCGTACTCGATGTAGGAATCCCAGTCGCGGTGCATGTACACGTCGATGGCGATGGGCTTGCCCACATATTTCGGATCCGGATTCCGGGCCAGGAAGGCGTCCAGAAATTCTTTCTTTCCGGTGGTATAGGCCACGGGGATGCCGGAAGCGTCAGAGACCTGCCGCAGCAGCTCATAGCCGTCCCACAGCTCCTGTTCCGTGGTCATGGTGGCAAGATTCGTATTGTTGATCATGCCGGTGATCTGCAGACGGGCGTGAGCCTGCATGCCCTCCTGCAAGCGATGGATCTTGTCCAGCGTGCTGGCCAGCGGGCGGCGGATATTGACCACATTCAGCACCTCGAGAGCGCCCTCCGGCAGATCCACGAAATCCTGATGATAGCGGCCCAACGCCGTGGCGCCCACATCGTCGCCGCCCACGTCGAAAATGACGCTGTCCCAGTCCAGAACGAAAGCGGACTGCACCTCGGCAGGGAGGGAGAGCGTTTCGATACCGGAACAGGCGAAGTTGGGGGAGACGAGACGGATCTCCTTCTGCTCCACCATTTTGCCCCGCTCCGTCAGCCGGAAATAGGTGTTCACCATATCCAGATCGATCAGCTCGGTGCGCTCGCCACGGGCGGCGGACTGCATGGCAAAGTTCAATGCCAGCTCGCTCTTGCCGCTGCCGTAGTTGCCGATCAGTACCTTGACTTTTTTCATCCGCTGTGTTCTCCTTTATGACTCAGGTAATGCTGGAAAAACGAAAAACCGGTGGTTCTTCGTGGAATCACAGTATCCCCTCCCCGCGGGAGGGGATACTGTATGATGCAGTTGGGAAATTACTTCAGGTTCTCCTTGATGGTCTGGCACAGAGCGGTGATACCCTGAACGATCTTCTCCTCGGGCATGCAGGAGTAGTTCAGACGCAGGGTGTTCTCGTGGCCGCCGTTGGGGAAGAAGGAACCGCCGGGAACGAAAGCGACCTTCTTCTCCAGGCACTTCATCTGCAGCTCCTTGGCATCCATGTAGTCAGGCAGGACGACCCAGGCAAACAGACCGCCGTCGGGACGGGTGAAGGTGCAGGGAGCGGGCAGCTCCTTGGCCAGGGTGTCCAGCATCACGGCGCGGCGCTTCTTGTAGCACTCGCGGATGGTGTTGACGTGAGCGTCCAGATCGAACATGTCGATCCACTTGGAGGTCTCCATCTGGCCGATGGTGGAAGCCTGCAGAGAGGCAGCCTGCTCCATGAAGTTGTACTTGGCCAGGATCTCATCCTCGGCGCAGACCCAGCCCAGACGGTAGCCGGGCGCCAGGATCTTGGAGAAGGTGCCCAGATAGACCACCAGGCCCTTGGTGTCCAGGCTCTTCAGCGCTGGCATGTACTCGCCCTCGAAGCGCAACTCGCCGTAGGGGTTGTCCTCGATAACGGGGATCTCGTACTTGTTGACGATATCCATGAACTTATGACGGCGATCCAGATCCCAGGTACGGCCGGTGGGGTTCTGGAAATCGGGGATGACGTAGATCATCTTGACGCGCTCGGTGGTGGCCAGGATCTTCTCCAGCTCCTCCATGATCATGCCGCCGTCATCGGTGGGAACTTCGATAAAGGTAGGCTCGCAAGCCTTGAAGGCGTTGACAGCACCCAGATAAGAGGGGCTCTCCAGCAGCACCACGTCGCCGGGATTCAGGAACACGCGGGCGGAGAAGTCCAGACCCTGCTGGGAACCGGAGGTCACCAGGATGTGATCCTTATCGGTCTTGATGTTGTTCTTTGCCAGCATACGCTCGGCGATCTGCTCACGCAGACGGGGATAGCCTTCGGTGGAAGAATACTGCAGGGCCACACGGCCATTTTCCTTCAGGACGGCCTCGGAAGCCTGCATCATCTGCTCGACGGGGAACAGCTCGGGAGCGGGCATACCACCGGCAAAGGAGATAATGTCGGGCTGTGCGGTCAACTTCAGCAGCTCACGGATCTCGGAGCCCTTCAGCAGGTCCATTCTACTTGCAAACTGTACCATGAAATTTTCCTCCTCAAATTTTCCACATGCCCTTCCGAAGCATGCGGCATAATGGTTACACCAATTTGTACCCACTACATTAAAACACACTTTCACGCTAAAGTAAACAGTAGGTTTTAGTCAAAAGCCACAAAATTTCGGAAGAATTTTCTTTTTGGTAAACTTTACAAAAATGCGGCTTTGATTGATGTGATTTCGCCCAATCACCGTTTGCACGGCAAAAAAGTGCATAATTGAAGAGGAAAAACGGCAAAAATCGACCTCTTTATTAAAAATTTAAATGGCAAAAGCATTGGAAAAAATGACAAGGGAAGAATTTCCAGATTATGGATTAGACTCATGAGGCGGCTCCGGATCGTCGGAGGGCGCTTCCGGCGCGTCCTTTTTCCGCCGCTGGCAGAGCCGGTCGTAGAACAGCAGGCCTGCCGCGCTGATGGCCAGCGTGACGGCAAAGACCAGGATGGCGCCCCAGTAGTTTTTGGTGCCCAGCGCGTCGCCGCCCACGGTGGAGGTGATGATGGAGGGCAGCCGGCCCAGTGAGCAGATCAGCAGCCATACGGGAAAGCGGATGTTGGTCAGTCCGGCGAAATAGCACAGCAGATCCTTCGGCGTGCCGGGCAGCATGAAGATGATGAGGAACAGGAGATCACGCCGGGGCGTGGCCTGTAAAAAGCGGATGGAGCGCAGCTTTTCCCGGGAGAAGAATACCTCCACCAGCCGCGGGCCGAACCGCCGCACCAGCAGAAAGACGCACACGCTGCCCAGCGTGGCGGCCAGCATGCACAGGAATGTCCCCTCCACCGAGCCGAAAGCGTAGCCCGCGGCGATCTCGAAGGGTTCACCGGGGATCACCGCCGCCACCACCTGAAGGATCACCATGCCCATATAGGCGAGACGCCCGCCGAAGCCGTGGGAGTTCACCCAGTCCCGAAACCGCTCCGGCTGCGAGGCGAAGCGCACCAGCGGCACGCCAACCAGCCAGATCAGCAGGACAGAGACCACGATGGCGATGCCGATGGCGATCAGCCCCAGCCTCTTCTGCTGCGCGGCCGTCAGTTCATTTCGTTTCATATTGTGTTCTGTATAGATATCATTGTGTGTCCTGGATGGATTATCGAGATTATACCACCGGATGTCCCCGCCTGCAATGTGAATTTTGTGTCCTGTTTGTAAACATTTTGTGCGCAGACGTACCGTGAAATGTACCATACTGACAGACCGGCCAAAAGGTGAGAAAATCACCATGCAGAGAAAACAGGGAAGGGGGAGTACAGCATGAGGGACACAATTTACTATTCAATGGTCAATGGTAAGGCGCAGCCCCACGCCGACTTCCTCCACCGGCAGGCACCGCATCATGCTTGCCTTGGCCGCAAGCGATACGCAGTGGCAGGGATACAGCCGCTCCACATGGGCCGCGCACAGTGCCGCCACGGTTTTGTCCAGCTGCGTGTTCTGCGCCAGCAGGTGGAAGCCGCCGATGATCCCGGCAACGCGGTTCTCTCCGGTGACCTGCTTGGCGTATTCCATAATGTTGCAGATGCCGCTGTGGGAGCAGCCGGTGATGATGAACAGGCCCTCCTGTCCGGTATACACCAGCGCGGTGTCGTCCCGCACCTGATCGCCCTCCCACCGGTCGCCGCACAGCTGTTCACCGATGGGATGCTGCGCCTCGAAGCCGTTGACGCGGGGGATCTCGCCCAGCCACAGCAGCCGCTCCGTCAACGCGTAGGGGGTGCGGCGGGGATGATAACGCAGGTGCCGGGCCGCTTCCTCAGCGGAGAGGGGCGCACCGATGTCAACAGCGCCGTCCCGCTTGGGGGCGAAGCAGTCGGGATGGGCCACCAGTTCCACGCGGAGCTGCGGATAGCGCTCCAGCAGGAACCGCAGGCCGCCGGTGTGGTCGTTGTGGCCGTGAGACAGGGCGATGTGGGTCAGGCGGGACAGGTCAATGCCCATTTTCTCGGCGTTGGACAGAAAGATGTCCGAATAGCCGGTGTCCAGCAGCACCCGCGCGCCCTCGTCCTCTATGTAGTAGCTGACGGCAGGCTCGCCCAGATAGTACTGATCAATATAGGTGTTGTTGTCCACCAGAACGGTGAGCTTCATAAGCCGTTCCCCCTTGCGTGATCTTCCGGGCAATATGATACCATATTGTGTATGAAAATGCGACAGGAAAGTGAAATTTCTCTCCGCTTGACGTTGGTGTCGGCCAATGGTACAATGATTTCCAGAAATATGCAATTACGACGAAATTTGGGGGAACGCATATGGGATGGAGAGAGAAGCTGGTGCGGTACGGGCCCCGGCTGGGGGTTCTTGTGATCGTACTGTTTGTGATGATCGGCAGCGTATGCGTGGCCGTACAGCAGCGGCAGCAATACCAACACGACACCTTTGACGTGTATCTGGCGGACACGGCGGCTGCCCGGGCGGAACGGCAGGCGCAGCTGGAGGCGATCCCCGCGGCGCAGACGGCGGAGGACGGCCCCATTTATGCCGCCCCGAACGGGAAGCGCTACCACAGCGATCCCCAATGTCCCGGGAAGAACAGCCGGGAGATCACATGGGACGATGCGGCGCAGCGCGGGCTGACGCCCTGCAAAAGGTGTGTGAAGCAATAAAAAAGGACGGGTGACCGTCCTTTTTTTATGAACTTACCCCCGCCGCGCCCGATAAACCCGGACGGAGATCAGATAGGAAATAAGCAGCGCGATCACAGCGGCGGCCAGCAGGAGCAGCGGCACGGTGGTGACCATGGCGGCTCCGATACCGTTGACCGCATCCGCCAGCTTACCGGCATAATTGACGCCCGCCACAACGAATACGCAGGTCAGCAGAATGTAGATTAGACGGCCCTTTTCCACGCCGAAACGGAACATAAAGGGCAGGTCGATGGCCATCAGGACCAGGGACAGGCACGCCGTGATCAGCAGCGACATGGTATCCTCGCTTACGATGGGCGCGGAATGAACGATCAGCCGGGACAGCATGGACAGGGCCAGCACCGGCAGCACCAGCGTCAGACCCAGCACATACTTGCTGCCCACGATGGCCTTGGCGGTGTAGGGCATCATGGCCGCCAGCTCATCCCATTTGGCCCGCTCGTCATAGGCCAGCGCCGTAATGGGCAGCATGGCGGCGTAAAACAGCGCGAATGCCGCCATATAGGTGCCGGGGATGCAGGCGAGCACCACCACGATCACCAGCATGACCTTCATCTGCTTCAGAAGGGTTTTCCAGTCCTTTATCAGTAAGCCATTCATTTCTGCGTGCCTCCCTTCGCCAGAAACAGGATGATGTCCTCCAGATTGGTGTGCTCCAGCGGCAGATCGTGGGGAACCATGTCCCGCCGCACCAGAACCCGTACGCCGTAAGGATCGCTTTCCGCGCCCACGACGCTGCCCTCCGGCAGGTCGGCCAGCCGCTGGTGAGACAGCCGCACCAGCGCGTACTCCTCCAGCAGGCGGTCCTTTTCCTCGCACAGCACCAGCTTTCCCTTATGCAGGAAGGCGATGTAGTCGCAGATCTTCTCCAGATCGCTGACAATGTGGGAGGACAGCAGAATGGAGCGATCCTCCTGTCGGGTGTACTCGTTGAAGATGTCCAATATCTCGTCCCGCACCATGGGATCGAGGCCGCTGGTGGCCTCGTCCAGGATCAGCAGCTTCGCCTGATGGGACAACGCCACGGCGATGGCCAGCTTCATCTTCATGCCGCGGGAGAAGTCCTTGAAGGCTTTGTCCCGGGGCAGGCCGAAGCGCTGTAAATAGACTTCGTAGGTATCCGGCTCCCAATTGCGGTAGGTGTTTGCCATGATGCGGCCCACGTCGCCGGCGTTCAGCACCTCGGGGAAATAGGCCTCGTCAAGCACCACGCCGATATCCTCTTTTACTTCGTTAAAGGCGGCGCTTCTGCTATCCGTACCCAGCACGGACACCGTGCCGCCGTCCCTGCGGGCGGCGTTCATGATCAGCTTGATGGTGGTGCTTTTGCCTGCGCCGTTTTCGCCCACCAGTCCCATGATGCTGCCGGAGGGCAGCGTCAGGTCAAGGCCGTCCAGCCGGAAGCCGGGGTACTCCTTCACCAGTCCTTTTATCTCGATGGCGTTCAACATGTTTCATCCTTTCCTTTCATTTCCCACATGAGCCGCAGCATCCTTACGGCTTCCTCCTCCGTCAGCGAGCAGCCCGCCGCCAGCTCCACAATCTCGCTCATGTGATCCTCGATCTGCTTCAGGTGGGCCTCCCGCACCAGCTCCAGATTTTTCTCCGCCACATAGCAGCCCTTGCCGGGGACGCGATCGATAAAGCCGTCCCGCTCCAGCTCATCATAGGCCCGCGTGGTGGTGATCACGCTGATGCGCAGATCCTTGGCCAGCGCCCGGATGGAGGGCAGGGCGTCCCCCGGCGACAGCTCGCCGGAGAGAATACTGTTTTTGATCTGGGTGTAGATCTGCTCGTAGATGGGTTTTCCGCTGGCATTGCTGATGATCAGATCCATACGGTCACCTCCGTCACAACTGTATATATTCGATATGGACAGTATATGCACGACGGGAGAATTTGTCAACCCCTGAAAGCAAAAAAGTTCCCCGGACGGGTTGTCCGGGGAACGGGAAAGATATGTAGTGCCGATTCAGAACACGCGGCGGGCCGTCAGATAGCGGTTGGCGTAATAGCTCTCACTGAGACTGGAGATGATGACGCCGCGGCTGGTGGAGGCGTGGATAAACTGGCCTCCGCCGACGTAGATGCCCACATGGCTGGCAGCGGAGCTGGTGTTGTAGGTGCCGAAGAAGAACACCAGATCGCCGGGCTGCAGCTCGCTCTGAGAGACGGCGTAGCCGTTATTCAGCTGCGGTGTGGCGCCGTGGGCCAGACCAACGCCGAAATTGGAGAACACATGCATGGTGAAGCCGGAGCAGTCAAAGCCGCCGGAGCCGGTGCCGCCATAGGCGTAGGGTGTGCCCAGATACTGCATGGCGAAGGATACGATATCATTGCCGGAGCCGCTGCTGACAACAGTTTCGGTGGTGGTTTCGCCGGAGGTGTTGTCCGCCGCCGTCTCGGTCTTGACCTCGGCCTTCTTCGCGGCGGCCTTGGCGGTGACCTTGGGCTTGGGCGCTTCCTTCTCCATGGTCAGATCCAGATCATCGCCGGTGACATAACCGGTCTTATCGCCGCTTTTGACAGCGAACCAGCCGTTGTCAAGTCCGGTGACCTCTACCCGGTCGCCGTCCTTCAGCGTGGCCAGCACCTCGCTGCTGCCGTCCGCTTCCTTCAGCAGGGACATTTCTTCGGCGTCAACGATGCCATAGGTCTCAAAGGTGTCGCTGCGCTTCAGCAGCTCCACATATTCCGGAGAGACGAAACCGGTGCAGTCGTTGTAGCTGACGCGGAACCAATCCTCCAGATCCTCCATGACGGAAACGATGGCGTCCAGCGGCAGGAGAATGTAAACATTGCTCTCCTCGGTGGGATCGAAGTAAAGGGGGATATCCTTTTCCAGGATCTTGCCCACGGCCTTTACCTTGGTGTCGCTGGGCAGCAGGCGGGGCAGGTCAGGCTTCTGGCCCTTGGCCTCCAGACCGGAGGTCAGCGCGGCTTTGATCACAGACGCGTCCTGCGCTGAGGGTGTTACGGCGTTGGCGGTGGAGGTGGCCCACGCGGTCACCGTGGTATTGCACAGCATTGCCGCGGTCAGTACCACCGCGGCAAGCTTTTGGGGATTGCGGAAACTCATGGAACGCCCCCTTACAGCTTGCCGGCCAGCGCGCGCTCCAGCCAGATGGAGCCCACATCCATGGCGGCGTACAGGCTGTTTTTCTCCGACTTCTTCACCACGCGGTCACGGGATTTCAGGTCGGGGTCGGTCAGCTGCAGCTGGACGGACACACGGGTGGCCACATCCATATCCTGCTCCTTTTTGGATTCCAGGATCTGGAACATGACGATATATTTGTCCGCCATGGAGCCGTAGTAGATCAGGTTGTCGATCCGCCGCAGGGGATGGTTCTTATAGACAAGGCCTTCGCCTTTTTTCACATCTGCCATTGGGTTGATTACCTCCTGTTTACAAGAATTGCACAATAGTATATCACAAAAATCAACCTCTGTCAAATCGGCTGGAGAAAGGTTCAAAAAAACGATAAAAAGCGGGGAGAATCGACAGATTCTCCCCGCTTAAATGTTGATTTTACATCAGATGTCCAGATACCGTTTCACCAGGATCTGCAGCAGCTCGTCCCGGTCGATCTTGCAGATCAGCGTGCGGGCGCCGTTGTGATTGGTGATGTAGGTGGGATCCTCTGACAGGATATAGCCCACGATCTGATTGACAGGATCGTATCCTTTCTCCTTCAGTGCCTCATATACCGAGGTCAGCACATGATGTATCTGCTCGTCCCGATCCTCTGCGGCATTGAATTTTCTGGTATAATCGTCCATTGAGGCACCGCCTTTCTCTCTGATATAGTACAATTATACGACAGATGAGGGAACCTGTAAAGTGTTATTTTTATTTCGTGCCGAAAATACGGTCGCCGGCGTCGCCCAGACCGGGCACGATATAGCCGTTCTCGTTCAAATGATCGTCCAGCGCGGCGCAGTAGATCTCCACGTCGGGGTGGCGGTCATAGATAAACTGCACGCCCTCGGGTGCGGCCACCAGGATCATCAGCTTGATGTTCTTGCAGCCCAGCTCCTTCATCTTGGTGATGGCCATGTCGGCGCTGCCGCCGGTGGCCAGCATGGGATCAACGATCAGCACATCGCGGTCGGCAATGTCCTTGGGGTACTTCAGGAAGTAGAAATGAGGCTCCAGCGTTTCCTCGTCGCGGTACATACCGATGTGTGCCACGCGGGCGGAGGGGATCAGATTGAGGATGCCGTCCTCAAAGCCCAGACCTGCACGGAGGATGGGAACGATGGCCATTTTCTTACCGGCCAGCACGGGCATATCGCAGGTGCACAGGGGCGTCTCGATGGTTTTGAGGGTGGTGGGCAGGTCGCGGGTGGCCTCGTAGGTCAGCAGCATGGCGATCTCACCTACCAACGTGCGGAAGTCCTTGACACTGGTGTTCTTATCGCGCATCACCGTCAGCTTGTGCTGCACCAGCGGGTGGTTCACGATGTGCAGGGTGGGGAACTTTTCGTTCATGATCTTATCCTCCGTATATAAAATTATTCAATTATTTCATCATTTCGCATCCAGTGTGATGGGCAGACCCTTGGCCAGCCGTTCACGTTCCGCCTGGCTGAGCCGGAGATATACCGGGCGCAGCTCCTGTGCCGTCACGGTGCGGCCCTCAGCCGCCATGCGCTCCGCCGCAAGTCCCACACCGGCGGCCTTCTGATACAGGCTGTCAGGCGGCGCGAGACGGCAGGCGATGCTATGCTCCGACAGATAAGTATAGCACAGCTGTGCGCCGTCGCCAACTATTATTTTCCGGTTATTGTCATTTTTCAGTTCCTCCGCCAGCACCTCCAGCGCCACGGCACGATCCTCGCACCGGCGCGTCAGTATGCCGTCATGGCAGTCGAACACCGCGTTGTAGATCTGCTGACGCCGCGCGTCCATGGCGCAGATCACCGTACCATCGAAGGCGCGGGCGTTCTCGGCCATGGCCTCCAGCGTGGACACACCGCAGCAGGGAAGCTCCAGCGCCCATGCCAGCCCTTTGGCGGCGGATACGCCGATGCGCAGGCCTGTAAAGCTGCCGGGCCCGGCCGCCGCGGCGATCAGATCCATATCCTTCGCCGTCAGACCGGCGTTTTTCAGCATGCTGTCGATCAGCGGCATCAGCGTGACGCTGTGGGTCAGGCCCGTGTTCTGATAGGCGCTGGCCAGCACCGCGCCGTTTTCCACCACGGCGGCAGACACGGACTTGGCCGAGGTCTCCAAAGCCAGTATTTTCATGCGATGCCGCCTCCCTCCACGGTAATGATCCGCTCGCTGTCGCCTTCGCCCCGTGCGATGGTCACCACCACGGCGTCCGGCGGCAGGGCGTCCGCCACGTTCTCGCTCCATTCCACCACGCACACGCCGCCGCGATCCAGATAATCCTCCCAGCCGATGTCGAACAGCGCGTCGCTGTCGTCCAGACGGTACATATCAAAATGGAACAGGGGCGTTTTGCCCAGATACTCGTTGACGATGGTAAAGGTGGGGGAGGTGACCCGGCCCGTATAGCCGAGGCCGCGGGCGATACCGCGGGTCAGGGCTGTCTTGCCCATGCCCAGCCCGCCGCGGCAGGCCACCACGGTATTGGGCCGCAGCTGCCCGGCCAAACGGCAGCCGAATTCCTCTGTATCCGATACGCTGTGGGAAATGTACTGCATGATAAACGTCCTTTCGGAAAGTGAAACGGCCCTATTCTGCCATTTTTATTATCGTACCACAAAAAGTTCAAAAAAGAAAGGGGGTAAGACAGGTTTACACGGAAAACTTCTTGTGGTACAATGTACAGGATTTATCTTGGGGCGGTATGCCCCGGCAGCCACCACGGAGGAACCATTCATGCAGCGTGTGCGGGAATTTTTGCGGGATATCTTGCGGCAGACGGACCTTGTCCTGCTGTCGCTTTGCTGCGCCGCCACGGCCTATGGCATCCTGATGATCTATTCCGCCACCCGGTATATGAATACGCTGCGCCTTGTGCTGGTGCAGACCGGCGGCGCGGTGATCGGCATCATCCTGTTCTTCCTGCTGTCGCTGGTGGATGTGGGCGAGCTGATGCGGAAAAAGGGCTGGCTGTGGCTGACGCTGTTCGGCCTTGGCATGATCCTGCTGCTGAAATCCCCGCTGGGCCGTGCCGGTGACACGGGCAATCTGGCGTGGCTGAAATTCCCGCTGCTGCCGGTGATGGTGCAGCCTTCCGAGATCGTGAAGCTGACCTTTATTCTGGTGCTGGCGTGGCAGCTGGTGTGGCTGGAGGAGAACCGGACGCTGCGGCGGCTGCCGGATATCCTGTTTCTGGGCGCGCACCTGATGGTGTTCTTTGGCCTGTACTATAAAATATCCTCCGACATGGGCAGCGATCTGGTGCTGGCGGCCATTTTTATCTGTATGTGCTTTGTGGCCGGAGTGTCCAAGGGCTGGTTCATTGGCGGCGGGATCGGCGCAGTGCTGGCGTTCTATATCCTCTGGCAGGAGGATGTCATTAAGCCTTATATGAAGAACCGCTTCCTTGTGGTATTGGATCACAGCTTTAAACCGTTGGAGGAGGGCTGGCATCAGACCCGCAGCCTGATGACGCTGGGCGGCGGCAAGCTGATGGGCATGGGACTGTTCAAGGGCGTCCAAACCCAGAGCAAGGACAGCTCCAGTCTGCCCAACCGCCACACAGATTTTATCTTCTCCGTCATTGGCGAGGAGCTGGGCATGGTGGGCTGTGTGCTGGCGCTGGCCATTCTGGCGGCCATCGTGCTGCGGTGTATCTATGTGGCCCGCAACGCCAGCAATAAGCTGGATGCCTATATCTGTGTGGGCGCGGTGGGGATGCTGCTGTTCCAGATCCTGGCCAATGTGGGCATGTGCCTGTTCGTGATGCCGGTCATCGGCCTGACGCTGCCGTTTTTCAGCTATGGCGGCACGTCCATCGTCATTACCTTCGCCACCATGGGACTGGTATCCGGCGCTCACAGCCGCTCCCGCCCGGACTGGCTGCGGAAATAAGGATTGAAAAGTAAACCACCCGTACAGCATTTGCTGTACGGGTGGTTTTATCATGCGGCGGCATCGGCCGCGGCGGGAGCCGTGCGCCGGGCGTACAGGGTGTTCAGCCGGGGAACCATGTCGGCCTCGCCGTTATAGCCTACCGTGACCACACGATTGCCCAGCCGCAGCACCAGCTCCTGTTGAGACATTTCGGGGGTGTCCGGCAGATTATTGCTGCGGAACTCCTGCCGGAGATTGGTGGTGTACCGGCGGTACATGGCCTGATCCCAGCCTTTGATCTGCACCTCCTGCCAGTCGTGGGCGGCTTCCTTCTCGGCGTAGTACTTCTCCGCCAGCGATTCGGTGCAGATGTCCATGACGTTGACCCAGTAGCTGAAGGCGGGATAGCCGATCCCCGCGTGTTCGCCCTCCAGCCAGATGGTGGGGCCGTCCTGCCGGTAGGTGGCGAAGGAGTACAGCAGATGCTTGCCGCCGGTGCCATGGGTCTCGTTGGGGCGCTGATAGGGCTTCTGTGCCGCTTCCTCCGGGGACAGGGATTCCAGCCGCACCACGGGGCAGTCGGAGAGCGGTACGTCATAGTAGCTTCCGGAGGAGCCGATGCCGACCACAGCCAGAAACAGTATGCTGAAGCCGACCAATGTCAGCAGCGCGATACGGACCCGCTTGCGCTTGCGTATCTCCGGGCCGGGGCGGAAGCTTCTGTCCAGCAGATACCGCCGGCGCTGCGCGATGGAGCGGAGAATGACATATATGCCCAGTACCAGATAGAAGGCGGCCATAAATACCATGGAGGCCGTCAGCAGTGCGGTGCCGTTCAGCAGCATATCGTAAAAGCCGTCGTAGAACTTCATATTCTGAAGCTCGTTTCGGAGCAGATTGGGGATCAGCAGGATCATCAGGATACCGGCGTACAGCTTGCCCCGGTTGGTGGCCTCGATGGAATCCCGCAGGGCGTTTTCGTCGGTGTTGATCTCCACCGCGTCGGGCCGCGCGGCACGGTAGATATCCACCCGGTAGTTCAGCTGATCCACATACTCCCAGCCCAGCTCCCGCATGGTCTCCCGGTACTCCTCCCGCCGGGTGTAGTAGCCGTCCTTGGGCTTGATATGGATGCGGTAGCGGGTGGGGGGCTCCGTGGTCTCCGCAAGGACGGCCCGTTTGTATCCGAAGCTGAAGCCCCGGATGCCCACCAGCTGCAAGCCCTGCTGAGACTGTTCGTCCAGCCACGCCTCCAGCGCGTCTACTTCATACCATGCGAAGGGTATCTCTTTTACGGTGTTGTACTTGCTCTTAGTCATAGCGGCGTCTCCTTTCTGACCTCAGCGGGCGAATTTGTCCAGTGCGTCCAGCAGGCTTTCCTCGCGGTCACAACCGATCTCCCATACCTCCCTGCCGTTTTGCAGCAGCAGCGTCTGACCGCCCCATACGGCGCTATTTGCGCTGTACCAGGCGTGTTCCCAGCCGGGGATGGTGATCTCCTGTAGTTCAAATAGCTGCGCACGCTCCCGCGTATAGCCGTCGGCGACCCACTGCCATGCGATTTGGTACACATCCGCGTCGTAGAACCAACTGCTGTAGGAAGATTCCGTTTCAGGATCGGTGATATTTGGCCCCTTTTGCCTCAGGTAGCTATGGTTACACAGCAATTCGGGAAATTCCACTGCCAGAGAGTGATCGTATGTATCGGAAAACACTTGCGCCGCCGTCGGTACTGGAAATTCATCCACAGGGACGGGATTGCCGGGGTCTGCGATTACCGCGCGTAAAATGAGACACAGTACCAGAGCGGCCAGCGGAAGGGCGAAGGATGTCAGTTGAAGGATCTTCCCCCGCCGCAGCTCGGCAGGGGCGCGCTGCGCCCGCTTCAAAAGTATCCGCCGTCTGGTGGTCACAGCACTGACGATACAGGTGACCGCAGTAATTGTCCAGAACAGCACAAGGGTTCCCGCAGGAACAAATATCCAGGCGTCTCCGCTTATCAATTGCGCATATATGCCTGTATGCTTCCAGTAATAGAGGAAAAAGATGCAGTAGAGCCATACAGGAATCGCGCACAGACTGACAATACTCCATATCGTTTGGCTTTTCAGCTTTTTGTCCAGCACCTCATGGAGCGTTTCCTCGTCGGTGTTCAGCTCCGGCGCGTCGGGATCGTCACAGCGGTAGATGTCCAGATCACCGGCCAGTTCGCAGACATATTCCCAGCCCAATTCCCTGTAATCGGCAATGCGCTCTTTTTCACCGTAAGTACCGGGATTCTGCTTCACATCAATACGGTAGCGCACCGGACGGGGGTCGCCCTTTTCAAAGCCCATGGTCAGGCGGGAGCGAACGTCTGTCAGAAACAGTCCCTGCCTTGCCTGATCGTCCAGCCAGCTCTCAATAGCATCTACCTGATACACATAGTAGGGAAGGATCTTGATCATGTGTTCTCCTCCTCTCTGTCCGCGTCGCGGATGCAGCGGCGCAGACGGGCACATTCGGCATCATACAGGGCGCGCCCCGCGTCGGTCAGCTCATAGGTGCGCTTGCGGCCCTCCACGCTGACCTCCCGGATCATCTGTTCATCCGTCAGCTTGGAGAGAATGGTGTACAGCGTCCCCGGCCCCAGCGCCATGCGGCCGCCGGTGGTCTCGCCGATCCAGTGGACGATCTCCACGCCGCACAGCGTCCGGCGGCGCAGGGCCATCAGCACATAGAACATAGGCTCCGACAGGGTCTCCAATGACCGTTTCGGCATGGTGCTCCGCTCCTTTCTATTAAATATCGTTTTACGATATCACTATAACATCGTATTACGATATTGTCAATGGGTGCAAAAAATATTTCTGAAGTGTGAAAAAAATGCTTGCAATCGGGAAAAAGCTGTGCTATACTCCCCTCATCAATTGAACAGCACCCGATGAGCCTTTCAGAATTCCGGCGGAAAACTGAAAGGGGAGGGGACTCTGGAGAATCCCATTGAATTGGGTGCCGAAGGTGTAAGGCGCGGATCGCGCTGAATCTCTCAGGCAAAAGGACAGAGAAGACATTTGCGTGTCTGCCTTGTTTCTCCGGAGTCGCTGCCCAGCAGCGGCTCTTATTTTTCTGCTGAAAAGGAGAGAATCAACATGCAAGCCATCGAATCCGTACTGTTTCCCATCGTGTGTAAGATCAACGAGTACCTCAGCAACTACATTCTGGTGTTCCTGCTGGTGGGCGTGGGCCTGTGGTACTCTATCAAGACCCGCTTCGTGCAGGTGCGCTGCTTCGGCGAGGGTATGCGCAAGGTGTTCGGCAACCTGAAACTGAAGGGCGATAAGCACGACTCCGGTATGAGCTCCTTCCAGGCGCTGGCCACCGCCATCGCCGCCCAGGTGGGCACCGGCAACATCGTGGGCGCCTCCGGCGCCATCCTGACCGGCGGCCCCGGTGCCATCTTCTGGATGTGGGTCATCGCCTTCTTCGGCATGGCCACCATCTACGCCGAAGCCACGCTGGCCCAGAAGACCCGTATCGTTGACGCCGACGGCACCGTCCGCGGTGGCCCCGTGTACTACATCACCACCGCGTTCAAGGGCGGCTTCGGCAAGTTCCTGGCGGGCTTCTTCGCCGTGGCCATCGTGCTGGCTCTGGGCTTCATGGGCTGCATGGTGCAGTCCAACTCCATCGGCTCCACCATGAATACCGCCTTCGGCATCCCCACCTGGGTGTCCGGCGTGCTCCTGGTCATTATCTGCGCCATTATCTTCCTGGGCGGCGTGCAGCGTCTGGCCGCCGTCACCGAGAAGATCGTCCCCATCATGGCCTGCATCTTCCTGCTGGGCGGTCTAGCCGTTCTGGTGGCCCGCATCACCTACATCCCCGCCACCTTTGCCATGATCTTCGAGTATGCCTTCCAGCCTCAGGCCATTATCGGCGGCGGCTTCGGCTACGCCATCAAGACCGCCATCAGCCAGGGCGCGAAGCGCGGCCTGTTCTCCAATGAGGCCGGTATGGGCTCCACCCCCCACGCACACGCCCAGGCCAACGTGGCCCATCCCCACGATCAGGGCGTGGTGGCCATGATCGGTGTGTTTATCGATACCTTCGTGGTGCTGACCCTCAACGCGCTGGTCATCATCTCCACCCTGTATACCGCCGACGGCCCTCTGGCCGACTGCGGCGCGGCCGCTGCCAGCACCACGCTGACCAAGGCCAATCTGGCCCAGACCGCCTTCGGCACCGTGTTCGGCGAGAAGCTTGGCGCCATGTTCGTGGCGGTGTGCCTGTTCTTCTTCGCGTTCTCCACCGTGCTGAGCTGGAACCTGTTCGGTAAGATCAACGCCAACTACCTGTTCGGCAAGAAGAATCCCCGCCGCTGCACCGTGGTGTACAGCATCATCGCGCTGGTGTTCGTGTTCATCGGTACGCTGGCCAGCAACGATCTGGTGTGGGAGCTGACGGATATGTTCAACAACCTGATGGTCATCCCCAACGCCATCGCCCTGTTCGCCCTGACCGGCATGGTGGTCGCTATGTGCAAGGAGGGCAAGCTGGCCAAGAAGTAAGTAATCCTTTGCTTTCTGACATATTCTCCCCAACGGAAACGCCCGGTCCTGTTCGGATCGGGCGTTTTCGTTGACAAGCGTTTATTGTTGCTATATAAATATAGGTACCATCGATCAACAAGGACAGACACGGTTTTGACGGGCAGAAATGCGCCCAGACTGCGTCAAGCCCCTTGACAATACGGCAAGTATTCTCTGCGGGCCTTTTCTTGTCTGGACACATTTCTGCTGGCGGCAAAACTGCAAAGCACCTGCCAGCGATGGATTTTCGAGTGATTTTTGGTTTTTGAGACGCAGACGGGCTGGCGCCCGCCAAGGCGAAAAGGGCAAAAAGCGTCGGAAAGACACGCTGTCAGGCGTGTTTGCCCTTGTCAATCGATGGTAAGAAACTACGAAAAGAGGTGCAGTCATGTACGAATTGAATCATATCACCGGCAATAGCTATTACATCCAGAGTCCCTCCAAGATGGGCCTTGTAAAGCTCAGCGATACGGACGTCTGCCTGATCGACAGCGGCAACGACAAGGACGCGGGCCGCAAGGTGCGCCAGCTTTTGGACGCCAACGGCTGGCATCTGACCGCCATCTATAATACCCACTCCAACGCCGACCACATCGGCGGCAACCGCTATCTGCAGGGCCAGACCAAGTGCAGGATCTACGCCCAGGGCATCGAGTGTGACATCACCCGCCACTCGGTGCTGGAGCCGGCATTCCTGTACGGCGGCTTCCCGCCCAAGGATCTGCGCCACAAGTTCCTGATGGCCCAGGAAAGCGATGCCCAGGAGCTGACCCCCGCCGTGCTGCCGGAGGGCTTTGAACTGCTTCAATTGCCGGGTCATTTCTTCCATATGGTGGGTTTCCGCAGCCCGGACGATGTGGTGTATCTGGCGGACTGCCTGTCCAGCCGAGAGACGCTGGACAAGTACCAGATCGGATTTATCTACGATGTGGCCGCCTATCTGGACACGCTGGAGAAGGTCAAGATCATGCAGGCTGCCGCCTTTGTCCCTGCCCACGCCGAGGTCACGGAGGACGTCGCGCCACTGGCTCAGTACAACATCGACAAGGTGCATGAGATCGCCGACCATATCGTGGAACGCTGCGCCGAGCCTGTTATCTTTGAGGAACTGCTGAAGAAGCTGTTTGACGATTACGGCCTGACCCTGACCTTCGAGCAGTATGTGCTGGTGGGCAGCACCGTGAAGTCGTACCTGGCATGGCTGAAGGACACCGGACGGCTGACGGTGCTCTTTGAGGACAACCGCCTGCTGTGGAGGCGCGTATGAAAATCGAGACAGTCAGGAAAAACGGCGTGACCATCGCCGTTGTGACAGAGGGTGCGGCCATCACCGATGCCGCCTCCGCCATGGAGCTTGCCATGACGGTGCGGTACGAGACCGGCTGCTCCCGCATCGCCATCGACAAGAAGCTGGTGTGCGGTGATTTCTTCATCCTCAGCACCCAGCTGGCAGGGGAGATTTTACAGAAGTTCATCAACTACCGCGTCAAAATGGCCATCTACGGCGATTATTCCCGCTACACAAGCAAGCCGCTGCATGATTTTATCTATGAATCCAATCAGGGCAAGGACTTTTTCTTTGTGGCAACAAAAGAGGAAGCGCTGGAAAAGCTCTCCAGCGCCGGATGATCTGAGATCACGACAGCTTCTGCTGCTTCATCCACACGTCCATGACCACACTGTGGGGCAGAAGCTTCGTCAGCGCCGCCTGACCGCGGGCCACAAAGCCGTAGGTACACACATCCCGGCCCCGCTTGGCGTCCCGCCATGTGCGGCGCACGATGTCGTCGGGATCGTACATGGCGGCGTACTTCTTCACCACGTCCTCGCCGCCGGAAGAGGTGGCCCGGTCAAAGAAGGCGGTCTTTGTCCAGAAGGGGCAGACTGCCATGACGCCCACGCCCTGACGGCGCAGCTCCCGGTTCAGCGCCCGGCTGAAGCTGAGAACGAAGGCCTTCGTCGCGCCGTAAACGTCGATATAGGGGATGGGCTGGAAGGCCGCCACCGACGCGATGTTGATGATCTGGCTGCCCCGGGGCATATAGGGAGCCGTGATCTGGCACATGGCCACCACCGCCTGACAGTTCAGGTCGGTCATGTTGAGGTTGACCTCCAGCGGCGTGTCCAGCACCGCGCCGAACTTGCCGTAGCCGCTGCAATTCATCAGCAGGCCCACCTGCACCGGCTCCTCCGCCAGCGCGGAGCGGTAGGTGTCGAAGCTGGCCCGGTCGGTCAGATCCATGGCCAGCACCCGGACAGGGAAGGGCACCGTGGTGCGCAGCGCCTCCAGCTTGTCCTGTTGGCGGGCGATGACCCATACCTCATCAAAGGCGCCGTACTGATCCACAGTTTCGGCAAAGCGCTTTCCCATACCGCTGGAAGCGCCGGTGATCACGGCAATTTTCTTCATAGGGGATATCCTCCTTTTCTTTGTCTCCATTATGCCATGAAAGGGGCGGCTTTGCAAGGGACAAACCCCTTGACAGGCGGCGCGGCTTTGCCTATAATACGAAAAAACAGTCAGGAGGGTTTCCCATGATCCGAAAAGGCACTGAACAGGATATCCCGCATATCGCGGCCATCTACGAGCACATCCACGACAACGAGGAGGGCGGCAGGTCCACCGTAGGCTGGATCCGCGGCGTATACCCCACGGCGGACACGGCCTGCGCGGCGCTGGAGGCCGGTGACCTCTTCGTGATGGAGGAAAACGGCGCGGTGGTGGCGGCGGCCCGCATCAACAAGATCCAGGTACCGGTGTACGCCGATGTACCCTGGCGCTATCCCGATGTGCCGGATGAGCAGGTGATGGTGCTGCACACGCTGGTGGTGGAGCCTGCCTGCTCCGGAAAGGGGTATGGTACGGCGTTTGTGAAGTTCTATGAGGACTACGCCCGGGAAAACGGCTGCCCCTATCTGCGGATGGATACCAACGCCCGCAATCAAACGGCCCGGAAAATGTACGCCGGTCTCGGCTACTGGGAGGCGGGCATCATGCCCTGCGTGTTCAATGGTATTCCCAATGTCCAGCTTGTCTGTCTGGAGAAAAAGTTATAAAAACACCCCTACCGGAGCCGCTTTCACGGCTCCGGTATTTTTCTGCAAAAAATGTCAGTTTCTGGCATATTCTTAACGTTCCGTTAACGGCATACGGGCGTATAATATGCCATCAAAAAAGAATATGCCAAATGCAGAAGGGCGGTATGATCATGGATATTTGGAAAGAGCTTCAGGACGAGGGTATCGACAAGGCGTTGCTGGACGAGATACGGCAGTTCCGCGCGTCGCATCCCGCCACGCCGGAGGCGGCGGCACGGATACCGGTACCGCGCTTTTTATACTACGGCAAGGAGATCTGGGAGAGCGCGGCGGCGGCGCTGCTGTGCGGCGAGCATCTGCTGCTGGCAGGCCCCAAGGCCACCGGCAAGAACGTGCTGGCGGAGAATCTGGCCGCCGTGTTCGGCCGTCCCAACTGGGATGTGTCCATGTATGTGAACGTGGACGCCGCGTCCCTCATCGGCGCGGACACGCTGAAGGACGGCAAGGTGGTGTTCCGTGAGGGGCCTATCTGCCAGTGCGCCCGCATGGGCGGCTTCGGCGTGCTGGACGAGGTGAACATGGCGAAGAACGAGGCGCTGGCGGTACTGCATGCCACGCTGGACTTCCGCCACGTCATCGACGTACCCGGCTATGAGCGCATCGAGCTTGACCCCGCTACCCGCTTCATCGGCACCATGAACTATGGCTATGCCGGCACCCGCGAGCTGAACGAGGCGCTGGTGTCCCGCTTCGTGGTGCTGGATATGCCGGTCATTTCCGAGGAAAACCTACAGAAGCTGCTGCGCCGCGGCTTCCCCGGCCTGAGCGACAAGTGGATCCAGCAGTTTTCCGCCCTGTTCCGCGACCTGCGGCAGAAGTGCGACAACGGCGAGATCTCCACCAAGGCGCTGGATCTGCGGGGCCTTCTGTCGTCCCTGCACCTGATCGAAAAGGGCATCACCTCCGGCGAGGCGCTGAAGCTGGGCATCATCAACAAGGCCTTCGATCCCTTCGAGCGGCAGCTGGTGGCGGACGCGGTGTGGAGCCGCATCCCCAAGGACGCCGACCGGTCGAAGCTGTTTGGCAACTGATATGGACAGAGAAGATATCCAAAGCCGCCGCGCGGCCAATCAGGTGTGGAACGGCGCGGAGAACTACGACGTGCGCCCGGAGTTTCAGGCCTACGATGCCGACGGCGAGGCCCAGCTCTACATGAATACCATCATCGGCCTTGTGTACCGGAGCTATCAATTCGATAAATTCAAGCCCCTGTTCCACGCCTTTCAGCATCAGCAGAAGGGCGAGCTGTACAGCGACCTGTTCTGGCTGGGACTGGAGGGCGTGGCCTACGAAAAAGCGTTGGAAGAACGTCCCGTACTGGAGGAGCTGCGGCAGGAGTATGCCCGTCGGATGCTGGCCCAGTCCCACGCCGCCGATCCCCGCAGCGCGGAGGGTTTGCGGGCGGCGTGGTTCCGCCGGGTGCTGCATGAGCCACAGGAGGATGCCTGGCAGAAGGAAGTGCTGGACGCCCTGACCTTTGATCCCGCGTGGGACGAGCAGCAGCTGATGGACAAAATGGAAGCGCTGCTGTTCCGCTATTTCCAGCGCGCCCGCCGCAGCGTCACCGACCGGCAGTGGAGCATGTGGGTGGGGCGCTCCATCGGCGGCCGGGGCAGAAAGACCAGCCGTTTCGTGCGGCCCAACGCCCTGCGCCGTCTGGAGCAGTCCGGCGGCGGCCCCAACGAGGAGGAGACCGGGAAGAAGCGGCCCCACCCCTTGTCTTTTTTGCAGGGCAGGACACCGGAGCCCATCCTGCGGCGCTATGTGGAGGACTGCTTCGGCGTGTCCATGCTGACGCCGCCGGAGCTGGCGCAGGTGGAGCGTGAGCTGTGCACCGGCGTGCATAAGAACTGCCGTCTCCACTTCACCAGGGGCGTTCCCGTCAAGCATGAGCTGAGCCGGGAGACTGCCTGGGATGTAGGCACCTTCCATCAGCAGCGGGAGAAAAACTGCGCCTACTATCAGGCCCATCTGGTGGAAAACAAGCTTATCATTGCCCAGCTGACCCAGAAGCTGCAGAATACCATCCTGTTGCAAAGCGACGTATCCACCAACCTGGCCCGCGCGGGACAGCTGTATGCCCCCGTGGTGTGGCGCAGCGCCGTGCTGGATGAGGAAAAGGTGTTCGTCCAGCGGCAGCAGAGCGAGCTGGGCGACCTGACGGTGGACATCCTGCTGGACGGCTCCGCCTCACAGAACCAGCAGCAGGAGAAGCTGTCCACTCAGGCGTATCTCATCGCGGAAAGTCTGGAGCGCTGCCGTATCCCCGTGCGGGTGACGGCCTTCTGCTCCGTCAGCGGCTGCACGGTGCTGCGTATCCTGCGGGATTATGACCAGACGGGGAAGAACGACGCTATCTTCGATTATGTGGCCGCCGGGTGGAACCGGGACGGTCTGGCCCTGCGGGCCATGGGATGGCTGATGCGGCGGGGCAGGGCCGACCACCGGCTGCTGATCATCCTGTCCGACGCCAGCCCCAACGATGACCAGCGCATCCCCATCGGGGCGCTGCCCTTGGGCGGCTATGTATACAGCGGCAAGCGGGGCATCGAGGATACCGCCGCCGAGGCGGGCATCCTGCGGCATCAGGGCATCACGCCGGTGTGTGTCTTTACCGGCAGCGACCTGGAGCTGGAGGGCGGCCGCAAGATCTACGGCAAGGCGCTGACCCGCATCCCGACCATCGGCTGGTTTGCCGACGCGGTCAGTAAGCTGATACAGGGACAGATACGACAGTTATAGGAAACAAGAGGGGAAAACGCTTGCGTTTTCCCCTCTTGCCCGCTATAATCTTGACTTAACTATCAGATGGGAGGCGTTGCCATGTATAAGAATGAAAAACGGTATGCCCTGACCAACTGCGTGCTGCTGGACGGCACGGAGTATATGACGCCCCAGACCGGCAAGACCGTCTATATCAGCGGCAGCAGGATCGTGGATATCGGGGATGAGAGCCAGATCGCCGCGGGCTATGAGCGGGTAGACCTGAACGGCAAGTATCTGCTGCCGGGCCTCATCAACCTGCATGTGCATCTGCCCGCCTCCGGAAAGCCCCGGAAAAAGCCCTCCGACCCCAGAAAGCTGGTAAAGCTGATCACCACCAACAGCGTCACCCGCGGCTTCGGCGTGAAGCTGTGCGAGGGCTACGCCAGAACGGAGCTGCTCAGCGGTGTGACCACCATCCGCACCGTGGGCGGCGTGGCGGATTTCGATACTATCATCCGGGATCAGGCGGCGGAGGGGAAGATCCTGTCGCCCCGTGTGGTGGCCTCCAACATGGCGGTGTCCGTTCCCGGCGGCCATATGGCCGGTTCGCTGGCCTATGAGGCCAAAACGCCGGAGGAGGCCGCCGCCTATGTGACCACCATCGCGGCGGAGAAGCCTGACCTTATCAAGTTGATGATCACCGGCGGCGTTATGGATGCCGAGGTGGTGGGTGAGCCGGGCGTGCTGCGGATGCAGCCGGAGCTGGTAAAGGCTGCCTGTGACTGCGCCCATGAGCTGGGCATGAAGGTGGCCGCCCATGTGGAGAGCCCGGAGGGTGTCCGCGTGGCGCTGGAAAACGGCGTGGACTCCATCGAGCACGGCGCGAAGCCCGACGGGGAGATCATGCGGCTTTTCCGGGAGCGGGGCGCGTTCCAGGTGTCCACCATCTCGCCCGCAGTGCCTTACGCCCTCTTTGACCGCGGTATCTCCCATGCCACCTACGAGCAGCAGGAGAACGGCAAGGTGGTGTTCGACGGCATCGTGGCGCTGGCAAAGGCGTGCCTTGCCGCCGGTATCCCCGTAGGATTGGGCACCGACACCGGATGTCCCTTCATCACCCATTATGACATGTGGCGGGAACTGTGCTACTTTGTGAAGTTCTGCGATGTGACACCGGTATTCGCCCTCCACAGCGCTACGCTGCTGAACGCCCGGCTGGCGGGCATCGACCACCTGACCGGCTCCATCGAGAAGGGGAAGGCTGCCGACCTGATCGTCTGCGGGGAAAACCCGCTGGAGGATCTGACGGCGCTGCGGAAGCTGGACATGGTTATCAAGGACGGCTGGCGCATCGACCACCCGGCTGTGAAAAAGCTGCCCCAGGTGGAGCGGGAACTGGACAAATTTCTGTAAGATCATTTTCTGCAATTTCAGTGTTGAAAAATGCGGACTTTTGGGGTATACTATCCTCAAATACTCTTGGAGGTCAAAAACATGATCGAAATTACCAAAGATACCATTATCGGTGATATTCTGGACATCGCGCCCCAGACGGCGCCCATCTTCCTCTCCATCGGCATGCATTGCCTGGGCTGCCCCTCTTCCCGCGGCGAGACCGTGGAGGAGGCTTGCGCCGTCCACGGTGTGGACGTTGACAAGCTGCTGGCCGTGGTCAACGAGGCTGCCAACGGCAAGGCCGAGTAACTGACACGATCCAATAAAACGCATACGGCGTGCCGTATGCGTTTTATCCTGTTTATGTATTGTTTACATTAAAGAGATGAGAGAATTGCAATTACAGCCCCGTCTGCAGCTGCTGGCGGATATGGTGCCGCCGGGCAGCCGCCTGGCCGATGTGGGAACAGATCACGGCTATATCCCCGTCTGGTTGCTGCAAAGAGGGCGCATTGCCGCCGCCATCGCGTCGGATATCGGCGCAGAGCCGCTGCAGCACGCCCGGCAGACGGCGGCGGAGTATGAGGTGACGGACATCGATTTCCGTCTGTGTCCGGGCCTTGATGCCATCGCGCCGGAGGAGGCGGATACCATTGTCATTGCCGGTATGGGCGGCGAGACCATTCAGATGATTCTGGAAGCCGCGCCGTGGACGGCGAAAGGGGAGCATTTACTGCTGCTCCAACCCATGACGAAGGTGGAATACCTGCGGAAATGGCTGGTTGACAATGGGTATTGCTTTACAGAGGAGCGGCTGGTTTTTGATAAAAACTACCGCTATCCGGTGTTTGCCGTCCGCGGCGGCGCGCAGCCGCCTCTGACGCTGACGCAGCAGTATGGCGGCGTCCTGCTGGACGGCGATCCTCTGTATGCCGATTATCTGGACGAGCGGATCGGCAAGCTGCAGAGGGCCGTGGACGGCCTGCGGCGGTCCGCAACACCGGAGAATTCCGAAAGGGCGGATTACCTGTCGGAGGTCTGCCAAGCACTGAGAGAAAAGAGGGAGACGCTGTGACAAGAGTTTGCGATATCGAGAGCTTTCTGTACGGCTGGGCACCCCGTGAGCTCACCATGGCGTGGGACAACGTGGGCCTGCTGGTAGGCGACGGCGACGCGGAGGTGCGGAAGGTGCTGGTGGCGCTGGATGTGACGGAAGCGGTGGCGGCGGAGGCCGTGACCGTGGGCGCGGATCTGATCGTGGCCCACCATCCGCTGATGAACTGCGCATGGCACAAGGTGCAGCATGTGACCACCGGCGACGCCCAGGGCCGCACCATTACCACGCTGCTGAAAAACGGTGTGTCCGCCATCTGCATGCACACCAATCTGGACGCGGCGGAGGGCGGCGTCAACGATGTTCTGGCGGAAAAACTGGGCCTTCATGACACGAAGCCCCTGACGGACGAAAAAATTGGCCGGTTGGGGACGCTAAATTGTGAAAAACCCCTTGTGGAGTTCCTGCAAGATGTGATAAAATATTTAGGCTGTAACGGCCTGCGATATGTGGACGGCGGCAAAGCGGTGCACCGCGTGGCGGTGGGCGGCGGCGCCTGCGGCGACTATATCGGTCAGGCCATCGCGCTGGGCTGCGACACCTTTGTGACCTCCGATCTCAGCTATCATGAGTTTCTGGATACAAAGGCGCTGAACCTGATCGACGCGGGACATTTTCCCACAGAGAATGTGGTGTGTCCTGCGATTGCGGCGCGTCTGCAAGCGGCCTTTCCCGACATAACCGTGGCCCTGTCAGCCACCCATGACCGAGAGATCATACAATATTGCATAAAGAAGGAGAAGTAAACTATGTCCGGACATTCCAAGTGGCACAATATCCAAAAGACCAAGGGCGCGGCTGACGCCAAGCGCAGCGCTGCGTTCACCAAGATCGCCAAGGAGATCATCGTGGCCGTCAAGCAGGGCGGCAGCGGCGACCCCAATAATAACTCCCGTCTGGCTACCGTGGTGGCCAAGGCCAAGGCAGCCAACATGCCCAACGACAACATCAAGCGCACCATCGATAAGGCGCTGGGCGCCGGCAACACCGACAACTACGAGTCCGTCACCTATGAGGGCTACGGCCCCTGCGGCGTGGCCGTCATCGTGGAGGCGCTGACCGATAACCGCCAGCGTACCGCCCCTGAGATCCGTCACTATTTCGATAAGTTCGGCAAGGGCATGGGCGCCCAGGGCTGCGTCAGCTGGTCCTTCGACCGCAAGGGCGTCATCGTGATCAACAACGAGGACGAGGAGCTGGACGAGGAAGCCGTTATGATGGACGCGCTGGAGGCCGGTGCCGAGGATGTGGAGGCCGACGGCCCCGTGTTCGAGGTCACTACCGATCCCGACAGCTTCAACGATGTGGTCAAGGCGCTGGAGGAGAAGGGCTATTCCTTCGAGAGCGCGGAGATCGAGATGGTTCCCCAGAACTACATCACCATGACCAGCGAGGACGATGTCCGCAGCATGGCCAAGCTTCTGGACATGCTGGAGGACAACGAGGACGTGCAGAACGTCTGGCATAACTGGCAGCAGGACTGATAGAAGCAAGATAAAAGAGGACCCCGAAACCCTCGGTTTCGGGGCTTTTTTTACATTATCGGTTCAGCTCCGGGAACGGCACGAACGATGCGGGCGGCATCGCGTGATCGCCCAGCGTTTTCTCCATCCACACCATGTTGTACCATGTGCCGAACTTGTAGCCGCAGTGGGGGAACCGGCCAACGATGGTATAGCCCAGATGGGTGTGGAAGGCCACGCTGTTGCCAGTCAGATGGGCATCATCGGTGTCGGGATAGGCGATGCAGGCGTAGAGACTCTGCACGTGCTGCGCACGGGAGACATCCTCCAGCGCCTGATACAGCCGCTTGCCCAGACCCCTGCCGCGAACGTCCTGCCGCAGATAGATGCTGGTCTCCACGGCCCAGCTGTAAGCGGCACGTTCGCCGAAGGGGCCGGTGTAGGCGTAGCCCAGAATTTCGCCGCTTTCCTCCGCCGCAAGATAGGGATAGCGCCGCAGGGTGTGGGCGATGCGGCCCCGGAACTCCTCCAGCGAGGGGACTTCGTACTCAAAAGTGATGGCGGTCTGCTCCACATAGGGGGCGTAGACGGCCAGCAGCGCCGCCGCGTCATCCAGGTTGGCGGTGCGGATGGTGATGGTATCCATGAAATTTATGCCTTCTTTCGTTTCTTCGGGACGGGTGTGATGGGCTCCAGAACGGTGATAACCTGGGCGGTCAGCGCCGTGTCGTCGATATCCAGAATGTAGTGCTCCTTCGCACCCTCATAGGGGCAGCCCACGGCAGCGTCCGCCAGCAGCGCTGCCAGCTCAGGCAGCTTCTTGACGAATACCGTGTTGTCGCATACCGTCAACAGGGGCTTGTTGTTGACGTAGACCATATATTCACCGAACATCTTGCGATAGCGCACGTCGCCGCACTCCGGCAGGCGCTCACAGACGTATTCCATATAATCCTGTGTAGTAGCCATAGGTTTGCTCCTTATAGATCGTATTGCATGAAGATAGTGGTCTCTATCGGGCTTTCGTTGTAGCAGCCGATCTCATAAAACCCCATCTCCCGGTACAGGCGGATGGCGGAATGCAGGAAGGGCAGCGTGTCCAGCAGTACATGCCGGTAGCCGATCTCGCGGGCATCGTCAAGGATGCGGCGGATCAGCGCCTCACCCATGCGGCGGCCCCGGAACTCCGGCCGGACGTACAGCCGCTTCAGCTCGCCCCGTTCTTCGTCCAGCTTCCGCAGGCCGATGCAGCCTGCTAAGCGGCCCTCCCAACAGGCCAGATACAGCCGCCCCTCCGGCATGCCGTATTTTTCCTCCGGACGCGCCAGCTCCTTTTCATAGTTTTGCAGGATCAGGTACTGCCGCACGGTCTCGTCCTGTTCCATCAGCATATTGGTGTACTCGGTGAACAGCGTGACGATCTCATCACGATGGCCGTAGGCCGGGATCAGCTCCAGCTTCCGCATAGCATCGCCTCCCTGGAAGGTTTTCTCCTATTGTATCCCTGCTCGGCCTCCGACGCAAGCCTTTTTATGATGGCCGACAGGGTTTCGTTTTTACGGACGGGGGTTGTTTTGGCGTGAGCCGTATGCTATCATAAAAACATACCGAACGGAGAGAGGGAGAAGCTATGAGAAAGAGATGTATCGCGCTGGTGCTGTGCCTGCTGTCGCTGCTGGTGCTGGCAGGGTGCAGAGGGGATAGTATACCGAAGGTCAAGGCCGGTACCTCCTGCGGGGTAGAGTGCTACAGTACAGCTGGTGTGTACACTACCCTGCGGCGTTCGGTGAGCCGCAGCTAACAACGACGGAGATAAAAGCACTGCTGGATTGTGGCGACGCCATGGAGATGGCACTGACCGTGAGCACTGTGCCGGACGCACTGCGGCTGCTGCGTTTGCGGCATCAGGACAGCGAGAACATCGACAATCAGGACGCAGAAACGACTCTTCTTCGCGGCAGCAACCAACCCCGCGGCTGGGTAGAGGCGTTTCTGTATCTGCTGGCAGGGGACTGCGAGGAGAGCGGACGCATCGACTTGTTCGCCAGCGATAACTACGATGCCTTTGCCGCAGTCAAATGCGAAGGAATGTATTACGCCTTTAATCTCTTTGATATCAATGATGACAGGTGGCTCAGGTTGTCCGGTGAAGGTTACGCGGACGCGGATGTGCAGAAAGTTGTGGATGCGCTGATGCGAGATTACACCTACAGTGCATTCACAGAGGGACACTATACCGCAAGCGCATACCAGCCCCCGAATAAAGAGGACTGGGCACGGCGGGATGCCTTTAAGCAACAGGAGTATACCGACGAGGAGATACAGCAGCTGGCCGATGCTGGGCTGACGCTGGAAGAGGCCGCCGACAAGCTGCACACGGTGGAGGATGCTGTGCGATTTTTGCAGGCGTCAGGTTATCATTCTGATTACAGATACAACCAAAATCAGTCACTCAATGGAATAGATTGGTCTTGGGTGCTACCCGCAGGATTTTCCTATGAGAAAATGGCTGGCACATGCGGCGGAACATCGAGCCTAATGAACCGACTGATGGCAGGGGACTACGAGGAACAAGGATATGTGGAGTATCTCGGCAGCCATGTCTTCAACTACATCAAGCAGGATGGATGGTACTATTTCTGCGATTTCATCAACTCCCGATATCTCGGCGACCCTGGCAACGGCGACTACCTGATGTACATGTGTCAGGATCCTCGCGACTTTGTGAACTACTACTGCACCAACGTTTTCACCGAGTGGGATGATCCGGCAGATGAAAATTATATGGTGTATATGTACATCTACCCACGGGACGGCAAAGATGTGCTGGCGATTGGCGGCGATGGAACAAACCAAAAATTTATCGGTGGACAGACCTGCAATGTAGTCTGTGCCGAAGTGCAGGACACCCTGATAGAGCTGTATGTGCGGGAGGGCTATTCACTGCGGTTCGTGGACTTTGACTCTGACGGCAACCGTCCGCCGACGGACAATATTCCGGACGATGCGCACTTTGACTGGCGAACCGGCGAGATCATCGAGTGATCAGAAACCATAAGACACGGCTGCGGATATCCGCAGCCGTGTCTCTTTCGTTGGGAATCGCCGCGGCCAAAGGCAGCACTCACACGGCAGTCCGGTAAAGTTATCACTGAGTAACTGAACAGAGCTATAAGAAAATGCTGGGTACGAATGTGACAAAAATAATATAGGAGAAAATGTAAAAAAACGGAGAAAATTTTTCTTTTCAACTGAATAAATGTATGGTATACTTTTTCCATTATTATCAGAGGTAGTATTCATTATTAAAAAGGCAGGGGAGTGAGAGCGTTTGAGTGAGCTGCTGAGAATGGAACATATCAGCAAGCGGTTCGGCAATTTCTATGCCAACAGGGACATCAGCCTGACCGTGAACCGGGGCGAGGTGCTGACGCTGCTGGGTGAAAACGGCGCGGGCAAGTCCACGCTGATGAATATTCTGATCGGCCTGTATCAGCCCACCGAGGGTAAGATCTTTCTGGAGGGCAAAGAGGTTCGGATCGAGTCGCCCAGCCAGGCGGTGAAGCTGGGCATCGGCATGGTGCACCAGCACTTCATGCTGGTGGAGGCCATGACGGTGTTTGACAACATCATCCTGGGCGACAAGCACGCCAAGGGCCTGTTTATCGACCGGGCCGCCCGCCGCAAGGAGATCGAGGAGCTGTCCGCCAGATACGGTCTGGACGTGCAGCTGGATCGTCTGATCACGGAGATCTCCGTGGGCGAGCAGCAGCGTACCGAGATCCTGAAGGCACTGTATCACGGCGCGGAGCTGCTGATCCTGGACGAGCCGTCCGCCGCCCTGACGGATATCGAGGTGGAGGGCCTGTTCGCCATCATGCGCAAGCTGGTGTCCGAGGGCAAGAGCATCATCTTCATCAGCCACAAGATGCGCGAGGTCATGCACATCTCCGACCGCATCACTGTGCTGCGGCTGGGCGAGGTGGTGGGCACCGTCAACTGCGCGGATACCGACAGCCAGAAGCTGGCCAGCATGATGATCGGCCGCGAGCTGACCGCCTCACAGTATGAGAAGAAGGACTGCGCCGGCGCGGATGTGGCGGTGCAGCTGTCCCATGTGGATTATCATAAGGAATCCAAGCACAACGGCCTGAACGATATGTCCCTGACGGTACACCGGGGCGAGATCGTGGGCATCGCCGGTGTGGACGGCAACGGCCAGACCCAGCTGGCGCAACTGATCACCGGCGTGATCGCGCCGGAGAGCGGCAGCGTGGAGCTGTCCGGCGCACGGCCCGCCGTATTCGATCCCCATGGCTTTATCAAGGACGGCGTCTCCCATGTGCCGGAGGATCGCAATCTGCAGGGCCTGATCGGCGATATGACTATCGCGGAGAATCTGGTGCTGAAAAGCTGCGGCAGTGAGCGCTTCAGCAGCGGCAAGGGCCTGCTGCTGAAAAAGAAGGCCATCCTCGGCTACGCGGGCGACATGGCGAAGAAGTACGATATCCGCTGCACCTCCGTGGATCAGGATGTGCGCAGCCTGTCCGGCGGCAACCAGCAGAAGGTCATTCTGGCCCGCGAGCTGGAGTCCGACCCGGTGCTGCTGGTAGCAGCCCATCCCACCCGTGGCCTTGACATCGGTGCCGCCAGCTTTATCCATGACCAGATGATCGCGGCCCGTGACCGGGGCGTGGGCATCCTGCTGATCAGCGCTGACTTCGACGAGATCCTGGAGATGTCCGACCGGATCCTGGTCTGCTTCGAGGGCCAGATCATGGGCGAGTATTCCGGCAAGAATCCTCCCATCGAGGAGATCAGTCTTGCCATGACCGGTAAGTAAGGGGGGAGCGTGTATATGGAAAAGTTAAAACGCTCTCTGAGCAGCTTTGCAGTGCCGCTGCTGTCGATCCTGCTGGCCTTTATCATCGGCGGCATCATCATGGCGGCGCTGGGCGCCGATCCCTTTATGGCGATGAAGTACCTGTTCCAGGGCGCCTTCGGCTCCCGGGCCAGCATCGGTACCACGCTGAATAAATCCACCCCTCTGATGTTCACCGCGCTGTGCGCCTGCTTCGCCTATAAGTGCGGCGTGTTCAACCTGGGCGGCGAGGGCCAGTTCCTGATGGGCTCCATCGCCGCGTTCCTGACGGCCTTCTTCAGCGGCCTGACCGGCTTTGCGGGCATCCTGCTGGCGCTGCTGGCCGGTACGCTGGCGGGCGGCATCTGGGGTATGATCCCCGGCGTGCTGAAGATCACCCGCGGCCAGAACGAGATGATCATCTCCATCATGCTGAACTATGTGGCCACGCTGTTCATGGGCGTGCTCTATACCAGCTGGATCCGGGATGAGAACATTCCCCAGACCCCGGCCGTCTCCAAGCTGGTGCAGCTGCCCCGCGTGGTCTCCGACATGCGCTTTACCTGGGGCTTCGTGCTGGCGGTGGCGGTGGGCCTTATCATGTACTATGTGCTGTTCTGGACCAGCGGCGGCTTCAAGCTGCGGGCGGTGGGCTATAACATGACCGCCAGCCGCTTCAACGGCATCCCCGTCAAGCGCTATATCCTGACAAGCTTCATCATCTCCGGCGCTATCGCCGGACTGGGCGGCGGCGCGGAACTGCTGGGCACCCAGTTCCGCCTCATCAACGGCTTCGGCGCGGGCTACGGCTTCGACGGCGTGGCCATGGCCCTGATCGGCCAGCTGCACCCCATCGCAACGATCATCGTGGCGCTGTTCTTCGCGGCGCTGCGCGTGGGCTCCACCACCATGCAGGCCGCCAGCGGCGTTCCCACCAGCGTGTCCGACATCATTCAGGCGCTGGTGATCGTGTTCTCCGTGGCCGGTATGGCGCTGACGAAGCTGCCGGAATTCGAGTCCTGGAAGAATCAGTTGTTCTCTAAGAGAAAGGCGGGTGACAAGTAATGGATTGGATTTCCAGTTTGCTTCTGGCCACCGTTCGCCTGGCCATCCCTCTGCTGCTGATCTCTCTGGCCGAACTGTACGGACAGCGGGCCGGTATGGTCAACATCGGCCTTGAGGGTCTTGCCGCCATCGGCGCGCTTGTGGGCTTCCTGGCCTGTTACATCACCGGCTCCAACTGGCTGGGCCTGCTGTGCGGCGCACTGGCCGGACTGCTGGTCAACATGATCTACGCATTCTCCACGGTGACGCTGTGCGCCGACCATACGGTGTACGGCATGGCCATCAATATTTTCGCACCGGCGCTGGCGTCCTTTATCTACCGCGTGTACTTCGGCACCGGCTCCGACCTGAAGCAGATCACCACCATGTCCAGCATCGCCATCCCCGGCCTGAAGGACATTCCGGTCATTGGCCCGCTGCTGTTTGACCAGAGTCCCATGGTGTATTTCACCATCGCACTGGTGGTGTTCACGTCCATCTTCTTCAGCCGCACCCGTGCGGGCCTCAGCTATAAGGCGGTGGGCGAGCATCCCAAGGCGGCCGCCACGCTGGGCATCAACGTCATCGGCGTGAAGTACATCGCCTGCATGATCTGCGGCGCGCTGGCCGGTATGGGCGGCGCGTACCTGACCACCTGCTACTCCAGCACCTATACCGACGGCATCGTGGCCGGACGCGGCTTCATCGCGCTGGCCGCCGTGATCTTCGGCCGCTGGAACGCTGTGGGCGTGCTGCTGGCCTGCTTGTTCTTCGGCTTCTGCGACGCTTTGCAGATCCGCCTGCAGGTGTCCGGCATCGGCATCCCCTATCAGTTCTTCCAGATGATCCCCTATGTGGCCACGGTCATTGTGCTCAGTGTCATCGGCACACGGCAGACCGGCCCTCGTGCCAACGGTCAGCCCTACCGCAAGGAGCAGCGGTAAATCGGTAATAACGCAAAATGCGCTATTATAAAAAGACATCTATTTCAGGAGGAAAAACAGAATGAAGAAGTTTCTTGCAATGCTGTTGGCGCTGGTCATGGCTCTGTCCCTAGTGGCCTGCGGCGACAAGCCCGACGCCAACGGCGGCAACGGCGACGGCGACAACAACGCCAACAACGGCGAAAAGACCTACAAGGTCGCCATGATCTGCGACTCCAGCATCAACGACGGCGGCTGGGGCGCTGCCTGCTACAACGCCATGGTCAAGGCCGCTGAGGAGAAGAACTGGCAGTATGATGTCACCGACTCCATCTCTCAGGATGCCTACTATGATTCCATCGCTGCCTACTGCGCCCTGGGCTATGACATGATCTATGCCCCCGGCAATCAGTACACCGATGCTGTGCTGCAGGCCGCTGAGGAGTATCCTGACATCGCCTTCGCCCTGCTGAACGGCGCCGAGGAGACCCCCGGTGAGGCTGTCAACGGCAACGTCAGCTCCCTGCTGCCCAACGCCCAGCAGATCGGCTGGATCGCCGGTGCGCTGGCTGGCCTGATGACCGAGTCCGGCAAGCTGGGCTTCATCGGCGGCTTCGAGCTGGATACCACCAAGGGCAAGATCGCCGGCTTCGAGGAGGCCGCCAAGTATGTGGGCGAGCAGGAGGGCAAGACCGTGGAGCTGCTGGCTGTGCCCTATGCCAACTCCTTCTCCGATGCCCCCAAGGGCAAGGAGTTTGCCACCGAGCTGATCTCCAAGGGTGCTGACGTGTTCTTCGGCGACGCTTCCGCCGTTGACTCCGGCGCCCGCGAGGCCATCGACGCCGCCAACGAGAAGGCCGGCGCCATCAAGGTCTTCGATATCGGCCAGCCCGCCGACATTCTGGGCCAGAACCCCTGCATCATTTGCTCTCAGGTCACCGATAACGCCGCCATGATCAAGGTTTCCATGGAGGCTGTTGAGGCCGGTACCTTCGGAGGCAACACCGTGTTCGGTACGCTGGAGAACGGCGCTCTGTCCGCCGGTGCCATCAACACCGAGCTGGTTCCCGCCGACAAGGTGGAGAAGTACAACGCCTATCTGGAGCAGATGAAGGCCGGCACCTTCATGAAGTAATCACTTTTTCATCAAAAGCAGCGGTACCCGCGCACGCAAAGTGCGCGGGTACTTTTTTACCTTTCTTGACATTTTCTGACAGCCGCTTATAATAGAGAAGGTCGAAAAAGAAGAGGAAGAAGCATATGAGGAAAAGCATACGATTTCGATGGAAGCGCTGGCTGCTGTTGTGCGTGGGCCTGTTGGTCATGGCATTCGGCGTGGCGTTCTCCATAAAGGGCGGTCTGGGCACCTCGCCCATCTCCAGTCTGCCCTATGTGATCAGCCGCATCGCGCCGCTGACCGTGGGTACGGCCACCATTGCCATGCATGTGGCGCTGATCCTGCTGCAGATCCTGCTGCTGCGCCGCCGCTATCAGCTGATCCAGCTGCTTCAGCTGCCGGTGGCGCTTGCTGTTCGGTATGCTGACGGACGCCACCGTCAACGCCCTGCAGGGCGTCGTGCCGGGGTCATATCCCGCCCAATGGGGCCTGTGCCTTATGGGCATTGCGCTGGTGGGTATCGGCGTCAGCATGGAGGTCACCGCCAATGTGGTGGTGCTGGCAGGCGAGGGAATGGTGCTGGCGGTGTGCCAGGTGTTCCCGGTGAAGTTTGCCGCAGGGAAGGTGGGCTTCGATGTAACGCTGGTGCTTGCTGGCCACCGCGCTGTCGTTCCTGTTTCTGGGCCATCTGGAGGGCGTCCGTGAGGGAACGGTCGTGGCGGCCATCTGCGTCGGCATGGTGGTAAAGCTGGTCAACAAACCTATGGGCCGCTTTGCGGAGAAATATCTTTCCTGAACAAAAAAGGAACCAGTCCGTCGGACTGGTTCCTTTTTTATGATAAATACGTTACACCACAGCGAAGAACTTTACCAGAAACAGCGCCGTGATCACATAGGTCAGGGCAGATACGTCCTTGGCCTTGCCGGAGAACACCTTGATGACGTTGTAGGAGATCATGGCCAGACCGATGCCGTGACCGATGGAGCCGGAGATGGGCATGGCCAGCAGCATGATGAACACGGGAACCACCTGATCCAGATCGTCGAAGTCCACGTTCTTCAGACCCTGCAGCATCAGGATACCCACATAGATCAGCGCGGAGGAGGTGGCGGCGGCGGGGATGATGGCGGCCACGGGGGCGATAAACATGCAGGCCAAGAACATGAACGCGGAGGTCAGGGAGGTCAGACCGGTGCGGCCGCCGGCCTCCACGCCGGAGGCGGACTCCACAAAGGTGGTAACGGTGGAGGTGCCGCAGCAGGCGCCTGCCACAGTGCCCACGGCGTCGGACAGCAGGGCTTCCTTCATCTTGGGCATGTTGCCGTCCTTGTCGGTCATACCGGCGCGGGAGGCGGTGCCCACCAGCGTGCCGATGGTGTCGAACATGTCGATCATGCAGAAGGTGATGATCAGGCTGATGGCGGTGAACCAGCCGATGCGGAAGAAGTCGGTGAAGTCAAACTTGAACAGGGTGGTGCTTACCATATCCTGGAAGGGAGGCAGGAAGGACGCGCCGGACAGAGAGGCGAAGGGGTTCACCTTCAGGAAGATGAAGCTGCCTGCCCAGTAAATGACGGAGGCCACCAGCATGCCCACCAGAACGGCGGCCTTGACGCCCTTCTTGGCCAGCAGGATGATAACGAACAGGCCGATGAACATGGTGACCACGGTCAGCACCATGGTGCTGTACTCCGCGCCCATGTGATCCTTGATGACGCTGGGGGTCATGGCGCCGAAGAAGTCACGCAGCACATAGAAGGGGGTCTTGTAGTCGTTTCCTTCGGCATAGATGCCCACATTGGAGCCAAGACCGATGTTCATAAGCATCAGACCGATGGCGGGACCGATGCCCAGACGTACGCCCAGAGGGATGGCGTCCACGATCTTGTCGCGGATGTTGAACACGCTCAGCAGCAGGAACACGATGCCCTCCACCAGAATGATGCACAGCACCGCCTGAAAGGCGCTGGTGTAGTCGGTGTTCAGCATGGCGGCCACGTTGCCGGCGATCACGGCAAAGAAGCTGTTCAGCCCCATGCCGGGTGCCATAACGAAGGGCTTGTTGGCCAGAAAAGCCATGCACACCGTGCCGATGGCGCTGGCGATGCAGGTGGCCAGGAAAACGCCGTTCCAAAGAGGGGTGCCAACGGCGAAGTTGGTCAGCAGATTGGGGTTCAGGGCGATGATGTACGCCATGGTCATGAAGGTGGTCAGACCGGCAAGGATCTCCGTTTTGACGGTGGTGCCGTTTTCCTTCAGGTGGAAGATGCGCTCCATATGATAAGTCTCTCCTTTATTGATTGCTGGCACGCGCTTAACAGCGTGCCTACTTATCTTAACGCACCTTTTGTCAAATTACAAGACTTTTTGTAAGGGGAGCTGATAAAATTTTGATATCTCTGCCATTACTGATAAAGTGACGGGCGACGCAGACTGGTATAGGGCCGTGCGGCACGGATGCGGGCGGAAGCGCCCATGTCCACCTCGGCATACAGCAGCTCCTCGCCGTTGCCTGCCTGGGCGATGGTGTCGCCGTTGGCGTCCGTCACCAGCGAACGGCCAGAGAACACCATATCACCCTCCGTACCGGTGCGGTTGCACATGGCGACGGCCACACTGTTCTGGAACGCCTGCACCTTGATCTCCCAGTCAAACATCTCCATAGGCTCGCTCTCGGTGTTGGCGGTGGGGATCAGGATCAGATCGGCTCCCATCAGCGCCTCGGTGCGGATGCTTTCCGGATAGTGTCGGTCGAAGCACACCACGATGCCGATCCTGCCGTGGGGCGTGTCGAATACCAGAAAGCCGTCATCGGAGGGCGTGTAGTAATCCTGCTCATAGAACTGGGCTGCCTGGGCGATGTGCACCATCTTCTGGCGGCCCAACAGCGTACCGTCGCTGCCGATCAGCAGCGTGGCGTCAAAGCAGCCGGAGTGCTCCCGCAGATAGAAGTTGGGGGCCGCCATGATGTGGTTCTCCCGGCAGGCCTCCCGGAATTGCCGGATGATGGGCGCATCCGCCGTCAGCAGCTTGCCGGATACGTCACAGCCCGCGTACTGGGGAAAGAACCGGTGCAGCTGCAGCTCCGGATAGACGATCAGGTCAGCGCCGTGAAGGGCGGCCTGCCGCAGGGCGGACAGCTGGCGCTCCAGATTTTCGGTTTCGTTGTCGCTCATAGCGATTTGGCAAAGGGCAAGCTTCATGGTGATTCCTCCTGAAACATGTTTTCCCTATTGTACTACTGGGTAAATCCGTATGCAAGAGATTTTTATATAGCAAAAGGCACGGACAGGGGATCGTCGATCCACTTCCGTGCCTTTCGGCGGTTATAGGCTCTTGGATTTTCGCTTTTGCGGGTCACGGGGTTCAGCGGGCCCCAGGTGTTCCGCATCATGGCGTCGCGCTTCCGCTTCTCCTTCTTGGAGAGCTTTTCATAGGGAATGAATTTTTCCATATCATGTCTCCTTTTTTTCAATGGTTGAAGAACATGATAGCAGAAAACGCGGCGGTTGTCAAATATCAGCCTGCCGTCTGATAGCGGGCGATGATTTGGTCGGCGACGGCCCTGCGGGTGACGCAGCGATCCATGGCCTGCTTTTCGATGAAGCGGTGGGCCTCCGCCTCCGTCATACCGGCCTGATCGATCAGCAGCCCTTTGGCACGGTTGACGGTGCGGATCTCCATCATCTTTTCCTCGATGGAGGCGGTTTTCTGCTCCATCTTCCGCAGCCGCTCCCGCGTGCCGCACAGCAATTGCAGGGATTGCAGGATCAGCTGGGGGGACGTGGGCTTTTGCAGCAGCAGAATACCGTAGGGCGACAGCCGCGCCGAAAGGTCGGCGTAGTGCTCCGCCTTCACCAGCAGCAGCACGCCCGCGCTGCTGCCGTCCACCACATGCAGGGCCAGCTTGGTGCCGAATTCATCCGGCAGGGGGGAGCTGATGATCACGATATCGAAGGTGCGCTCCAGAAGGCAGCGCCGTGCGCTGGCCACGTCGCTTACGGCGTGCAGCGGCATATAGCGATCCTCCGGCAGCAGCTCCCGGAGGGACGCGGGGAACTTGCTTCCGCTGGATACCACCAGCACACTGTACGTCTGCTGTGTCAGCTCCATATGCGTCCCTCCTTTCATGGGGTGATCAGGTTATCGGGTGTAGTAGGAAATGATGGTCTGGGGCAGGAGTTGGTTGATGAAGGAGCTGTTTTCCGCGGCGGCCTTCGCCTGCGCCAGTGTGGCGGGCAGCGTGCGGAACTGGGCCTTGATCTGCTCCGGTGCGCTGAAGAAGTTGATGTCCGCCGCCTCCGGCAGCACCAGCTGGCGGCGGATGCCGTCCAGTCCGGCGTGGATCAGCAGCGTAAAGGCCAGATAGGGATTGCACAGCGGGTCGGGGGAGCGCAGCTCCGCCCGGCGGTATTCGCCCTGCGCGGCGGGGATGCGGATCAGCTGTGAGCGGTTCTCACTGGACCAGGAGATGTAGCGGGGCGCCTTGCTGCCGCCGAAGCGGTGATAGGAGGCATCCACCGTGTTGAGGAATGCTGTCAGCTCCGTGATATGGGACAGGATGCCCGCGATGATGTGGGGCATCACGTCACTGCCGTCGGCGCTCCGGGCGGAGATGTTGATGTGCATGCCGTTGCCGGGCTGGCCGTTCAGGGGCTTGGGGGAGAAGTCCGCCGCCAGCCCGTTGCGCACCGCCACGGTGTTGACCACCGCACGGAAGGTGACGGCGTTGTCCGCCGCCGTCAGCGGTTCGGAGTACCGGAAGTCGATCTCGTTCTGACCGGGGCCCTGCTCGTGGTGGGAGCACTCCGGACGGATGCCCATCTGCTCCAGCGTCAGGCAGATCTCCCGCCGGACGTTTTCGCCCTTGTCCTCCGGGGCAATGTCCATGTAACCGGCGTGGTCATAGGGCTGCTTGGTGGGCTCACCCAGTTCGTCCCGGCGGAAGAGATAGAACTCCATCTCCGTGCCGAAGGCGAAGGTAACGCCCATTTCCGCCGCCGCGGCGATGGCCTGCTTCAGAAGCTGGCGGCCGTCCGCCTCAAAGGGGGTGCCATCCGGCCGGGCGATGCCGCAGAACATCCGGGCCACCCGTCCGTGATCCGGCCGCCACGGCAGCATGCACAGCGTGCCGCTGTCGGGATGCAGGAACAGGTCGGAGTGTACCTCGTCACCGAAGCCGGGAATGGCCGAGGCGTCAAAGGCGATACCATATTCAAACGCGCGGTCAAGCTCGTCCGGATGGATGGAGATATTCTTCTGCTTTCCGGACAGGTCGCAGAATGCCAGACGGATGAACTTCACGTCCTCCTCCGCCACATACTGCTTGATCTCGTCCTTTGAATACTTCATAATGCGATCCTGCCTTTCGTCAGTTTGCCACATACATCTGCTGGTAGGGATTCTTGCTGTCCGGTGTGATCACGGTATAGGAACTGCTCAGCATGGAGACGGCGTCGCAGCCGAACAGGCGGCAGTATTCCCGCACATAGGGCGCGAATTCCGCGAAGTCCTCCGCCGTGGCCGGACGTGAGGTCACCTGGGGCGGGAACTGCACATTGCTCACGTCGCCCCGGAACACCATCTTTCCGCCGTGTATGCCGGTGCAGGGGAAGAAGCCCACCACGGGCCGCCCGTCGGTGTGCAGCGCCAGCACCAGTATCAGGCCGCCTGCCTGATACTCGCCCAGAAAGCTGCCGGCCCGCCCGCCGATAACGATGACGGGCTTGTGCTCCTTATAGGCCTTCATATGGATACCGGCCCGGTAACCGGCGTTGCCCTGTATGTAAATTTCGCCGCCCCGCATGGCATAGCCTGCCGCGTCGCCGGCGCTGCCGTGGATCACGATGCGTCCGGCGCTCATGGTGTCGCCCACGGCGTCCTGAGCGTTGCCGTTGACGGTGATCTCGGCCCCGTTGAGATACGCGCCCAGCGCGTTGCCGGGGATGCCGTTGATCTCCAGCTTTTTGTCGCTCATACCGGCGGCGATGAACCGCTGGCCCAGACAGCCACAGACCCGGCATTCCTTTCCCGCGCCGCGTATGGTCTCGTTCAGCGCGGAGAAGGAGAGGTCGTTGGCCTCAATGAAGTTCATATTGTACCACACCTCCTGATGTTTTTCCATGTGTTTTTTCATAAAAAATCGTGATAGCAGCCATTTCATTCTCCCGCGTGGGCGATGCCCAGGATCGCCAGCTCCTTTTCCGTCAGGTGTACGCCACGCAGCATGACACGGTTGCCCCGCAGGGCCTCAATGGAGTTGATGCCCATGCCGCCCATCATTTCCTTGATCTCGTGCTTCCACGCGGTCACCAGATTCACCAGCCGCCGGGTGGCCTCGTCGGGATCCAGCCGCTTTACCAGATCGGGCCGCTGGGTGGCGATGCCCCAATTGCAGCGCCCCGTCTGGCAGCTGCGGCACAGGTGGCAGCCCATGGCCAGCAGCGCCGCCGTGGCGATATAGCAGGCGTCCGCGCCCAGTGCGATGGCTTTTACCACGTCAGCCGCCGAGCGGATGCTGCCGCCCGCGATCAGGGAAACGCTGCTGCGGATGCCCTCGTCACGGAGCCGCTGATCCACCGCCGCCAGCGCCAGCTCGATGGGAATGCCCACATTGTCCCGGATGCGGGTAGGCGCCGCGCCGGTGCCGCCCCGGAAGCCATCGATGGCGATGATGTCCGCGCCGCTGCGGGCGATGCCGCTGGCGATGGCGGCAATGTTGTGGACAGCCGCCACCTTGACGATCACGGGCTTTTTGTACTGGGTGGCCTCCTTCAGGGAGTAGACCAGCTGCCGCAGATCCTCAATGGAGTAGATATCGTGGTGGGGAGCGGGGGAGATGGCGTCCGCGCCCTCCGGAATCATGCGGGTGCGGGACACGTCGGCCGTGATCTTGGCGCCGGGTAGATGGCCGCCGATGCCGGGCTTTGCGCCCTGTCCCATCTTGATCTCGATGGCCGCGCCGGTGTTCAGGTATTTCTCCTGTACGCCGAACCGGCCCGAGGCCACCTGTACGATGGTGTTTTCCCCGTAGCAGTAGAAGTCCTCATGCAGGCCGCCCTCGCCGGTGTTGTAATAGATGCCCAGCTCACGGGCAGCGCGGGCCAGGCTCTCGTGGGCGTTGTAGCTGATGGAGCCGTAGCTCATGGCGGAGAACAGAATGGGCACCGACAGCTCCAGCTGGGGCGGCAGATCGGTACACAGGCTGCCGTCGGCATTGCGCCGGATGGCGGAGGGCTTTTTCCCCAGGAATACCCGCGTCTCCATAGGCTCCCGCAAGGGGTCGATAGGAGGGTTCGTCACCTGTGAGGCGTTGATGAGGATGTTGTCCCAGTACACCGGCAGGGGCTTGGGGTTGCCCATGGAGCTGAGCAGTACGCCGCCGGTGGCCGCCTGCTTGTAGATCTCCTTGATGGTGTCGCTCTGCCAATTGGCATTTTCCCGGAGACAGCAGTCGTTCTTCACGATCTTCAGCGCGCGGGTGGGACAGAAGGAGACGCAGCGCTGACAGTTGACGCACTTTGTCTCGTCGCTGAGCATCCGCTTGCCCTCGCTGTCATAGGTGTGTACGCCGTTGGCACACTGCTTCTCACAGACGCGGCAGCAGGTGCAGCGGGCATCATTGCGGATCACCTCAAATTCCGGTATGATGTAATTGATGGACATCAATAAGCACCTTCTTTCACTTTCACGATGAAGGGTTCGCCGCCCATGGGCGCGTAGAAATGCTCCGCGTTAGGCTCCATAACGCGGATGGCGGCCTCCTCGCTGGCGATGAACACCTGGTCGTCCTTCTCCGCCGTCACCATGGAGCGCAGCTTCAGGCGGTCGTTCAGCGCCATCAGCCCACCGTTGAAGCCCAGAATGATGGAGAACGGCCCCGTGATCAGCAGGCTGGGATACATGGTGCGCAGATACGTCAGCTGCCGCGCCACCGGCGCGGCCTTGCCCCGGATGGTGCTCCAGAAGGGGGCGGCGATCACAGACGCCGTTTCCTCCAGCGTCAGCCCCTGCCGCCGCAGAAGGTAGTCGGCGATGTAGGTGATGACCTCCGTATCCGTCTGCAGGGTGCATTTATAGCCGAACATCTCGATATACCGGCGGTTGGCGTCGTAGGAGGATATCTCGCCGTTGTGGACGATGGACCAGTCCAGCAGGGTAAAGGGATGTGCGCCACCCCACCAGCCGGGGGTATTGGTGGGATAGCGGCCATGGGCCGTCCAGCTGTACGCCTCGTACTCCTCCAGGCGGTAGAACCGGCCCACATCCTCCGGATAGCCCACGGCCTTGAAGGTGCCCATGTTCTTGCCGCTGGAGAACACATACGCGCCCTTTAATTTGGTATTGATCTCCATGACGGTGCGGGCCACGAACTCCTTTTCGTCCAATTGCAGCCGGGAGAGCACGGACTTCAGCGGCGATACGAAGTACCGCCAGATCAGCGGAACATCGGTGATCTCCGGGATGATCCGGATAGGGATCACCTCTGCCTGCACGATCTCGAAGCCCTCTTTTAATAATGTTTCACACTCCCGGCGGGTGGTGTTGTCCTCAAAGAAGATATGGAATGCATAAAAGTCCCGGTATTCCGGATAGATGCCATAGGCGGCAAAGCCGCCGCCCAGACCGTTGGAGCGGTCATGCATGGGAACCATGCTGTTTATCACTGCCTCGCCGGTCATACGTTTTCCCTCACGGGAGATGACGGCGGAAATAGCGCATCCGGACGGGATACGGACCTGTCCCTCCAGCTTCATAGCGTTCATCCTTTCTGAAAAAACGCAAAGACGTTCACTCATACAGGACAAATGTGCCTGATGAATGAACGCCTTTGCTCATCTTGGTTGGGGATTATAGCACGCCTGCATCATAAAGTCAATCGACGAAACGGCAAAAATTGTGGAAAACGGAGATTGACAAATTCGTATAGGGCGTATATAATTTCGCCCATCAAAGGCAAAGGCGTCTTGGAGGTTGGTCTCCTTGACGCTTTTTTTGCATGTATTTTAAAAGAAAAGGAGTGGATCATGATGAGCACAGTACCGGAATACTTCGGCAGTCTGGTTTTTGACGACCGCGTCATGAAAGCACGGCTTCCCTATGAAGTCTACACCTCGCTGAAAAAAACGATCGATGAGGGCGGCAGCCTGAATAACGAAGTGGCCAACGCTGTGGCAGACGCCATGAAGGATTGGGCCGTCGAGCATGGCGCCACCCATTTTACCCATTGGTTCCAGCCCCTGACCGGCATCACCGCCGAAAAGCACGACAGCTTCATCGCCCCGTCTCCCGACGGCGGCGTCATCATGGAGTTCTCCGGCAAGGAGCTGATCCAGGGTGAACCGGACGCTTCCAGCTTCCCCTCCGGCGGCCTGCGCGCCACCTTCGAGGCCCGCGGCTATACCGCGTGGGATCCCACCTCCTATGCCTTTATCAAGGATAAGGCACTGTGCATCCCCACGGCGTTCTGTTCCTACGGCGGCGAGGCGCTGGATAAGAAAACACCGCTGCTGCGCTCCATGCAGGCTCTGAACAAGCAGGCCATGCGCATCCTCTCCCTGTTCGGTAATGAAGATGTGAAATGCGTCCGCACCTCCGTCGGCCCGGAGCAGGAGTATTTTCTGGTGGACCGCGAGATGTTCGACAAGCGCAAGGATCTGATCTTCTGTGGCCGCACCCTGTTCGGTGCGAAGCCTCCCAAGGGTCAGGAGATGGATGACCACTACTTCGGCGCCATCAAGCCCCGTGTGGCGGCCTACATGGCCGACCTGAATGAGGAGCTGTGGAAGCTGGGCATTCTGGCTAAGACCGAGCATAACGAGGTGGCTCCCGCCCAGCATGAGCTGGCGCCCATCTACACCACCACCAACGTGGCCACCGACCACAACCAGCTGACCATGGAGATCATGCAGAAGGTAGCTGCCCGTCACGGTCTGGTATGTCTGCTCCATGAGAAGCCCTTTGACGGCGTCAACGGCTCCGGCAAGCACAACAACTGGTCCATCGCCACCGATACCGGCGTGAACCTGCTGACGCCCGGCGACACGCCCTATCAGAACGCCCGGTTCCTGCTGTTCCTGTGCGCCGTTATTCAGGCGGTGGATGATTATCAGGATCTGCTGCGGCTGTCGGTGGCTACCGCCGGCAACGATCACCGTCTGGGCGCCAACGAAGCGCCTCCCGCCGTGGTGTCTATCTTCCTGGGCGACGAGCTGACCGCTATTCTGGACGCCATCGAGAAGGACGAGCCGTACAGCGGCACGGAGAAGCGGGTCATGAAGCTGGGCGTCCATGTGCTGCCCAAGTTCATCCGCGACACCACCGACCGCAACCGCACTTCGCCCTTCGCCTTCACCGGCAATAAGTTCGAGTTCCGTATGCTGGGCTCATCCAACTCCATTGCCTGCACCAATATCATGCTGAACGCCGCCGTGGCGGAGTCCCTGAAGCAGTATGCGGACATTCTGGAGAAGGCCGACGACTTTGAATCCGCCCTCCATGACCTGATCCAAAAGACCATCAAGGAGCACAAGCGCATCATCTTCAACGGCAACGGCTATGACGATGCATGGATCAAGGAGGCCACCGAGGAGCGTGGCCTGCTGAACCTGAAGACCACACCCGATGCGCTGCCCTGCCTGCTGGAGAAGAAGAACGTGGACATGCTGACCTCCCTGAAGGTCATGTCCGAGGCGGAGATCCGCTCCCGCTATGAGATCACACTGGACAACTACCGCAAGGCCGTCAATATCGAGGCTCAGACCATGGTGGACATGGCCCGCAAGGAGATCCTGCCCGCCGTGGAGGACTACACCGCCTCCCTGGCGGAGAGCCTGGCCGCCAAGAAGGCCGCCGTTCCCACCCTCAGCGGCAAGTATGAGACGGGCCTTATCGAGAAGCTGTCCGGCCTGACCGACCAGATCGCACTGGCCGTCGAGGAGCTGGAGACCGCCCTGAGCGACTATCACAAGATCGACGATGTGACAGATGCCGCTTTCGTCATCCGGGATGTGGTCATTCCCAAGATGGATGCCCTCCGTGTTCCCTGCGATCAGGCAGAGGAGTACACCGCCGCCGACTTCTGGCCGTTCCCCACCTATGGCGATCTACTGTTCGGTGTAAAGTAAATACCACCCAAAACCACAACCATAAAAACCATATAACCACATTATATATAAACCACATTTTATCAACAAAGGCGTTCGAGCCGGAAAAAGTATCCGGGAAACGCGGGCACAGCGAGCATGGGACGGTGAAAGCCATGCGTCCGACGCCCCGGCGAAGAACATCCGGCAAGCCGCAAGCCCAACAGGGGAGACCCTCAGTAAGCGCGCCGGAGCTGCCGCCCGTTATCGCGGCAAGGCTTTGTTGGAAGTCTGAATGAGTTCAAAGATAGGTGGCACCGCGGGTCACAGCAGCTCGCCCTATCACATTGCTGATCTTATTTTACAAGATCTGGAGGATCATAAAATGTGTTCTATTATGGGTTATTGTGACGTTTGTACCGATACCGCCGCGTTTGCCGAGGGCTTTATGGAAACGGTCTCCCGCGGCCCCGACGACAGCCGCATCGTAGACACCGGCCACGGCTTGCTGGGCTTTCACCGTCTGGCCATCATGGGCCTGACGCCGGAGGGGATGCAGCCCTTCCAGATGGATGGCAGCTATGTGGTCTGCAACGGTGAGATCTACGGCTATGAGGCCTGCAAGGCCAAGCTGCTGAAAAAGGGCTATACCTTCTGCAGCGGCTCCGACTGTGAGATCCTGCTGCCGCTGTACAAGGAGTACGGCGTGGAGATGTTCAAAATGCTGGACGCGGAGTATGCCCTGATCCTGTTTGACGGCGAGACGAAGCAGTTCATCGCCGCCCGAGACCCTATCGGTATCCGCCCGCTGTACTACGGCTATGACAAGAAGGGCGTGATCGTCTTTGCCAGCGAGCCGAAGAATCTGGTGGGCATGTGCGATAAGGTCATGCCGTTCCCTCCGGGACATTACTACAAGGACGGCCAGTTCATCTGCTACGATGATATCGCAAAAGTAAAGCAGTTTTGCTATGACGATCTGGACACCGTGTGCGCCAACATCCACGACAAGCTGGTGGCCGGTGTGAAGAAGCGGCTGGTGGCCGACGCCAAGGTAGGTTTCCTGCTGTCCGGCGGTCTGGATTCCTCGCTGGTGTGCGCCATCGCCGCCCGCGAGAGCAAAACGCCCATCCGCACCTTTGCCATCGGCATGCGGGAGGACGCCATCGACCTGAAATATGCCCGCATCGTGGCCGACTATATCGGCAGCGACCATACCGAGGTCATCATGACCAAGGAGCAGGTGCTGGACTCCCTTGATTTCGTCATCAAGATGCTGGGCACCTTTGATATCACCACCATCCGGGCCAGCATGGGCATGTACCTGATGTGCAAGTGGATCCACGAGAACACCGACATCCGCGTGCTGCTGACCGGCGAGATCTCCGACGAGCTGTTCGGCTATAAGTACACCGACTTTGCGCCCTCTCCGGAGGCGTTTCAGGAGGAGGCGGAGAAGCGTATCCGTGAGCTGCACATGTACGATGTGCTCCGCGCCGACCGCTGCATCTCCGTCAACTCGTTGGAGGCCCGCGTGCCCTTCGGCGATTTGGACTTCGTCCGCTATGTACTGGCCATCGACCCCGCCAAGAAGGTCAACATTTACAGCAAGGGCAAATACCTGCTGCGCCACGCATTTGAAGGGGACTATCTGCCTTATGAGATTCTTTACCGGGAAAAGGCAGCCTTCTCCGACGCGGTGGGCCACTCCATGGTGGATCACCTGAAGGCCTTTGCCGAGGACTGCTATTCCGACGAGCAGTTCCAGCAGCGCCGCAAGCGCTTCTCCCATGCCCAGCCCTTTACCAAGGAATCGCTCCTTTACCGCGAGATATTTGAAAAATACTACCCCGGTCAGTCTGAGATGATCGTGGACTTCTGGATGCCCAACAAGAGCTGGAAGGGCTGCGATGTCAACGACCCCTCCGCCCGTGTGCTGTCCAACTACGGCGCCAGCGGGCAATAAATCACAGGCACCGCCTTGACGGGGCCCTATCCCCGTTACGGCGTTTCTTTCGCCATAATCTCTCCTCAAATAAGTGCAGCACCGCATCTCCGTCTGGAAATGCGGTGCTGTGCTGTTTATTTCCGGAAAAACAGGAAACCTTTTCCGAAAAACAGCGTCTATATAAGTAGAGGATACAACTCAACCATCCGTCGGTTGTTTTTGCCGGAGCAGTTCCATAAAATAGAGGCATAACGGGAAAGGGGATTGTCTATGAAGCGTAAGAGCTTGCTGGCGGTGCTGATACTGGCCGTACTGCTGACATTGCCGGGCTGCGGCGGGGAGCTTCGGGCGGTGGAACGATGCGCCGAGCAATATTTACAGGCGTTCCAAACGGAGGGGATCGAAAAGGCGGTGGAATACTGCCATTTTGAAGCCAACGAGTTCTATACCCGGGATGCGCACCGGGACATGTATGTCCGCTCCGGCTGCGCGATTCAGGATTACAGGATCCGGGATATTCACAAGATCAACGATGGACTTTACGCCCTGAAGCTGGACTTGCAGGACGCGGGCGGCCAATGGAAGACCGTGTATAATTTCGTGGGCCGTATCGACGGGGCTTACCGCTATATCAACGGCGTCAGCCATATCCCCGAAGCGCTGCGGGACGGCTTTGCCCCGGAGATATACCGTACCACCGACATCAATATGATCACGGTACGGAAGATAGGATGAGAAAAACGACAGGCATGTATGCCTGTCGTTTTTCTGTGTCATTCCATTTCAGGGCGCTCGTCGCCGTAGAAGAACACGGCTACCGTGCCGGGGCCGGCGTGGCTGCCGATGATGGTGCCGATGTCACAGATGCGGATCTTGCCCTTCAGGCGGGGGAAGCGCACCTCCAGCTGTGCGGCCAGCTGCTGGGCCAGATCAAGGCACTGGGAGTGGCAGATCCAGCAGCGCTGGTCGTAATCGCGGCCGCCCTGGGCGTGCTGCTCCATGGTGTTCACCGTGGTCTCGATGGCCTTGTGCTTGCCCCGCACCTTGTCATAGGCCTTGATGGCGCCCTTGTTGTCCAGACGCATGATGGGGCAGATGTTCAGCACCGTGGCGATGGCGGCGGCAGCGCCGGACACACGGCCCGTGCGGCGGAACTGGGTCATATCGGTGGAGAAGAACTGGTGGTGTACCTTATTGCGGTTATCCAGCGTCCATTGGTAGGCATCCTCAATGGAAGCGCCCGCGTCGCGCATGTCGGCCACCGTATCCACCAGCAGGCCATAGCCGGAGGAGGAGCACAGGGTATCCACCACCAGCAGCTTCTGGCCGGGGTACTTCTCCCGCATCATGTTGGCGGCGATGAAGGCGTTGTGGATGGAGCCGGACTGGCCGGAGGTGAAGCCCAGGTGCAGCACATCGCCGCCCTGCTTCAGCAGTCCGTCAAAGAATTCGGCGTATTCAGCCACGTTGATCTGGCTGGTCTGGGGCAGCTTGCCCGCCGCCAGCATCTCATAGAAATGGGGCAGGGCGTTGGGATCACGGCCCATGTCGTCCACATAGGTCACGTCATCCACCACATAGGTGTAAAAAAGAACCGGGATATGGCGGCTTTCCAGATAGCTGTAGGGCACATCCACGGTAGAGCAGCAGCTCAATGTAAAGTTACAAGACATAGTGTTGATTCTCCTTTCTCCTCAGCGCCATTATAGCAGGTTTACGGCTGTTGTCAATAATGTCCAACGCTAAGAAATGTGATATAGCATATTAGAATGGATGTGTTGCCAAGTGATGAAAAGTATGCTATATTAAATAGGTTGAGAACACAATTTGCCTGTTTGGGCTGATTTTCGGAGGCATTATATGCTGGTATTTATGAAACATGATACGCCGGAGGCGGCGATACGCTCGCTGGTGATCCAACTGAGCCGTGAGGGCATCGGCGTGGCCCGGGCGGGGAGCGCCGGACGGGCGCTGCTGACACTGGTGGGCCCCACGTGGACACTGGACGAGCAGCGGCTGCTGGCGCTGCCCTATGTGGATGAGATGAAGCGCCTGACGCCGGTATGGCGGCTGGCGGATCGCAGAAACCATCCGGAGAACACGGTGGTGACAGTAGGGGAGACCCGGATCGGCGAGGGCTTCTGCCTGATGGCCGGGCCTTGCGCCATTGAGTCGGCGTTTCAGATGCAGTCGGTGGCCCGCTCTGTGAAGGCCGCCGGTGCGTCGATATTGCGGGGCGGCGCGTACAAGCCCCGTACCTCCCCCTATGCCTTTCAGGGCTTCGGCGCTCCGGCGCTGGAGCTGTTGGCCCAGACCGGAAAGGAGATGGGCCTGCCCACCGTGTCGGAGATCACCGACGCGGCGCAGCTGCCGCAATTTGAGCATGTGGACATGTTACAGGTGGGCGCGCGGAACATGCAGAACTATGAGCTACTGCGGGCCTTGGGCGGACAGTCCAAGCCGGTGCTGCTGAAGCGGGCCGTTGGCGCCACGGTGGAGGAACTGCTGCAATCGGCGGAGTACATTCTGGCGGGCGGCAATCCCAATGTGGTGCTGTGCGAGCGGGGTGTTCGCTCCTTTTCCCAGACCAGCCGGGCGGCACTGGATATCAGTGCCATCCCGGTGTTGAAGCAGATGACCCATCTGCCGGTGGTCGTGGATCCCAGCCATGCGGCGGGGAGCGCGGCGCTGGTGCCGCCGCTGGCGCTGGCCGCCGTGGCGGCAGGCGCCGACGGCGTGATGATTGAAGTACACGACCGGCCTGCCGCCGCCCTCAGCGACGCGGCCCAGTCCCTCAGCTGCACAGCCTTTGCGGAACTGGCAGAGAAGATTGCCAAGGTGCGTCAGGCCATTGAAGAATAACAGCCGGCGCATAAGCGCCGTGAAAATGATGACAGGAGGATATCACCATGCCCCATGTTCACGTTACCGTTACCGGAAAGCACACCCGCGAGTGGAAGCAGGAACTGATGGATTTTGCCGCGGCCACCATCCACGCCAACACCAGCACACCGCTGAAGAATGTGTACGTCTATATCCATGAAATGGACCCAGAGAACGTCCGCAAGACCGCGCCCATCGTGCGTATTGACTGGACCACCATCCCGGATCGTACTCAGGCGGCGAAAAACGCCATCATGACGGCGCTGACCGACAAGCTGGCGGAAATCACGGGGGAGAATAAGATGGAGGAGATCAGCATCCTTATCAACGATATCCCGCTGGCCTGCGGCATGCTGGGCGGTATCTCACGTGCCGACAACTACGACTGGTGAGCAAGGCGGCAAGCAAAGAGAATGGACAAGGCCTCCCGGTGAGGGAAGCCTTGTATTGGATGCAAGCAGGCGTGACCGCAACGGTCACGCCTGTTTGTCATTCACCTTGAGGCAGTTCCGTGCGAGAGCACGGAACAAAAAACCACCCGCTAGGCGGGTGGGATTCAAGCTTAAGCAGGGCACTAGCCAAGAGTGATAGAATAATGGATGTTCAGGCCATTAAGACGATCAAAGGAGGAAGTGCCCTATGGCAAACAGTTTAGCACACACGAAAGTACAGTTTACAAGGGACTACACAGGGTAGGTATCTGACGGGAGGTGTTCCGCCCGTCAGATTTTCCATGTGATATTCAAGCTGTCGCTTGTGGCGGCTATGGTGGTAATCATCAAATCCACCACCCGCCGCTTGTCGTCAAAGGATACATTCTCCCAAGTGTCGAGATAGCCGGAAATCTGGCTGACCTGTTCCGGGCTGATGGCTTCCACCGTCAGTTCCGCTATCCTCGCCAGAAGTTCCTGCTTGCGCCCGTCCAGTTCCGCTATCTTCACATTCACATAGGAGAGCAGGACATTGTTTGCACCCGTCAGACTGTCCACCAGCTTTTCAATCTCGCTGTCCACATGAGCAAGATCCACTTGCAGTGCTGCAATTTTCGGGTTTGCCTTTGCCGCTTTCTTTCTGCTTGTCAGCGTCTTGTAGCTTGCCAGTTTCTTTACCATCTGCTGATAAACAACCGTTTCCAGTTCCGAAGTAATGATTTTCCCGCACCCTGGACAACTCTTGTTATCCAGCCGTTTCGTACAGCGAAGGTATTGCTTGCCGGAGGGATTGAAGATACTCATAAGAGCATACCCGCAATTCCCGCACTTGATTTTTCCCGCCAGCCATGTGTGGGTGGCTTTTCGGGCAGACTGGATTTTCATGTTGTTCATCAGCTTCTTGCGGCAGGTCAGCCAGATGTCGGAGGGGACAATGCCCTCATGGGGAGCCAGCACCAGCATTTGGTCTTTCAAGTCGTTCTTTTTGCTGGGCTTCACATCCCGCCCTTGATACAGATAGCAGCCATTCATGCCGGTAAAATCGGCAGCGTCATTGACAATGATTGTCCCTTGACTTTTGAAAAATTCGTACACATCAAGGTCTGCCTGCACATAGACAGGATTGCGTAACATCTGCGCCAGCGTGGGGCGTATCAGCTCTTTGCCATGGAACAAAATCCCCTGTTCGGCAAAGTACCGGGTAATGTCCCCGTAGGAAGTTGTGGGCTGGGCGTACATCTCAAACATCAGCCGGATATTGGCCGCTTCCTCCGGGTTTACCACCAGCTTCTTTGTGTTGATACCGTCCATCTTGATAGGCTCCGTATGGAAGCCGTAAGGGGCTTTCCCGCCCATCTTAAAGCCCCGCTGACTGCGGGAGTAGTAAGCGTCCGTTACCCGCTTCTGTATCGTTTCCCGTTCAAGCTGGGCGAACACGATACAGATATTCAGCATGGCCCGTCCCATCGGCGTGGAGGTATCAAACTTTTCCGTAGAGGACACAAACTCCACATTGTACTGCTGGAACAGCTCCATCATGTTGGCAAAGTCCAGAATGGAACGGCTGATACGGTCGAGCTTGTAAACCACGACCTTTGCAATCAAGCCCCGCTTGATGTCCCGCACCAGTTCTTGAAACTTCGGACGGTCTGTGTTCTTGCCGCTGTACCCTTTGTCTGTGTATTCCTTGCAGTTACCGCCTTTCAACTCGTATTTGCAAAATTCAATCTGGCTTTCAATGGAAATGCTGTCCTTTTTGTCCACCGATTGTCTTGCATAGATTGCGTCTATTCGATTGTTCATATTGTCGCTCCTTTTCTTAAAAAAGAAACGGAGCTGCTGACAGTTTCATTATACCGCCAGCAGCCCCGCAAATCAACGATGGCTTTGGAAAACCTTATGCCCCGGCTTCCTCACTCTGCCGTTTGTCGGCATACTTGCGGAATACCTCATAAAGCTGCTGCTCCAGCTCCCGGCGTTTTGCCGCTTCCTGCTCCGGCGTGAATACCGGGGAGAGATTTTCCAGCGTGATTTCCTTTCCCTGAAAAGTCACGATTTCTGTTTCCTTTTTGTATCTGATATTGCTTATAAAATCACCTGTCCTTTCCATAATGCTGCTGCCGTTTCAGTTCTGCCAACACCTCCGGCGGGATACGGTCTACCAGCCGCTGAATGTCGTGCAGCTTGCTTTCCAACTTTGCCCGTTCCATGCGGTCTTTGATTTTGCCGTTCTCGCTGGCTCTGGCTCGTTCTGCCAGCTTTTCATTTTCCGCCAACAGGTCATTGATTGTGACCTTGTATTTTTTCAACTGCCCGGAGAAGTTCTCCATCTGCGGAAACCACTTTTTCAGCATAGCGAGGGCTTCCTCTTTCTTCTTTCCGGCGTTGAACGGGGTAATATCGTCCAGCGTGGCTTCAATGGCTCTTGCCTGTTTGGAGAGATTGACCGCCTGTTTGAACAGCCGAGTGGGGATATGCTTCCGACCTGTTTTGCTGGCACTCTCCCCACGCTCCAAAGCCGGGTACTTCTCCACCATGTAGGCGTGAAAATCGTCCTGCCACTTTGTAAGGTTGGCTCTGTTCCCGATAATCTCCTTTGCACACAGGCGGTTGTCCTCTGTCAGCGGGACAAAGGTCAAATGCAGGTGGGGCGTTTTCTCGTCCATGTGTACCACCGCCGACACGATATTTTCTTTCCCTACCCGCCCGATTAAGAAATCAGCCGCCCTCTGGAAAAACGCCTGTATCTCCTTTGGGGATTTCTTCTTGAAAAACTCCGGGCTGGCGGTTATCAGCGTATCGACAAAGCGTGTGCTATCCTTGCGGGTGCGGCATCCGGCTTGTTCAATGCGGTTTTGGATAAAGTGGTAATAGCATCCCTCTGGCCTGACAATGTGGAAGTTGTACTTGCTCCGGCTGGTGTCAATATCCGGGTTGCTGGCATACTGCTCTTTCTGCCTTTCGTGATGGGCTTCCAGCGGTCTTGCCGGATTGCCCTTGTGTTTTTCAAATCGCAAAATTGCGTGTTGTGCCATAAACTCCTTTCCCCGTTCCTTTCCCTTCCGGGGTTTTCCACAGGAAAATCCCGCAGAAAATATCTCGGATAGGATTGGAATGGATAGAATATAAATCAATCTTTTTATCTTTGTATTTCTATATACCGTCCGGTTTTCGT
>CAKTRJ010000009.1 GCA_934597345.1 uncultured Oscillospiraceae bacterium
GCCTCGAACTTCATGGTGCGGGAGGTGTTGCCGATCTTCTCGATCTCGCCGTAGGCCTCGATGTAGTCGCCGGCGTACACGGGAGCCAGGAACTCCACGTTGTCGTAGGCACAGAACAGGCCCTCGTCGCCGTCGCAGGCGATCAGCAGCTCGGTAGCCACGTCACCGAACAGATGCACCATGTGGGCGCCGTCCACCAGGTTGCCGCCGTAGTGGGCGTCCTTCGCACTCATACGCAGGCGAAGCATAGAAGTGATCTTTTCCATAGATGTTTCCTCCTTCAAAATGATTCTTTTCTTACGTCTTGTTCGTATTCCTCATTCAGCTGGCCGGGAACTCTCTTTTTTCAGGATCTCAGATAAAGAAAAAAGGGCTTGCGGTCTAAGGTGTTCCGAACAGATCAGCAAGTATTTTTTCGCCAGACAAAGCAAAAAACGCAGGGAATACTTTGTGTATTTCCGAGGCTTTTTGCACAGTATGGCGGAAAAAGACGCCGCTGAGCTTTCGGATAAGACTTATGACCGCATGCCCAACAAAAAAGAGCGCTGTCGGTCAAGCATTTTGACCAATAGCGCTCCATGTCGATACACTCAACATGACAGCAACACCGTTTACGCGGCGCTGCCAAGGAAACAGATTGGGCATACTGCTCCCTTTCGGCGAAAGACCCCTTCCCGTCCGACCATCCAGGCCGCCCGCTCCGCTGCCGGACCGTACCCTGTCTTTCGCGCCTCTATTGACTGATATTCGGAATATTACCAGTGTCAATTATGACAGGTATTGCGAGTCTTGTCAAGTGGGTTTGTGAGACAAATAACAAACTTATTTTTTGTGCAACTTTCCAAGTGTTTGGTGAAAAATTTCGCTCCGGGAAACCGGAGCGAAATTTTATCGTTTATTTTTAATAGTTCTCCTCGATCAGGTGCATGATCTCCGGTTTCAGGGACAGCATGCGGCAGATGTTCAGGGCGTCCCGGGGGCAGTCGGACTTGCCCTCCACACGGTACAGACCGTAGTTCATATGGCGGGCAATGACCGCCACGCCGTCCTCATTGGTGGCGGACAGCTCACGGCGGATCTGCTCAGGATCCACGTCCCGCAGGCCGATGATCTGGTAGTGGTCGTTGGCGCACTCGGCCACCTTGTCATAGTGGGTGGTCAGCAGGGAGATGGCGTTGACGCCGTTGAGGTACTTGGTAACCGCCTGCACGATCACCGCGCCCTCGTCGGGGTTGGTGCCCCGGGCGAACTCATCCAGCAGGAACAGGGAGTAGCCCTGCTCCACCTCGGCTAGTGCCTTCTGGAACTGGACGATCTCGGAGCCGAAGCCGCTGAGGCCGGACTGAATGGACTGGAGATCGTCAAACAGCATCTTCACACTGTGGAACAGCGGCATTGCGGCGGACTTGGCGCACACCAGGAAGCCTGCCTGCAAAAGCAGCACATTCAGCGCCACGGTCTTCATGGCCACGGACTTGCCGCCCATGTTGGCGCCGGTGATGACGGTAGCGCCGCGATCCAGCGCGATGGACACGGGGACGAAGGCCCTTCCCTGCTCGGCCAGCAGATCCACCAGCTCCGGATTCACCATATCCTCCAGCACCAGCGCGCCGTCGGTGATCCGGGGCAGCACGCCGCCGTAGCGGACGGCAAACAGCGCCTTCTGCACCATGAAGTCCAGACGGCCCACGGTCTCCGCGTCCGCCAGCAGGTCATCCACCATGGGGGCCAGCTGCGCGCCCATGGTGCGGCGCACCTTCATCTCCTCGCTCTCCTCCTCGGCGCAGATGCGGGTACGCTGCAAACGCAGGTCGTCCTTCTCGGCATCGGTCTGGGCGTGGAACAGCCGCTCCTCGATATCCTTCTTGGCGGTACGGATCTCTTTCAGCTTTTGGGTAGCGCTGTCGGGGATGTAGAAGCCGCGGCTGCCGGTATGGTTAGGGTCGAGGATATCCAGCGGGGCAGCGGGGTCGTGCAGGGCCACATCCTTCAGATGGGCGGTTTCGTTGATGGTGTCCAGCAGTGGGCGCATGTCCCGCAGCCGCTGGAGATAGCCCTTGATCTCAAACAGCTCCACATGATCCGGCACTTCGCCGTTCTGGCAGCGGCGCAGGGAGTTGCGGATGTCCTTGATCTGGCACATGACCGTCATCAGGCGGGTGAAGGTGTCCTTCAGCGCCTCGTTATGCGCCGCCAGCGCCTGCACATTATAAAGCTCCGTTTCCAGCGCAGCGCGCTCGCCGGGGGTATAGAACCGCAGGCGGCGGATGCGCTCCAGCCCGAAGGGGGAGCAGCCGTGCAGCGTCTCCAGGGCGTATTGCAGGCCGATCTTGACCTTTTCATCAAAGGATATAGTGATCATTGTAATTCCTCCTTCACGTTGATAACGGGAGCGTCCACGGCGGCGGTCATGGCGGCCATGAAAGCGTCCTTGTCAAAGCGCCAGCCGTAGGCGGAAACCGGGTTGATGGTGACGCACAGGGTGCGGGCGGCCTCCTCCGTTTCCAGCGTGACGCTGCGGGTGGCCAGCTTGTCCAGCGTATCGGGCTTCAGCAGCACCTTGCTGGGATCCTTCACCACAAGGCGGCCATTGCGCAGCACGCCACTGCGCAGCAGCGGCAGCACCATACTGTCGGTCAGCGCACCGGTGACGAGGGCCGCGCTGTTTTCCCGCCAGCACTTTTCAAGGCCCTCGGCGGCCTCCGGCGGCAGAGTCTCTGCCTTGGGCAGATTCATCAGGTGATAGATGTGGGCGGTGTCGGCCACCACCTTGTCCATATTCATGTCGTAGCTGGCGCCGGTGCAGAGGATCACGCCCTCGGCCACGGCACGGGCGCCCAGACTCTTCCGGCCCAGAGCGCCGTCGATGATGGAGACGTCCGCGCCCAGCTCAAAGAACTCGCGGGACACGGTTTTCAGCTGGGTGGTGATGGAGGGGCCTGCCAGCTGCACATGCCCGGCGCTTCTGGCCCGGACGATGACCACCTCGCCCAAAGGCGTGGGGATACCGGTGGTCATAAGGATCTCCTTGGTGATGTCACCCAGCCGCAGCATGTCCTGCGCCGTGGCGATCAGGGTGCCTTCCCGGACGAAGATACCGGGCTTTTCCGTACCGGTGACGATATCGGTGGATTCGCCGTCGCGGCCGATGGAGGTCAGGCCCAGGACGCCCGGAAGCCTTCCCTGCTCCAGCAGCCAGTTGAGCATGGTGGTCTTTCCGGCGTTCTTGCACATGCCCACGATGGACATGGTTTTCACGCTGTGAAGCTGCTGCAAAAGCTGTTCTTTCATATCTGCGCTCCTTCGGAGTAGTCATTCAACAAATGATTATACCCTACGAGGCCGAAAAAAGGAACCCCTATTTTTTCATAACCCCTATGAGAAAAAAGCGGACACAAAAAACACCACCCAATGGGTGGTGTTTTTCTTACATCAATAGTAACGCTTATTGCGGTTCTTCCGGGCAGCCTCGGACTTCTTGCGGCGCTTGACACTGGGGCTTTCATAGCACTCGCGGCGACGCACCTCAGCAACGATACCGGCCTTAGCGCAGCTTCTCTTGAAACGCTTCAGGGCGCTATCCAGAGATTCGCCTTCCTTGACATGAATTTCGGACATCTATTTTTCCCTCCCTCCGATGCACCCGGCTCGATCCAGGGTGCTCTTTAAGAGTCATTAGGCATGACTTAACGAATGATATTATACTGACACGGGCATATCTTGTCAAGATATTTTTCACAAATTCTGCGCAAAAGGGCGAAAAAAGCGGAGCGGTTTCCTTCAACCGCCCCGCTTTTCGGTAATTTACTTGGCGGGCTTCACAATCAGGTTGATGAGCTTGTTCTTCACCAGAATGGTCTTGACGATGCTCATACCCTCGGCAGCCTTCTGCACCTTCTCCACAGCCTTGACAGCCTCCAGCACAGCGGCCTCGTCACTGTCCATGGGGACGGTAACGGTACCCTTCAGCTTGCCGTTGACCTGCACGGCCATCTCCACATGGGAATCCACCGTCTTGGCTTCATCATGGGCGGGCCAATCCATCTGCATGGCCATCTTGCCATACTTGGCGGCAAAACCCATATTCTCCCACATTTCCTCCACCATATGGGGCGCAAAAGGACTGAGCAGCAGGCACAGCATCTCCACATCGCCCTTGGAGCAGCCATTGGCATAGAACTCGTTGACCATGGTCATCATGGCGGCGATGGCGGTATTCATCTTCAGCTCGTCAATATCCTGCGTTACCTTTTTAATGGTCTTGTGGACAATGGACTCGTTCTTGGCGGAGATGGTCTCCTCGGCCGTGGCGATATCCTGCAGGTTGAAGCAGCGATCCAGGAAGCGCTTGGAACCTTTGACAGCCTCGTTAGACCAGCTGACGGCCTTTTCAAAGTCGCCGATGAACATGATGTGCAGACGCATGGTATCCGCGCCGTACTGGGCCACGATGTCGTTGGGATTGACCACGTTGCCGCGGGACTTGGACATCTTTTCGCCGCCCTCACCGAGGATCATGCCGTGGCTGGTGCGCTTGGCGTAAGGCTCCTTGGTGGGCACCACGCCGATGTCATACAGGAATTTATGCCAGAAGCGGGAGTACAGCAGGTGCAGGGTGGTATGCTCCATACCGCCATTGTACCAGTCCACGGGAGACCAGTAGTCCAGCGCCTCCTTGCTGGCCAGCGCCTTGTCGTTGTGGGGATCCATATACCGCAGGAAGTACCAGCTGGAGCCGGCCCACTGGGGCATGGTGTCGGTTTCCCGCTTGGCGGGGCCACCGCAGCAGGGGCAGGTGGTGTTGACCCAGTCGGTCATCTTGCTGAGGGGGCTTTCGCCGTCGTCGGTAGGCTCGTAGCTTTCCACCTGAGGCAGCACCAGCGGCAGCTGATCCTCCGGCAGCGCCACCCAGCCGCACTTCTCGCAGTTCACCAGAGGAATGGGCTCGCCCCAGTAGCGCTGGCGGGAGAACACCCAGTCGCGGAGCTTGTAGTTGACCTTCTCCTTGCCGAAGCCCTGCTCCACCACATACTTCTTCATGGCGGGGATGGCTTCCTTCACGGTCATGCCGTTCAGGAAACCGGAGTTCACCATGATGGCGCTGTCATCCTTGGCCACGAAGGCCTCCTTGGTGACGTCGCCGCCGGAGACCACCTCGATGATGGGCAGGCCGAACTTCTTGGCGAACTCCCAGTCGCGCTGGTCATGGCCGGGCACGCCCATGACGATACCGGTGCCGTAGCCCATCAGCACGTAATCGGAGACGAACATGGGCAGCGCCTGATGGGTGACGGGGTTCATGACCTCGATACCGTCCAGCCGGACGCCGGTCTTGTCCTTGTTCAGCTCGCCGCGCTCGAAATCGGACTTGTGAGCGGCCTCCTCCTGATAGGCGGCCACCTCGTCCCAGTTCTTGATGAGGGGCTGCCACTCCTTCAGCAGGGGATGCTCGGGAGAAATGACCATATAGGTGGTGCCGAACAGGGTGTCGGCACGGGTGGTGTACACGGTGACATCGGTGCCCACGTTGGTCTTGAATGTGACCTCGGCGCCGGTGGAGCGGCCGATCCAGTTGCGCTGCTGGATCTTCACGCGCTCGATATAGTCCACGTCATCCAGATCGTCGATGAGCCGCTGGGCATAGGCGGTGATCTTCAGCATCCACTGGCTCTTCTCCTTGCGGACGACCTCGCTGCCGCAGCGCTCGCACACGCCGTTGACCACTTCCTCGTTGGCCAGCACGCACTTGCAGCTGGTGCACCAGTTGACGGGCATGGTGGTCTTATAGGCCAGACCGTGCTTGAACATCTGCAGGAAAATCCACTGGGTCCACTTGTAGTAATTGGGGTCGGTGGTATCCACGCAGCGATCCCAGTCAAAGCCGTAGCCCAGCATCTTCAGCTGGCTGGTGAAGTTGGCGATGTTGTTCTTGGTGATGATGGCGGGATGGATGTGGTTCTTGATGGCGTAGTTCTCGGTGGGCAGGCCGAAGGCGTCAAAGCCGATGGGGAACAGGACGTTATAGCCCTCCATGCGCTTTTTGCGAGTAACGATATCCATGGCCGTGAAGGGACGGGGATGACCCACATGCAGACCTTGACCGGAGGGATAGGGGAACTCGATCAGGCCGTAGAACTTGGGCCGCTTGTCGCCGGTGACGGCGGCATAGGGCTTGGTCTTTTCCCAATTGGCTTGCCATTTCTTTTCAATGGCCGCAAAATCGTAATTCATGCTTGCTTCTCCTTATATCCGAATTTGTTATGGTAAAATAAAAAGTCCCCGACTTCCGAAGAAGTCAGGGACGTGAAAACGTGTTACCACCCTGATTCCGCCGCCGGTCGCCCGGTCAGCGCTCAGTTCCCCTCTCATCATAAGGGGCAGCGCCTGTAACGGGGCGCGTCCGTTCCGCCCTGTTCAGGCGGAAAGCTCCGGGGCCAGTATCACGCAGCGCCCACACCGGCTCCCACCAGACCGCCGGCTCTCTTACGTCAGACATTCCTGCGCTTTTTTCCCATCATCGCTTCTGTTTCATTTTGCAGAACATTGGTCACATTGTACTCACTTTGCCGCCGTTTGTCAAGGGATTTTCACCTTATACCAGCCATTTTCATACAATGTAACATATTCCATTCCACGGCGGAGCGTCTCTGCCGCACACAGGAGGTCTTTTCATGGCAGCACAGGAATTTTCCTTACAGCAGTTGCAGCCCTTTCTGGAGGGCAACCCCGAACGGGGCAGCCTGCGGGTGCAGGTATCCACGGCCTACGGCGCGTTCCCGGTGAACCGGGCGCTGGTGGAGGTGGCCGTGATGCTGAATGGCGCGCGGGTGCTCCTGTACCGCAAGCGCACCGACAGCAGCGGCATCGCCGACGGCTTCATTCTGCCCGCCAAGCCCTTTTATGAGTCCCAGAGCCCCGGCACCGCCGGCGGCAGCATGGCCAACTATGTGGTGTCGGTGAGCCATCCCGCCTATGAGACCGTCACCGATCTCCCCGCCGGGGTGTTCATCGGCACGAAAACCATCCTGCCGGTGGTGCTGACCCCGGCCACAGCGTAAGGAGGAGACCGCCATGCCCACATACCCCATCGTTCCCACCTCCATCACCGTCCATCTGGGCCTGCCCGACAGCAACGCCCCCAATGTGACCGTTCCCTTCACCAGCTACATCAAGAACGTGGCCTCCCACGAGCTGTACCCCACCTGGCCGGAGGCGGCGCTGCGGGCCAATATCATGGCCCAGATCTCCTTCGCCCTGAACCGGGTCTATACGGAGTTCTACCGCAGCCGGGGCTATGATTTCGACATCACCAGCACCACTCAGCGGGATCAGGCCTACGTCTCCGGCGGCAATGTGTTCGAGAACATCAGCCAGATCGTGGACGATATCTTCAACAACTACATCGTGCGGCAGGGCAGCGTGGAGCCGTTGTTCGCCGCCTTCTGCGACGGGATACGTACCCGGTGCAACGGCCTGAGCCAATGGGGCAGCGTGGATCTGGCGGAGGCCGGGTACATCCCCTATGAGATCCTGCAATACTACTACGGCGACGACATCAACATTGTGTTCGACGCGCCGGTGGCCGACAACATCCCCTCCTACCCCGGCCGCCCGCTGGAGCGGGGCTCCTACGGTCAGAGCGTCCACACCATCCAGCAGCAGCTGAACCGCATCCACGAGAACTACCCCGGCATCCCGGTGATCTCTCCGGTGTCCAACGCCTTTGACCGGAACACGGAGGACGCGGTACGGGAGTTCCAGCGGGTGTTCAATCTGGACGCCGACGGCATCGTGGGCAAAGCCACATGGTACAAGATCAAAGAGGTCTGGACAGGGGTGAAGCAGCTCAGTGAGCTGGCCAGCGAGGGGCTGACCCTGACGGAGGTGCAGCCCGCCTTTCCGGAGGTGCTGCGCTACGGCGACCAGGGCGTGGTCGTCAGCACCGTGCAGTACTATCTGGCGTTTCTGGGCTACTTCCTGCCGGAGCTGCCCCAGATCGCCCTGACCGGCGTGTTCGACGACGATACCCGCGACGCGGTGTATACCTTCCAGAGTCTCTACGGCCTGCCGGTGGACGGCATCGTAGGACGGGATACATGGAACCGGCTTCTGAACGTGTACGATCAGCTGTTCCGCGACCTGCCCCAGGACTATCAGAACTACATCGAGCAGGTCTATCCCGGCCGGTTTCTGGTGCTGGGAGACGAGGGCCGGGCGGTGCGGCAGTTTCAGGAAAATGTCCGCAAGATCGCGGCACAGGACCCGGCCATCCCCACAGTGGAGACGGACGGCGTGTTCGGCCCCGCCACCCAGCGGGCCGTGCTGGCCCTCCAGCGGCAGCTGGGCATCGACCAGAGCGGCGCGGTGGGGCCGGTACTGTGGACGCGGGCGGCAGAGCTGGCCAGCGGGCTGTAAAAAAGGAAGTCGAAGGCTTTGCTTTCGACTTCCTTTTTCTTATTCGTTGGGCGTTACCACGCCGGAGACATCCACGGGCTTGCCGTCCCGCCACAGGCGCTCCAGACCGTAGAACTCGCGGGCCTCGGCGTTAAAGACATGCACGGCGATGCAGCCGTAGTCCAGCAGCACCCAGGTGCCGCCGCGATAGCCCTCGCGGTGCAGAGGCTGCTCACCGGCCTCCTCCAGCATCACCTTTTCCACGTTGTCCACCAACGCGTTGATCTGGGTATTGCTGGAGCCGGTGGCGATGACGAAGTAATCCGCCAGCGTGGTCAGCTCGCCGATCTCCAGCACCTGGATCTCCCGGCCCTTCTTATCGCTGAGCGCTTTGGCCGCCAGCAGGGCCATTTCCTTAGGCTCTTTCATATGGTCACTCCTTTTTCAATGAGATAGTCTCTCGCGTCCAATGTATCGTGATGCACGGGATTGCCCATGCCCTCCATCTCGTCGATGGTCATGGTAAGACCCAGCAGCAGCCCCCGGTCAAGATCGTCATAGACCGTTTCCCGCAGGCGTACCACATCGGGATCGTTGGCAAACTCCCGGCTGGGCTCGATGTAATCGGCCAGATACAGTATTTTTTCCATCAGGCTCATGCCCGCCCGGCCGGTGGTGTGGTAGAGAATGGCTTCATATACCTCGTCGTCCACGCCGTACACATGGCGGGCAATGGCCGCGCCGGTCTTGGCGTGCAGCAGCTTCAGTGCCTTCTGCTCCAGCGGGTCGAGGGAGATGCCGTACTGCTCACAAAGCGCCAGCTGCTCCGCCATGTCCAGCTTCTTGGTGCAGTCGTGAAGCAGTCCCGCCACACGGGCCCTGGCCTCGTCCGCGCCGAAGCACCGGGCAAGCCGTGCCGCCTCCTCCGCCGTGCCCAGCACATGGGGCATCCGCTTGGGCTTGAGGTAGCTCATGGCGATGGGCCGCAGCTCCTCCACCGTCAGGTGCTTCAGATCGGTGGCCGTGCCGTACAGGTGCTCCCGCTGAACGTAGCCCCACACGGCTTCGGGTACAAGGTCGCTCCCCTGTCCCGTCGCCAGCGCGGTACGGACATCGGTAGAAGAAAGCTCGATCAGCTCCGGATTGTCCAGCAGCATCACCTTGGCCTGATACTGCCCCTCCAGCAGCGCCTTCTGCCGCGCCATGGCGGCGCGGATATCCTCGTCCACACGGCTGAAGGCGGCAATGTACGCCAATTCACAGATGACCTCCGGCTCATGCCATGTGTGGAGGGACAGGAACATGTCCGATCCCATCAGCAGCCACAGCTCCGCGTCGGGATACTGCTCATGCAGAGCGCGCAGCGTGTCGCTGGTGTAGCTTTTGCCGGTACGGCGCAGCTCGATGTCGCTGGCCTCGGCCACGCGGCCGATGGGCGCGGCCATCAGCGCCGCCATGTCGTACCGCTGCTGCGCCGTCACGCGGTCGGGCAATGGCTTATGGGGCGGCACATTGTCCGGCACCAGCAGCAGCCTGTCCAGTCCCAGCTGGGCTACGGCGGCGCGGGCCATGGTCACATGGCCGTTATGGGGCGGGTTAAACGTCCCGCCGAATATGCCGATCCTCATGCCTGCTTCGCCTTGACCAGCTGTATTTTCCGCTTTTCCTTGTTGTGCTGATAGCGGTACAGCACGAACTTGCTGCCGATGACCTGCACCACCTCGCTGCGGGTGGCCACGGCCAGCTCCTCCGCCGCCTCGCGGGCGGTATACATACTGTTTTCCAGCACCCGGCCCTTGATGAGTTCGCGGGCCTCCAACGCATCGTTGGCCTGCTTCACCAGATTGTCGCCGATGCCGTCCTTGCCCACATGGAGGATGGTATCCATGGTGGCGGCCATACCCCGCAGCTGGGCGCGCTGCTTACTTGTCAATTCCATATCAGTGCTTCTCCAAATATTCTTTCAATTCCGCGGCAAATACGCGCAGCGCATTGCCCCGGTGGGATATCTCGTTTTTCTCCTCCGCCGTCAGCTGGGCGAAGGTGCGGCGCTTGTCCGGCACGAAGAACACCGGATCGTAGCCGAAGCCCCGCTCCCCCATGGGAGCAAAGGCAATGGTGCCGTAGCAGTCGCCGTCCGCCGTCAGCACGTCGCCGTTGGGGAACGCGCAGCAGATGGACGTATGGAAGTGGGCGGCGCGGTTGGTAGCGCCCCGCATGTTCTGCAGCAGCAGAGCGCAGCGGGCCGGATCGCTGTCCAGATCACCGTAACGGGCGGAGTAGATGCCCGGCGCGCCCCGAAGCCAGTCCACGCACAGGCCGGAATCGTCCCCAATGGCGGGCAGGCCGCTGGCTTCCATGACGGCCTTGGCCTTCAGCGCGGCGTTCTCGGCAAAGGTCGTGCCCGTCTCCTCCACGTCCAGCGCAAGACCCAGATCGGATTCCAGCACCACTTCCACGCCCAGCCGGGACAGTATCTCCTGCATCTCCTTCAATTTCCCACGGTTGTGGGAGGCCAATACAAATTTCATCGCAGAATATCCCCCACTATCTCTTTCTGTCTGGCGATCAGCTCGCGGTTGCCCTTGGCGCACAGTGCCACCAACTCCTGCTGCTCCGCCACGGTGAAGGCACGGCCCTCGCCGGTGCCCTGGATCTCGATGATCTCGCCCAGCTCGTTCATGATGCAGTTCAGATCCACCTGGGCGCGGCTGTCCTCGGCATAGGGCAGATCCAGCACCGCCGTATCGTCCACGATACCGGCGCTGACGCCCGCCACATAATGTTTGATGGGCATGCGGCCGATATAGCCCTCCTTCACCAGCCAGCGGCAGGCCAGAGCCAGGGCCACAAAGCCGCCGGTAACGCTGGCGGTACGGGTGCCGCCGTCGCCCTGCAGCACGTCGCAGTCGATGGTGATGGTGCGCTCGCCCAGCCGCTTCATGTCCACCGCCGCCCGCAGGCTGCGGCCGATGAGCCGCTGTATCTCGGCGCTGCGGCTGCTGAGCTTCAGCTTGTCCACATCCCGGCGGCTGCGCTCACGGTTGGCCCGGGGCAGCATGGAGTATTCCGCCGTGACCCAGCCGCAGCCGGGCTTCACATGGGGCGGTACCCGCTCCTCCACCGACGCGGTGCACAGCACCACCGTGTCGCCGCAGCGGATGAGGACGCTGCCCTCGGCAAATTTATTGAAATCCGGCGTGATGGTCACATCACGCAATTCATCGTACTTTCTTCCGTCGGCTCTGGTCACGGATATCACTTCCCTTTCGGTGTTTTTCGGCTCAGAACAGGTCTGCGGTGAACTCTCTGGCGTCAAAGGGCTTCAGGTCGTCGATGCCCTCGCCCACGCCCACGAACTTCACCGGCACCTGCAGCTCCTGAGCGATGGCGATGACGATGCCGCCCTTGGCGGTGCCGTCCAGCTTGGTCAGGACGATGCCGGTCAGGCCCGCCGTCTCCTTGAAGGTCCGGGCCTGGATCAGACCGTTCTGGCCGGTGGTGGCGTCCAGCACCAGCAGCGTCTCGCATACGGAGTCCGGGCACTCCCGGTCGATGATCTTCCGCAGCTTGGCCAGCTCGTTCATCAGGTTCTGCTTGTTGTGCAGTCGGCCTGCCGTGTCGCACAGCACCACGTCCACATGGCGGGCCTTGGCGGCCTGCAAGGCGTCGAACAGCACGGAGCCGGGGTCGGCGCCCTCGTGCTGGCGGATGATATCCACACCGGCACGGTTCGCCCAGATCTCCAGCTGGTCGGCGGCGGCGGCGCGGAAGGTATCTCCGGCGCACAGCAGCACCTTTTTGCCCTCTGCCTTCAGCTGGGCGGCCAGCTTGCCGATAGACGTGGTCTTGCCCACGCCGTTGACGCCGATGAACAGCACGATGCTGGGCGTGGTGGACAGATCCAGCGCCGCGTCGCCCACCTCCAGCTTTTCCGCCAGAATGGCCCGCAGGGCGTCCTTCACCTCGTCGGCACGGGTCAGCAGCCGCTCCTTTACCCGCTTGCGCAGCCTGGCCACCGCGTCGGTGGCAGGCTCCACGCCCACGTCCGCCAGGATCAGCGCCTCCTCCAGCTGGTCATAGAACTCGTCGTCCAGCTTATCAAATGTCACAGAGGCCAGCCAGGCCTCCTTGAGCTGCTTGAAAAATCCCATAGTGTTCTCCTTATTTGATGTTCAGCTCTTTTGCCATGTCGTTCATGTTGATGGTCAGGATCCGGCTGACGCCCCGCTCCTGCATGGTGACGCCGTACAGCACGTCGGCCTCCTCCATGGTGCCGCGGCGGTGGGTGATCACGATGAACTGGGTCTTTCCGGCGATGCGGCGCATATAGCGGGCATAGCGCACCACGTTGGACTCGTCCAGCGCCGCCTCGATCTCGTCCATGACGCAGAACGGCGTGGGATGTACCTTCAAAATCGCGAAGTACAGGGCGATGGCCACGAAAGCCTTCTCTCCGCCGGACAGCAGCGTGATGGTTTTCAGCTGCTTTCCGGGCGGCTGCACGCGGATCTCGATGCCGCAGTTGAGGATATCCTTCTCGTCCTCCAGCTCCAGCTGGGCCTTGCCGCCGCCGAACAGCTCCAGAAACGTCTCCTGGAAGCTCTCGTTCAGCAGCTTGAACTGCTGGGCGAAGATGACCGTCATCTGCTTGGTCAGCTCCTCGATGACGCCCAGCAGCTCCTCACGGGCCTTTTCCACGTCGGTGCGCTGCTCGGACAGGTAGGTATAGCGGGTGTTGACCCGTTCGTATTCCTCGATGGCACCGATATTGGGCGTACCCAGCCCCTTGATCTCCCGCGTCAGCTCCGCGATGCGGCGGGTGGCCTTGGGGACGCTCTCCAGCTCGATGCGCTGCTCCAGCGCGGCACTGTGGCTCAGTTCATAACGCTCCCACAGCTTGTCCAGCAGGGCCTTTTCCTCCATGGCGTTGCCCTGGAGCTTCTGCTCCATGCGGGAAAGCTCCTGGGTGGTGGCAATGACCGCGTCGTTGCAGCTGCGGCTCTCCCGGTTCTTGGCGTCCCGCTGGCCCTCCAACTGAAGCTTCTGCTCCGACAGGGCGGTCAGCTGTGTCCGCAGGGTGTCTCCCCGGGCATGCAGCTCGTCCAGCTGCGCCTGATGGGCGGCAATGTCGCCCTGGGCCTTTTCGTTGGCGGCGGCAAACTGAGCCATCAGCGCCTGACGCTGATCCCGGTCGGTGACCATATCCAGCCGCAGGCGCTTCAGGTCGGCGATACTGCGCTCGCCCGCGTCCCGCTCGGCGGCCAGCGCCGCCTGAGCCGCCTTTTTCTCCGCGATCTGATCGGACAGGGCGTTGGTCCTTTCCATCAGGTCGCTCTGGCCGATCTGGCTCTCCTCCGCCTGGCGGTGGAGGGCGGCGGCCTTCTCTTCCTTCTCCGCCACGTCCGCCTCCACGGCGGCGCAGCGTGCTTCATCGTCCTTCGTCCGCTGGGCAAAAGTATTCAATTCGGCTTGCAGATCCTCGCAGCTCTGCTCCAGCGTGGTCAGCAGAATGTCGTAATGCTCCTGCTTACCCTGATACTGCAGCACCAGATCCTCGGCCTTGCGCTGCTGGGCGGAGGCCACCTCCAGTTCGTACTGGGCCTTCTGCAGCTCACGCTGGGTATCCTCGGCCTTCTGTTTTGCGGCGGACAGCTTATCCTGCATGCCGCCCAGCTTTCCGCCCAGCTTTTCCAGCTCGTTGGCACGGCTCAGCACACCGGCGCTGCGGCTGACGCTGCCGCCGGTCATGGAGCCGCCGCGGTTCATCACCTGTCCATCCAGCGTAACGATGCGGAAGGCGCTGCGGAATTTGCGGGCCATGGCGATGCCGCAGTCCAGATCCTCCACCACTACGGTGCGGCCCAGCAGGCTCCTGAAAATGCCGTCATACTGCTTATCATAGGAGATCAGGTCGGCGGCAATGCCCACAAAGCCGTATTCGCCGCTGACGTTCTCCCGCAGGGTCTCGCCGTGAACGGCGGTCATGGGCAGGAACGTGGCCCGGCCGCCGTCCCGCTGCTTCAGATAGCCGATGGCGGACTTGCCGTCCTCCTCCCGCTCGACCACGATGTTCTGCATACCGGCGCCCAGCGCCACCTCCAGCGCCACCGTGTATTGCTCCTCGGTCTTCACCAGGCTGGCCACCGGGCCGCGGATGCCCCGCAGGGCCTTCTTCTCCGCCGCCTGCATCACCAGCTTCACCGCCTTGGAGAAGCCCTCGTACTCCTTCTCCATCTCCGTCAGCAGACGGATGCGGTTTTCCAGCGCCGCCACGTCCATGGTCAGCTGCAATTTCTCCGCCTCGGCATCGGCGGCACGCTTTTTTCGACCCTCCATCTTCAAGCCGTGGCCCCGAATGATGTTGCTGACGGCCTGCGCTTCTTCTTTGGCTTCGTTAAGGAGCTTCCGGTTCTCCTTGGATTCCCGGCCGCTCTGCTCCAGCTTTTCCTGTGCGGCGGACAGTTCCTGCTCCGTATGGGCCCGGCGCTCCGCGATCTGGCTCAGACCGGAACGCAGGGCGGACAGCTCCGCCTTGCCGTCGGCGGCGGCGGACAGCAGCAGTGCCTCCTCCGCCCGCAGGGACTCCGCCGTGCGGGCCGCGCCCGCCGCGTTGTCGCTCAGCTCACGGGCCTGGGTCAGCAGGGCTTCCAGTTCCCGCTCCAATGCGGCACTCTCGGCGTCGATCTGGTCGATGCGTTCCAGCTGGGCGTCCACTTGAGACTGCAGGCTGCCCGCCCGGTTCTCCGTATCCGCCATCTCCCGGCGGATACGAGCGATACTCTCGTTGTTGTGCTCCACGGAGGTACGCAGCACGGCGATGGCACTGTCATGCTCGCCGGAGGCGGCTTCCAGCTGGCTCACCTGTCCCCGCAGCGCTTCCGCCTGCAGATCGTTCTGCCGCACCTGCTCGCTCAGCTCCTCGGCGGTGGCGTAGGCGGCTTCCAGCGCCGCCTCGGCCCGCTCCTTGTCGGCTCGGGCCGTCTCCACGTCGGTCTGCAATTTGAATTTGGCGGTTTTCAGATTTTGCAGCTGTTCCAGCCACACACTGATCTCCAGCACACGCAGCTCGTCCCGCAGCACCAGATATTTCTTGGCCACCTCCGCCTGCTGGCGCAGCGGCTCCACCTGCAATTCCAGCTCCGCGATCTTGTCGTTGATGCGCACCAGATTCTCCTGGGTGCGCTCCAGCTTCCGCTCGGCCTCCTCCTTGCGGTGGCGGAACTTGCTGATGCCCGCCGCCTCCTCGAACACCTCGCGGCGCTCGCCGGACTTGACGGACAATATCTCGTCGATCTTGCCCTGGCCGATGATGGAATAGCCCTCGCGGCCCATGCCGGTGTCCATGAACAGCTCGTTCACGTCCTTCAGGCGCACCGACTGCTTGTTGATGTAATATTCCGATTCACCGCTGCGGTAATAGCGGCGGGTAACGGCCACCTCCGCCTCGTCACGGGGAAAGATATGTTCCGTGTTGTCGATGACCAGCGTCACCTGCGCAAAGCCCATCTGGCTGCGCTTCTCCGTGCCGCCGAAGATCACGTCCTCCATCTTCGCGCCTCGCAGCTGGCGGGAGTTCTGCTCGCCCATGACCCAGCGGATGGCGTCGGAGATATTGGACTTGCCGGAGCCGTTGGGGCCCACGATGGCGGTGATATCCTCTCCGAAATTCAGAACCGTCTTATCGGGAAACGATTTGAAGCCCTGAATTTCCAGCGCTTTAAGATACAAATAGTCCACCTCATTTTACAATGGCATACTTTAACTAGATTAGTGTATCAGAAAAGCGGTGGATTTTCAAGATAAAGTTGGTGGGGTGGTGAGGTGGGCAGGTTTTGAAAAATACTCCGCAAACGCATGTAGGGGCGGACGACTCTGTCCGCCCCTACAACGTTCTATCGTGCCTCGTCCGTATGACGGCGGCGGGGTGTGGGGAGCGAACCGAGCGCTGCCTGTGGCAGATACAGCGAGGGGAGCGAGTGGCAGCGGTCAAAATTTCAAGCGCCCGCCGTAAGGCAGCGCAGAAATTTTGGGCACCGCAACAGGATCACCCCGCCCTACGAAACGGTCACCGCAGCCTATGCGTAGGGCAGCCTGCCCTCAGGCCGCCGCACGCTTTTATCCCTCTCTCCCCTTCTCCACCATCTTATACAGGGCGTCCAGGGCGTCACCCAGAGAGCCGATGCGGTCGATGATGCCCAGGGCCACCGCCTCCTGCCCATAGATGACGCTGCCCACGTCGTTGGCCATATCGCCCACCGACAGCATCAGCTCCCGGAACTTCTCGGCGCTGATGCGGGAATTACGGGCCACAAAATCAATGATCCGCTCCTGGATACGCTCAAAGTACCGGTAGGTAGCCGGGGCGGCAATAACCTGTCCCGACATGCGGACGGGGTGAATGGTCATGGAAGCGCTGGGCACGATGAAGGTGGCCTTTCCGCACACCGCCAGCGGCACGCCGATGGAGTGTCCGCCGCCCAGCACCAGCGTGGCGGTGGGCTTGGTCATGCCCGCCACCAGCTCCGCGATGCCAAGGCCCGCCTCGATATCGCCACCCACCGTGTTCAGCAGCAGCAAAAGGCCGTCCACGTCGTCCTTCTCCTCCACCGAGGTCAGCAGCGGCAGAACATGCTCATATTTTGTAGTTTTCACGTTGGGCGGCAGGGTGGTGTGGCCCTCCACCTGGCCGATGATGGTCAGACAGTGGATGGTACCCCGCTTGTTCTTCACCACCGTGGAGCCCATTTCGATGATCTGCTGCTGGGGCGTGTCCCGGTTTTCGTTCTCGCCATTGTCGCAGCTGTTGGCACTGTAATTCATGTGTGCGCTCCCTCCTTTTTGCCCTAGTGTTTGCCGGGGAAAGGCAAACTATACCACCGGAAATGGCCGCCATTTCTGCCATGACTTGACAATTGGCCGCAACTTCTATACAATACACAAGGTTATTTCGATGGATTTTGAACCGGAAACGGTGATATTTCCTGAAAATAAGGAGGAAATCAAATGAAGAAACTGCTGGCATTCCTGCTGGCCCTGACGCTGGTGCTGTCCATAACAGCCTGCGGTCAGGACGCGGCAGCCAATGACGATGAGCAGAACGCGATCGACCTGACGCTGTGGACATATCCCGCAGGCGACTGGGGCGACGCCGCCAAGGTGGAAGACCTGCTGGCCCAGTTCAACAGCGTGTACCCCGACATCCATGTGACGGTGCAGTGCCTGGACGAGGCTACCGGCGACGATAAGCTCAGCACCGCCGTGGACGGCGGACAGGCCCCCGACATCCTGCTGGCCCAGCCCGACCGGCTGGTAAAGACCTGGGGTGCGGAGGGCATGCTGGCTGACCTGGCCGACCTGTGGGACGACGGCGACAAGGCGGAGGTCAACGACGCCTGTCAGAGCGCCTGCTTTACCTCTGACGGCAAATGCTACGCCTATCCCTTTGCCATGAACGTCCAGTGCATGGCCATCAACTACGACGCCTTTGTCACCGCGGGCGCCGACCAGTACATCGACCTTGAGACCCGTACCTGGACCACCGAACAGTTCACCCAGGCCGTCAAGGCGCTGCAGGACAAATACGGCGAGACGGTGGCCGCCGTGTACTGCTCCGGCCAGAACGGCGACGAGGGCACCCGGGCGCTGATCACCAACCTGTACGGCGGCGAGTTCACCAACGACGCCCACACCGCCTATACCGTGAACTCCGAACCCATTCAGCAGGCGCTGACCCTGCTGCGGGACACCAAGGGCATCGAGTTTGACGACGCCATCAACGGTGACGAGGAGGCCACGCTGTTCTATCACGAGTCGCTGAAAATGTCCTTCTGCTGGAACCTTGCCCGACAGACCACCGAGATCGTGGACGAGCCCGCTGAGGAAGGCGCGGAGCCTGTTGTGCACGAGGCAGGCAAGACCGTCAACGGCCAGACCATCGAGTTCATGTCCTTCCCCTCTGAGACCGGCGAGAGCCGTCTGGAGGGCGACATCTGGTGCTTCGGCGCCTTTAATAACGGCGATCAGGAGAAGCTGGAAGCCGCCAAGCTGCTGATCCGCTTCTTTGCCGACGGACAGGGCACCAGCGCCGCCGTAAAGGCCGCCGGATGCTTCCCCGTCCGCTCCGCCGCCGACGGCGCCAGCCTGTCCGGCATCTGGAGCGGCAGCGATGTGATGCAGGCATACGGTAAGCTGACCGATCAGCTGGGCAATTACTATCAGCTGACGCCCGGCTGGGCCACCGCCCGCACCGAGTGGTGGAACCTGCTGCAGCGCATTGAAAACGGCGGCGACGTGGTGATCGAGACCGACACCTTCGCGGACAACGCCAACGCCGCGGCCAAGGAGTAATTTCACATGAAAAATGGCAGGTCATGAGACCTGCCATTTTTTGGAATCTCTGCCGCTTGCCTTGCGGTCTGGTTTGTGATATACTTCCATTACCATTGAAACGGAGGACGCTATGACAAACTTTACGAAGCAGGCGATTAAGGCCTCTTTTCTGAAGCTGCTGAACCAACAGCCCCTGAATAAGATCAGCGTGCGGGACATTGTGGAGGACTGCGGCATCAACCGCAACTCCTTCTACTACCATTTTCACGACATTCCCTCCCTGCTGGGCGAGATCATCACCGAGCAGACGGAGCAGCTGATTCAGGCTTACCCCTCCATCTCGTCGCTGGACGAGTGCTTCCACATGGCGTTTCAGTTCGCCCTGGAGAATAAGCGGGCGGTGATGCACATCTACCACTCGGTGAACCGGGACGTGTTCACCCAGAGCATGCTGCGGCTGTGCGACTATGCGGTGTCTGCCTATATTTCCACCGCCTTTCCCGGCGATCTCATGAGTGAGAGCGACCGGCAGATCGTGATCCGGTTCATGAAATGCCAGCTGTTCGGCATGTGCATCGACTGGATCGACCGGGGCATGACCGACGCCGCCTATGACGACCTGCACCGGATGCTGGAGCTGAGCCGGGACGTGCCGGAGCTGATCATCCGCCGCAGCCGGGAGAGCAAGTGAATTTAGGCAAACCGCCCCGTTTACCTAAAAAGCAGGCAATTGCAGCCCGCTGTCCAAGATTTGGACAGCGGGCTTTTTTCTGTCCATTTTCCCTTTTCCCGGGAAATGCTATACTCCGCTATGTTGAAAAAACATCCGTGAAGGGGGTAAGAAAATGCGTTCTGTCACACCTATGAAAGCGGCCAAGACCGGCTACATCGTCATGTCCGCCCTGTTCTGCCTGCTGGGCATCGCGCTGCTGTTCACGCCGGACGCCTCAGCACTGTGGATTGGGCGGCTGCTGGGCATCGGCATGATCGTATTCGGCGCGGTGAAGCTGGTGGGCTATTTCTCCCGTGACCTGTTCCGGCTGGCCTTCCAGTATGATCTGGCCTTCGGCCTGCTGCTGATGGTGCTGGGCGTGGTGACCCTCAGCCATCCCGGCGACGCCATGAGCTTCCTGTGCGTCATGTTCGGCATCCCGGTGCTGGCCGACGGCCTGTTCAAGATCCAGATCGCCGCGGATTCCCGCCGGTTCGGCATCCGCCGCTGGCGGCTGGTGCTGGCGCTGGCGGCGCTGACCTGTATCATCGGCGTGGTGCTGGTGTTCCGGCCTGCCGCCGGTGTCCGGGCGCTGACGGCCCTGATGGGCCTGTCGCTGCTGTGCGACGGCGTGCTGAACCTGACGGTCGCCCTGTGCACCGTGAAGATCGTGAACCACCAGCGGCCCGACGTGATCGAGACCGACGACTTTGAAATCAGAAAGGACGAGTAAGACCCATGCGTTTTGCAAAAGCGATCGTCAAAAACCGCGTGCTGATCCTGGTCATTGCGCTGGCGCTGATGATCCCCTCGGTGTTCGGTATGCTGAACACCCGCATCAATTACGATATGCTCAACTATCTTCCAGACGACATGGACACCGTGATCGGACAGAACACCCTGAAGGACGACTTCGGCAAGGGCGCCTTCTCCTTCATCATCGTGGAGGATATGCCTGCCAAAGACGTGGCCGCCCTGAAGGAAAAGATCGAGGCCGTGGAGCATGTGGACACTGTACTGTGGTACGACTCGCTGGCCGACCTGTCGGTGCCCATGGAGATGCTGCCCGACAAGCTGTACGACGCCTTCAACAACGGGAACGCCACCATGATGGCGGTGTTCTTCGACTCGGCCACCAGCGAGGATGTGACCATGGACGCCATCCGGAACATCCGCGCCATCGCCGGAAAGCAGTGCTTCGTCTCCGGCATGTCGGCGCTGGTCACCGATCTGAAGGATCTGTGCGAACAGGAGGAGCCCATCTATGTGGCGCTGGCGGTGGCCTGTGCCTGCGCCGCCATGATGCTGCTGCTGGATGGCTGGCTGGTGCCCTTCGTATTCCTGGCCAGCATCGGCATGTGCATCGTGTTCAATCTGGGCAGCAACTACTTCTTCGGTGAGATCTCCTACATCACCAAGGCCCTGTCCGCCGTGCTGCAATTGGCCGGCACCATGGACTACTCCATTTTTCTGTGGCACAGCTACAACGAGCAGCTGAAGCGTACCGCCGACCATAAGGCCGCCATGGCCGTGGCCATCCACGAGACCTTTGCCTCGGTCATCGGCAGCTCCATCACCACCATCGCGGGCTTCATCGCCCTGTGCTTCATGAGTTTCACCCTGGGCCGCGACCTGGGCATTGTGATGGCCAAGGGCGTGCTGCTGGGCGTGATCGGCTGCGTCACCATCCTGCCCAGCATGATACTGCTGCTGGATAAGCCCCTGCAAAAGACACGGCACAAGTCCCTGATCCCCGACATGAGCGGCTTTGCCAAGGGCGTGTGCAGGCACTTTCCCGTGTTCCTCATCATCTTCGCCCTGCTGATCGCCCCGGCCTACTACGGCTATGACAAGACCAACGACGAAGTCTATTACGACATGGGCCAGTGTCTGCCGGAGGACATCGACTATGTGATCGCCAACTCCAAGCTGGCGGAGGATTTCGACATTTCCTCCACCCACATGCTGCTGGTGGACGCCGGTCTTCCCACACGGGACGTGCGGGATATGATCGACGAGATGGAGCAGGTGGACGGCGTGAAATACGTCCTCAGTCTGGAGAGCGTGGTGGGGCCGCTGGTGCCGGAGGATATCCTGCCGGATTCCGTCCGTTCTCTGCTGAACGACGGTCAGTGGGAGCTGATGCTGATCAACTCGGAGTACAAGGTGGCCAGCGATGCCGTCAGCGACCAGCTGGACAGTCTGAATGCCATATTGAAGAAATATGACGACACCGGCATGCTGATCGGTGAGGCGCCCTGCATGAAGGACATGATTGACACCACCGGCCATGACTTCCAGGTGGTCAACGCCGTGTCCATCGTGGCCATCTTCGTGATCATCGCGCTGGTGGAAAAGAGCCTGTCCCTCCCCTTCGTGCTGATCGCCGTGATCGAGCTGGCAGTGTTCATCAATCTGGGCCTGCCCCACTACTTTGGCCAGTCCCTGCCCTTCATCGCGCCTATCTGCATCAGCACCATCCAACTGGGCGCTACGGTGGACTACGCCATTCTGATGACCACCCGCTATAGATCCGAGCGCCTGAACGGCAATGACCGGAAGGCCGCCGTGTACACCGCCCTGCGGACCTCCGCCCCGTCTGTCATCGTCAGCGGTCTGGGCCTGTTCGCCGCCACCTTCGGCGTGGCCGTGTACTCCAACATTGATATCGTCGGCTCCATGTGCATGCTGATGGCCAGAGGCGCCATTATCAGCGTCGTGCTGGTGCTGCTGGTGCTGCCCGCGCTGCTGATCCTGTGCGACGGCGTCATCTGCAAGACCACAAAGGGCATGGGCCATCTTTCCCGCAATCAGAAACAGGAGGTAAGCTTATGAAAAAGAACAACAAGATCATTGCCGTGGTGCTGGCTGTGGCACTGACCGGCAGTCTGGCAGGCGTCTCCGCCTTTGCCGCCAATAAGCAGGCTGACAACAGCGCGGCCGCCAAACCTGCACAGACCGGGGCCGCCGTAGAAAACACCTCCTCCGCGGCCGGAGAGACAGTATACATCATCGCCAACGCCGACGGCAGCGCCAGGAAGGTCATTGTCAGTCAGCAGTACGACAAGGACGATCCTAATGCCGCGCAGGAGGCCAAGGCCACGCTGACCGACGCCCAGAACGTAAAGGGTGACAACTGCTGGCAGGGCGCCACCGACAAGGCGCTGCCCGTCACCACCGCCATCACCTACACGCTGGACGGCAAGACCGTCTCCGCCGAAGATCTGGCGGGCAAAAGCGGTCATGTGACCATCCGCTTTGATTATACCAACACCCAGTATGAGACCAAGACCATCAACGGCAAGTCCCAGAAGATCTACGTCCCCTTTGCCGCCCTGACCGGTACGCTGCTGGACAGTGACCGCTTCACCAACATCTCCGTCACCAACGGCAAGCTGGTGGATGACGGCAACCGTACCGTGGTGGTGGGCATGGCCTTCCCCGGCTTGCAAGAAAGCCTTGCGCTGGACACCGACAAGCTGGAGATCCCCGCCTATGTGGAGATCAGCGCCGATGTGACCGGCTTCGCGCTGGACACCACGCTGACCGTGGTATCCAACTCCCTGTTCAGCGACTTGGACGACGGCAAGCTGGATGACAGTGCCTTAGACGACCTGTCCGCCGACATGGACAAGCTGACCGACGCCATGAGCCAGCTGATGGACGGCTCCGGTGAGCTGTACGACGGTCTGGGGACGCTGCTCAGCAGCTCCTATACCCTGTCTGACGGCATTGGCCAGCTGACCAACGGCCTTCAGACACTGGACAGCAACAGCGCCCAGCTGAACGCCGGGGCCGAGACCGTGTTCCATACGCTGCTGGACACCGTCAATTCCCAGCTGTCGGCCAACACGAGTCTGCAAGAAGCCGGCATTGTTATTCCTACGCTGACCATCAGCAACTATTCCGAAGTGCTGAACGGTGTGATCTCCGCTCTTGATCCGGACGGCATCATCGAAGCAGCGCGGCAAACCGCTCTTGAAAGCGTCACCGCAGGCGTCCGTGCCAATGAGGACACCATCCGCGCCAAGGCCACCGAGGCGGTACAGCAGCAGGTCACCGCACAGGTGTCGGAAACTGTTAACGCTCAGGTACAGGCCAAGGTGTTCGCCAATGTGCTGGAAGCCTACCAGATAACGCAGGATCAGTATGATGCCCTGCCTGCGGACGATGGCACCAAAGCAGACATTGACTCTACTGTGGCTGCCAGGATGCAGAGCGACGAGGTAAAACAGCAGATCAACGCCCTGACCGAACAGAACGTGGCCGCTCAGATGGCTTCCGACGAGGTAAAGGCCCTTATCGAGCAGAAAACAGAGGAACAAATCAGCCTTCTGATCGAGCAGAAGATGAATTCCAAGGAAATCACGGAGACGATCAACACCGCCGCGGAGAAGGCAAAGGCGGGCGCTGCGCAGTTGACGGCCGTGCTGCAGCAGCTGGACAGCTACAACGTGTTCTACAAGGGTCTGAAGTCCTACACCGCCGGTGTGGCGGAGGCCAAGGCCGGTGCTGTGAAGATCAATGGCAGCATGCCCGACCTGATCGACGGCGTGAAGAAGCTGCGTGACGGCGCCGGTGAACTGGCGGACGGTCTGGGGCAGGCACTGTCGCAGGAGGGCATCCAGAAGCTCGTGGACGCCTTTGACGGTGATCTCAGCGAACTGAGCGACCGCCTGCAGGCCGTCATTGACGTGTCCCGCGACTATCAGGGCTTTACCATGAGCAGCGGAAACGGCGTGAAGTTCATCTTCCGCACCGAGACCATCGAAACAGCCGAATAAAGCAAACAAACGCATGAAGAATCAGCCGCCCGGCGTGAGCCGGGCGGCTGTTCTGCAATGGGCAAGCATGAAAAAAACAGGAGATGCGATGCATCTCCTGTTTTTATATGCTTGTAAGAAACTTACTTCAGCTCGACCTTGCCGCCGACTTCCTCGACCTGCTTCTTCAGAGCCTCGGCATCGTCCTTGGACAGGCCTTCCTTCATGGTGGTGGGAGCGCCCTCGACGGCAGCCTTGGCCTCGGCCAGACCCAGACCCATGACCTCGCGGATGACCTTGATGACCTTGATCTTCTGAGCGGCATCGAAACCGGTCAGGACCACGTCGAACTCGGTCTTCTCCTCAGCAGCGGGAGCAGCAGCGCCAGCAGCGGGAGCGGCCATAGCGGCAGCGGAAACACCGAAAACTTCCTCCAGAGCGTGAACCAGCTCGGACAGCTCCAGAACAGTCAGACCCTTGATCTCTTCGATCATAGCAGTAACTTTCTCAGACATTGTAATAGCCTCCTGTTGTTAGAATAATGTTTTGTGTAAAATAGGGGGATGCTTACTCGGCAGCGGCTTCTTCAGCAGCAGCCTCGGCGGGCGCGCCCTGCTTCTCGGCGATCTGCTTGATGACGCAGGCCAGAGCAGAGATGGGAGCCAGCATGGTACCCAGCACCTGAGCCTGCAGGACAGGCAGTGCGGGGATGGAAGCCAGAGCATTGACGGTGTCCATGGAAACGACCTTGCCTTCCATGAAGCCGCCCTTGATCTCGAACTTGCCGTTGAGCTTCTTTGCGAATTCAGCAATGACGCGGGCGGGAGCCACGGGATCGCTGGCGCAGATGGCCAGGGACGTGGTGCCGTTGAGCTGATCGTCCAGCTCGTTCAGGCCGCAGTTGTTGAATGCAAAGCGCAGCAGGGTGTTCTTGACGACGGTGTACTCGATGTCGTTTTCACGGCACTTGGCACGCAGCGCGGTATCCTCCGCCACGGTGATGCCCTTGTAATCCACAAGGACGCCGGCAGCCGCGTTCTGCACCTTATCGGTCAGAGCCGCCACGATCGCCTGCTTTTCAGACAGTACTTTTGCGTTGGGCATTCTTCTTGTTCACCTCCATGAGATTTTGCGGTACACCTCCGTGTACCAGGGAAACGAGGTGCGTTCTTAGAGAAAAAACCATCCCCATGCCGGAAAGACATGAGGATGGTGTCAGCAATCATGAAATATTGCCATCCTCGGCAGGATTTACGGCCCGAAGGTCACCTGCTGTCTTTGGAACGCATCTAGTATTATATCCATTGCCGGACAGCTTGTCAAGCAAAAGATAACGGGTTTTGCAGCTTTTTGTTGCTTACAGCTGCTTCTGGGCGTTCATCTTCACGCCGGGGCCCATGGTGGAAGCGGCCACGCAGGACTTGATATACTGGCCCTTGGCAGCGGCGGGCTTGGCCTTGATGATGGCGCCGATGAGAGCGGAATAGTTCTCATACAGCTTCTCAGCACCGAAGGAAACCTTGCCGATGGGGCAGTGGATGATGTTGGTCTTGTCCAGACGATACTCGACCTTACCGGCCTTGACTTCCTTGACGGCCTTGGCCACGTCGGGAGTAACGGTACCGGCCTTGGGGGAGGGCATCAGACCCTTGGGGCCCAGGATCTTACCGAGGCGGCCCACAACGCCCATCATGTCGGGAGAAGCGACGACCACATCGAAATCGAACCAGTTTTCCTTCTGGATCTTCTCGACCATATCCATATCGCCAACGAAGTCGGCGCCGGCCTCGCGGGCAGCGTCAGCCTTGTCGCCCTTGGCGAACACCAGGACGCGGGCGGTCTTACCGGTGCCGTTGGGCAGCACGATAGCGCCGCGGACCTGCTGGTCAGCGTGACGGGAGTCGACACCCAGCTTGACGTGCAGCTCGACAGTCTCGTCGAACTTGGCGCTGGCGGTCTTGCAGATCAGCTCCAGACCCTCTTTGGGATCATACAGGGCGGCCTTGTCGATCTGCTTGGCGATCTCTTTATATTTCTTACCTCTAAACATCGTTACACCCTCCTTACTCGCCGACGACAACGCCCATGGAGCGGGCGGTACCGGCGATCATGCTCATAGCGGCTTCCAGGGAAGCAGCGTTCAGATCGCGCATCTTCATTTCGGCGATCTTCTGGATGGAAGCCTTGGAGATGGTGGCGACCTTTTCCTTGTTGGGCACGCCGGAACCGGACTCGATGTTGCATTCCTTCTTGATCAGGACGGCAGCGGGGGGAGTCTTGGTGATGAAAGAGAAAGAACGGTCAGCATAGACGGTGATCACCACGGGGATGATCAGGCCCATGTCATTCTTGGTACGCTCGTTGAATTCCTTGGTAAAGGCGGCAATGTTGATGCCGTGCTGACCCAGAGCGGGGCCAACGGGGGGTGCGGGAGTTGCTTTGCCTGCAGGGATCTGCAGCTTCACATAACCAACGACTTTCTGTGCCATTTTAAGGCACCTCCTTTAATAAAATGTGGTAGCGGCTTACCCGGTGTAAGAACCGCTTTTGGCGAGACACGTATGTCTTTGTGTCTCTCCCACTTGCACAGAGACTGCTGTGCGTCAGGACAGGACCTCCACCTGGTCGAGCTCCAGCTCCACCGGTGTCTCTCTGCCGAACATGGAGACCACCACGCGAACCTTGTTCTTCTCAGGCTCGATCTCCTCCACGATACCGGTAAAGCTGGCCAGCGGGCCATCCGTGATCTTCACGGTCTCGCCCACGTTGTACTTCACCACGATCTCGTGCTTCTCCAGCGACATCTGGCGCACCTCCTCATCGGTCAGAGGAATGGCCTTGTTGGCCTCGCCCACAAAGCCGGTGACACCGCGGATGTTGCGGATGATATGCCACGTTTCATCGGTCAGCACCATCTTGATCAGCACATAACCGGGGAACACCTTGCGTTCCACTTCCTTCATGACGCCCGATTCGGTCACTTCCGTCACGGTCTCCATGGGGATCTCCATGCGCAGGACCATGTCCTCGCAATGGCGGTTGGTCACGGACTTCTCGATGGCGGCCTTCACCGCGTTCTCGTAGCCGGAATAGGTATGGATCACATACCACTTCGCATTATCAGCCATTTCCGATTCCTCAGAACAGGCCGATCAGCGTGTCGACCGCCAGAACGGCGACCGCGTCGAAGATCCAGATGAAAGCGCCCACGATCAGAGAGCACAGAAGCACCGTGCCGGTGTTCTTCATAGTCTCCTTGCCGGAGGGCCACACGACCTTCTTCAGCTCGCTTTTCATTTCGCGGAACCAGCGGCCGCGATCCTTGACTTTCTTTTCTTCAGCCATCGTAGTTTCTCCTTCCGATTACTTCGTCTCGGTGTGGACGGTGTGCTTTCTGCAGAAGGGGCAATACTTGTTCAGCTCAAGCTTGTCAGGGGTATTCTTCTTGTTCTTCATCGTGTTGTAGTTTCTCTGCTTGCACTCGTTGCATCTGAGAGTGATTTTCACGCGCATGTAACGGCACCTCCTTATTAGATTAGGTATTCCCTTGTGGGATACCCGTTTGCCTCCCTGATATCGCGGCCGTTCTTTCTCCGCGCCCAAAGCGAAAAAGCGCGCAAAAAGAAAGCACCCACTCACAGGTAATGTTCACTATACCATACTTTTCCGGCGGGGTCAACCACTTTTTGCAGGATTTTCAAAGGTTTTTTCGGGGTTTTGCGTCTTTCGGCACCCCCTCGCTTTTCCCTGTTGCGAAATCACGGAAAACGCGGTATGATAGACGGGAATCATTCCCCCATCAGGAGGTTTTTCTTTATGAAGATCATGGCCATCGACTACGGCGACGCCCATACCGGCGTGGCCATCTCCGACGCCACCGCCACGCTGGCGGGGTACTCCACCGTTATCGACAGCCGTAAGGCCGACGTGGTGACGGCGGAGGTCTGCCGTCTGGTGCAGGAGCACGGGGTAACGGAGCTGGTGCTGGGCTATCCCAAGAACATGGACGGCACCCTCGGCCCCCGGGCGGAGAAGTGCGCCGCCTATGCCGACACGCTGCGGGAGGCCACAGGGCTGAGCGTCACCCTCTGGGACGAGCGGCGCAGCACCGTGGAGGCTCACGCCATTCTATTCAATAACGGCAAAAATGGCAGACAGCGGAAAAAGACCGTAGACGCGGTGGCGGCTTCGCTGATGCTGGAGGGCTATCTGACCCGGAAACGATTGGAGAAGCAGGCATGAGGGTACTGGTGATCGGCGGCGGGGCCGCCGGGATGATGGCGGCGCTGACGGCGGCGGAGAACGGCCACGCCGTGACGCTGCTGGAGCGGCAGGGCCGCGTGGGCCGCAAGCTGATGGCCACCGGAAACGGCCGGTGCAATCTCACCAACCATCACGTTTCCCCCGCCCACTATCACGGCGGCGAGGGATTCTGCGAGCATGCCCTGGCCGCCTTTGACGTGGGAAATACGCTGCTGTACTTCGCCGGGCTGGGGCTGCTCACCACGGCAGAGGACAGCGGGCGGGTGTATCCTTTCAGCAATATGGCGGGCAGCGTGCTGGACGTGCTGCGCTTCGCGCTGGACGATCACGGCGTTGACCTGCATACCGCCTGTCCGGTAACGGGCATCCGCAAAAAAGGCAGCATCTTTCTCGTCCGCACCGAGAGCGGTGAGGAATTCACCGCCGACCGGGTCATTCTGGCGGCGGGCGGCGCGGCAGGCGGCAAGGTGGGCGGCGTCATGGACGGTTATCAGCTGGCCAAGAGCCTGGGCCACCACCGCACGGCGCTGTATCCCTCGCTGGTGCAGATCAAAACCGATCCCACCTACCCCCGCGCCCTGAAGGGCGTGAAGGCGGAGGCCGCCGTGACCATCCGCCGGGGCGGCCAGACTCTGGCGCAGAACCGGGGCGAGGTGCTGTTCACCGAGTACGGCATCAGCGGCCCGGTGATCTTCGACATCTCCCGCGCCGCCGCCACAGGCGGCGACGGTCTGACGGCGGCGCTGGATCTTCTTCCGGACTGGGAGCAGCAGGAGGCGTTGGACTGGCTGCGGCAGCGGCGTGACAGCGCCGGTGACCGGGAGGCGGGCACGCTGCTGACCGGAGCGCTCCACAGCCGTCTTGGGCAGATGGTGTGCAAGGCGGCGGGCTTCACCAACCAGAGAGCAGCCGGTCTCAGCGACGGCAACCTGCAGCGGATCGCGGCGCAGGTGAAGGGCTTCATCCTGCCCGTCACCGGAGTGTGCGGCTTCAATCAGGCGCAGGTGACGGCAGGAGGACTGCGCTGCGACGAGTTTGATCCCCGCACCATGGAGAGCCGCCTTGTGCCGGGGTTCTACGCCTGCGGCGAGGTGCTGGACATCGACGGCGACTGCGGCGGGTACAACCTGCAATGGGCCTGGAGCAGCGGGAGATTGGCCGGAATGGCATGACTTTGCAGGATTCAAGGCCCCCTCTGTGAGGGGGCTGTCGAGCGATAGCGAGACTGGGGGAGAGAATCTGGGATTTTTATTCTCTCCCTCCGTCATGACCTGCGGTCATGCCACCTCCCTCACAGAGGGAGGCTTTTCATATACACCTCTTCTTTTCGTGATTTTACAAAAAATTCACACTTACCTATTGACAATTCTGACAAAGATGGTAGAATGTAGTCTAGCTAATATCCCAGACAACTTCATACCTTATCAAGAGTGGCGGAGGGAACGGCCCAATGAAGCCACGGCAACCTGTTTTTCAAGGTGCCAAATCCGACGTTGAATCGAAAGATGAGGAAAGAGCAAGAAATTTCAGCACTCTGTCGGTTCAGGCAGGGCGCTTTTTTTGTTGCGCATTTCCGCCAATTGAAAGGAGATCAAAATTATGGCAAAGCATCTGTTTACTTCCGAATCCGTTACTGAGGGACATCCCGATAAAATCTGCGACCAGATCAGCGACGCCGTTCTGGACGCCATTTTCGAGAAGGATCCCAATGGCCGCGTGGCCTGCGAGACCACCGCTTCCACGGGCCTGATCCACATCATGGGCGAAATCACCACCTCCTGCTATGTGGACATCCCCAAGATCGCCCGCGAGGTGATCCGCGACATCGGCTACGATAACGCTACCTACGGCTTTGACTGCAACACCTGCGCCGTGATCACCAACATTGACGAACAGTCCGGCGACATCGCCCTGGGCGTGGACAAGTCTCTGGAGGCCAAGGCTTCCGGCGACGACGAGCTGGACAACGGCGCCGGTGATCAGGGCATGATGTTCGGCTACGCCTGCGACGAGACGCCCGAGCTGATGCCGCTGGCTATCTCTCTGTCTCACAAGATGGCCAAGCGCCTGGCCGACGTGCGCAAGCAGGGTCTGCTGACCTATCTGCGTCCCGACGGCAAGACCCAGGTCACCGTGGAATATGACGACAATGGCAAGCCCTCCCGCGTGGACACCGTGGTGGTCTCCACCCAGCACGCCGCTGAAGCCTCTCTGGATCAGATCCGCAAGGATATCATCGAGCTGGTCATCAAGCCCACCGTTCCCGCGGAGCTGCTGGACGAGAACACCAAGTTCTATGTGAACCCCACCGGCCGCTTCGTCATCGGCGGTCCCCAGGGCGACAGCGGCCTGACCGGCCGTAAGATCATCGTGGACACCTACGGCGGCAGCGCCCCTCACGGCGGCGGCGCCTTCTCCGGCAAGGATCCCACCAAGGTGGACCGCTCCGCCGCTTATGCCGCCCGCTGGGTGGCCAAGAACGTGGTGGCCGCGGGCCTGGCCAGCAAGTGCCAGATCCAGCTGGCCTACGCCATCGGCGTGGCCCGCCCCGTCAGCGTGATGGTGGACACCTTCGGCACCGGCGTGGTGGCCGACGACGCGCTGGAGGCTGCTGTGGAGAAGGTCTTTGACCTGCGCCCCACCGCCATCATCCGCGACCTCGACCTGCGCAAGCCCATCTATCGCCAGCTGGCCGCTTACGGTCACATGGGCCGCGAGGATCTGGGCGTGGCATGGGAAAAGACCGACCGCGTGGAGGCCCTGAAGGCCGCGCTGGGCAAGTAATTTCCAGAATTTAGCATAGTTAGCAAAATGCAACTTGCATTTACTTTCTCCTTGTGCTATACTTTTTGTAATAAAAACAAGGAGTGATCACATGCATTTGCAGGAATCCGGCGAGATGTATCTGGAGACCATTCTGGTGCTGACCAGCCAGTCGCCTCACGTCCGCGCCATCGACGTAGGCGAGTACATGGGCTATTCCAAGCCCAGTGTCAGCCGTGCCATGGGTCTTTTGAAAAGCGGCGGCTATATCAAGGTCGACGAAAACGGCTACATCACATTGCTGGAACCGGGCCGCGAGGTGGCCGAAATGATCTACGAGCGCCACACGCTGCTGACGCAGTTCCTCACCCGCCTGGGCGTATCGCCTGAGGTGGCTGCCGAAGATGCCTGCAAGCTGGAGCATGTGATCAGCGACGAATCTTTTCAGGCCATCAAGCGCCACGCCCATTTAGGCGTGGAAAAATGAGCAAAAAATGTGCACCCTACCGGGTGCACATTTTTTCACCTTGTCGAAAAACTCATCTCTGTCATTCCGAACCAGTGACCGACGTCACTGGGGTGGGAATCCGCAACCAAAGCCTCCCCTGTGTAAGGGGAGGTGGCGCGAAGCGCCGGAGGGGTTGTCCGTTGCGGGGGCAATCCCCCAGTCACCTTCGGTGACAGCCCCCTTTACACAAGGGGGCCAGATACGGATTGCCACGCCAGTGTGAGCACTGGCTCGCAATGACAGACGTTTTCGACAGTCTGAAGGGACTGCATCAGCAGTCCCTTTTTTATTTTACTTCCACCCGCGGCCCCGGACGGAATTCCTCCGCCAGTACCCGGATGGTGATGCCTCCGGCGGACAGCTCCGTCAGCCGCGCCTGCAGGGCTTCCGCCCTTTCCGCAGGCAGCGAGATGGACAGCGCCACATCCGCGCCGTAGGTCACATCGTCGATGACGCCGCCCTGGGCCTCGATCTCCAGCTTCACCCGCTCGAAAAGGGGATAGGTGCAGGGCACCTCCACCCTGGCCCACGCACCCATCACCGCCACGCCGGAGGCGATCAGCGCATCCTTGACCCCCTTGGAATAGGCCCGGGTCAGGCCGCCGGCCCCCAGCAGGATGCCGCCGAAATACCGGGTCACCACGCAGCACACGTTGGTGACCTCCTCCCGCTCCAGCACCTTCAGCATGGGCTGTCCGGCGGTGCCCTGGGGCTCGCCGTCGTCGCTGTACCGGACGGTGGTGGGGCCGATACGGTAGCACCAGCAGTTGTGACGGGCGTCGTAGTATTTGGCCTTCATGTTCTTGATGCACTGCTGGGCCTGCTCCTCCGTCTCCACCGGCCAGATGTGGCTGATGAAGCGGGAGCGCTTCTCCACGAACTCGCTGTCCGCCGCCTGAAAGGGCACTCTGAACCCGCTCATTCCCAGTCCTCCTTGGTTGGCTGCCAGCCCTCGATATAGTCCTTCAGCTGGCCCAGCAGACGGGGATTGCACACGGCCACCACGTCCACCGTGGCGCCGTACTCCACGCTCTCCACCTTGGCCTCACGGTACAGGCTGTCCAGCGCTCCCGCCTTGTCGTAGGGCAGGTGCAGCGTCACCCGCTTGGTGCCCTTGTCAAGCTTTTTGTCGATCAGCGCCAGCAGGTCGGGGATGCCCTCCCCCGTCTTGGCAGAGATGGCCACGGCGTCGGCCTCCTTGGCCCGTTCGCCGGGGAAGCTGAGGTCGGACTTGTTATACACCCGGATGCAGGGGATGGTGTCCGCCCCCAGCTCACGGATCAGGCGATCCACCGTGTCGGCCTGTTGCCGCCATTGGAGGTTGGAGGAGTCGATCACATGCAGCAGCAGGTCGGCGTACTCCAGCTCCTCCAGCGTGGCCTTGAAGGCCTCCACCAGCTGGTGGGGCAGCTTGCGGATAAAGCCCACCGTGTCGGAGATGACCACGTCCAGCGTGTCGCTGACGGTGAGCAGACGGGTGGTGGTGTCCAGCGTGTCGAACAGGCGGTCGTTGGCGGGGATGCCCGCGCCGGTGATGGCGTTGAGCAGCGTGGATTTACCCGCGTTGGTATAGCCCACGATGGCCACCACGGGGATCTCATTCTTCTGCCGCCGCTGACGCTGGGTGGCCCGCACGCGGCGCACCTCCTCCAGCTCCTCCTTCAGCTTGTCGATCTTCCGGCGGATGTGGCGGCGGTCCGTCTCCAGCTGGGTCTCGCCAGGGCCTTTCGTGCCGATGGGCGAGCCGCCGGTGCCGCCCTGGCGCTCCAGGTGCGACCACATACCGATGAGGCGGGGCAGCAGGTACTGGTACTGGGCCAGCTCCACCTGCAAGCAGCCCTCCTTCGTCCGGGCGCGCTGGGCGAAGATGTCCAGGATCAGGCCGCTGCGGTCCAGCACCTGCACGCCGCACAGCTCCGTCAGGACTCGAATTTGGGACGGGGACAGGTCGTTGTCGAAGATGACCATGGTGGCCTGGCTGTTGTCCACCATGCGCTTGACCTCCTCCACCTTGCCCTCGCCGATGAAGCTGTGGGGGTCGGGCTTTTCGCGGCTTTGCAGGATCATGCCCACGCTCTCCGCGCCGGCGGTCTCCACCAGCGCGGAAAGCTCCGCCAGGCTCTCCTCATCGGCGCTGTCGCGGCCCAGCACCGGGGACTTCAGCCCCACCAGCACCGCATAGTCCCGCACGCCCTCTTTGTTCTGTTCGATGGTCTTTCGTTCCATATAGTGCCCTCGTTGGTCGGATTTCTGTTAAGTATACCACGGCTCATGCAGAATGTAAAACAAAACCCATGCCAAACGGCATGGGTTTTGTGATGGTAAGTGTCTTTACTTGTCTAGACCGAAACGCTTGTTGAACTTGGCAACACGTCCGCCGGTATCCACCAGCTTCTGCTTGCCGGTGAAGAAGGGGTGACACTTAGAGCAGACTTCCACGCGAATATCCTTCTTCGTAGAACCTGTCTCAATCACATTACCGCAGGCGCATTTGATAGTAGTCTGCTGATAATTGGGATGGATTCCTTCCTTCATTGCTCTGGTTCACCCCTTTCCGGTACACTTGTCGTCTGGTTTTACCCATAAACGCAACTGTGATAATAGCACATCCCGCGGCAAATTGCAAGTACTTTTTTACAATTTCACCGCAGAATTTGTGTGGAAAAAGTACAGCACCTTCTCCGTCACCTCTTTTTCCAGCACCTGCCCCAGCGCCAGCGCGTAGGCCTCCAGCTGCGGGCGGTAGCTCCCGGCCCGCTGGGCCTGCTGGGATGGCGTGATACGGTCGGTCTTGAAGTCCACCACCACAAGGCCGCCCTCTGCCGTCTCGAAGGCGCAGTCCACCACACCCTGCAGCATCAGTTCCTCCCCTGCCGCCGCCGGATCGTACAGCGCCGCGTCCGTCAGCAGCGTGAAGCGGTACTCCCGCCAGACCTGCTTTGCCTGCCGGATGCGCTCCGCCAGCGGCGAGGACAGGAACCGGGCCACCATGGCGCAGTCCACTGCCGCGGCCTGCTGGGCCGTCAGCAACCGCCGCCGGGCCAGCTTCTCCACCTCGCCCGCCACGGCGGAGGCCGTGGGCGGCGTGCGGAAGTCGATGTACTGCATCACGGCGTGGACGGCAGTTCCCTTCTCCGCCGCCGTCAGGCCGGTGACCTCCCGCAGGAATTTCGGCTTTTCAAACAGCACCGCCCGCCGCCGGGTAGGTGCGCCCTGGGCGATCTCCTCATCAATGGCGCGGCCCTTCAGCTGGGTGGCCGTCACCTTACCAGGCGTGACCGTGGCACAGGGATGGTCATACGACCATTCCAGCGGCGCGGGATCGAAGTCCGCCTCCCCGGGCAGATCGGTCAGCACGCCGTCCTCTGCCGCGGCCTGCGCGGCGGAGGTGGGATTCTCCCACAGATACACCTGCCAGCCGCCATCCTCCGCCGTCAGCGACCGCGGCGTGACCTCCGCCCATTGGCACAGCTTCGCGCCCGGCGCGGTACACAGCAGCGGCAGCATCACCCAGTCGCCCAGGCACCGGCCCGCCGCCACCGACTCCGGCGGAGTCGGCACACCTGCCACGCCCGCCAGATCGGCCACCCGCTTGCGGGCCTTCCGCATGCAGTCCACGGCGATCATCTTCTCCTGCGCGCGGGTCATGGCCACATACAGGATGCGCATTTCCTCGGACTTGCTCTCCCGCTGCAAACGCAGGGCCACCGCCGTCTTGCTGACGGTGTCGTACCGGATACGGCGCTGTCGATCCACGCACTCGGTGCCAAGGCCCAGCACCGGATGCACCAGCACCGGCTCCTGCACGTCGCGGGGGTCGAACCGCTTGCTGAGGTCGCACAGGAACACGATGGGGAATTCCAGTCCCTTGGACTTGTGGATGGACATGATCTGCACGCCGCCCGCGCTCTGTCGGGTGGAGAGATCCGGCGCGTCGCCGTTTTCCAGCAGCGTCCGCAGATGGGCCACAAAATCGAATACGCTCTTCTTCCCCGCCCCGGCCAGCTGCCGGGCGTAGGTATACAGCGCCACCAGATTGTCCTTCCGGGCCTGCCCGCCCGGCATGGCTCCGAACACCGCCACACAGTGGCAGGTGTTGTAGATATGCCACAGCAGCTCGTCCACCGGCTCGTCCCGGGCGGCATCCCTCAGCTGCGAGAGTGTCTGCAAAAACGCCTGGGTATCCCCGCTCTCATCCAGCAGCAGGACATCATAGTAATCCCCCTCCCGCCGCAGGGCGCGGATGGCCGCCAGACGGTCCGGCGTAAAGCCGAACAGCGGCGAACGCAGCACGGAGATCAGCGGCACGTCCTGCCGGGGATTGTCGATGATCTGTAAAAGCGACCACACTACAGCGATCTCCACTGAGGAGAAGAAGTCGCTGCTCTCGTCAGCGGCACAGGGGATGCCCCGCGCCGCCAGCGCCGCCGTGAAGGCCTTCAACCGGCTGCGGGGCGAGCGCATCAAGATCACGAAATCCTCCGGCGTACACCGGCGCAGACCGTCTCCGCCATTGACGCAGTAGCCCTCGTCCAGCATACGGCGGATGCGGTCCGCCACGAACCGGGCCTCCACCGCCGTGCGGTCGAAGTGCTCCTCCTCCGTGTCGGACACGTCGATCAGATGGAATTCCGCCGCCGTGTCATCGTGGGGCGGGTAGTAGGCCGCCCCGAAGTTCAGCCGCTCCTCCGGCCCGTAGTCCATCTCGCCCATCTCCGCCGACATGATGCTCTGGAAGATGGCGTTGCAGGCGTCCAGCACGCTGGCGCGGGAACGGAAGTTCTGGCTCAGCAGAACCTTGCGGGGCTGGCCGTCCTCCGCCTGCGCGGCAGGCGTATAGGCGTTGTATTTCCGCAGGAAGATGGTGGGGTCGGCCAGACGGAAGCGGTAAATGCTCTGCTTCACGTCGCCCACGGTGAACAGGTTCTGCTCCTGCCGGGAGATGGCGGAGAAAATGCAGTTCTGCACATCGTTGGTGTCCTGATATTCGTCCACCATGATCTCCCGGTAGCGGCCCGCCACCTGCCGCGCCAGCTCCGTAGGCTGTCCCTCCGCCAGCAGCAGCTCAATGGCATAGTGCTCCTGATCCGAGAAGTCCATGGCGTTGCGCCGCACCTTCTCCGCCTGATAGCGGCGGGTGAATTCCGCCGTCAGGTCGGTCAGCGCCAGCATGGCGGGCGCCATCACGGCCATATCCACCAGCAATTCCTTCTGCCGCGTCTCGAAGGGCACCGTCAGCTTCTTCAGCGCGTCCTTGCAGGGCTTCAGCAGCGCCTGAATCCGCTCCTTCTCAGGGTTCTCGCCCCGCACCGCACCCATGCGGCGGAAGGCGGGCCGGATGGCCGCCATGGCGGCCCAGTCGCCCCGTGCCGCGGCAAGCTGCCGCAGCTGTGAGGCGGTCTCTGTCATCCGGTCGGCATAGGCGGCGGCCACCGCGTCATCGATGATGCCGTCCGCCGTCTTTTCCAGCTGCGCAGCCCAGAAGTCCGCCTTGGCAGCGGCATCCGCCATGATGACCTGTCCATAGGGGGACTGGCCCAGCTCCTCCGGAAGATTCTCCCACTCCCGGCGCACCTTTTCCAGCCATTCCAGCGGATAGGGATGGCTTTGCAGCTTGCGGTGCAGCTCCAGCACCAGCTTTTCCAGCGCCCGGTCATCCCGGCCCGCGCCCAGCGTCTCCGCCAGCTGCTCCGCCTTATCGTCCATATGGGCGTAAAAATCCTCCAGCACCCGGCCCAGCACGCGCTCCTTGACCAGAGCCGCCTCCTGCTCGTCCAGCACGCGGAAGTCCGGCGTCAGGCTGTGGCCCTCCACAGCCTGCAGCAGATAGGTATTCTCCCGCAGCAGCGCGGCGCAGAAGGCGTCCACCGTTTTGATGTCCGCCTGATACACCCGGAACAGCTGGCGGCGCAGATGGCCGTCCTCCGGATGCTCCGCCACCCGCTTGGCCAGCTCCGCGGCGATCTTGCCCCGCAGCTCCGCCGCGGCAGCCTTGGTATAGGTGATGATGAGAAAATCGTCCACCGCGCACTGCTCCCGGGTGATGTAGCGGAACAGCCGCTCCACCAGCACCTTGGTCTTGCCGGAGCCGGCGGCGGCAGACACCAGCAGGCTTCCGCCCCGGTTCTCCACGGCAGTGCGCTGGTCAGGGGTCAATTCAATTTTCGCCATGGCGCGCCTCCTCTCCGTTCTCCTTCTCCAGCATGGCCCAGAATTCGCCGCTGTCCGTCTTATGCATCTGCCGCCGCTTGTCCCGGCTCTCGTCAAAATAGCAGGCCGAGGCAAAGGCGCAGTAGGTGCAGGCGCTGTCCTGGGGCCCGCGGGCATAGGGATCGGCGTCGATATTGCCGCGGGCGATCTCTCCGGCGATCTGGTGCAGCAGCCGATCCACATACCTCCCCAGATGGCCCAGTTGGGCCGCCGTGGCGATATCGCCGGACAGCGTGCCGTCCTTCTTCACGCTGATGGGCAGATAACAGGGCGTTTCCAGCGCACTGTGCTCCATGGCCCGCAGCACCTCCGGCTCGCCCAGCACCAGACCCGTGCGGCGCAGCTCGCTCTCCAGCGCCGCTTTCAGCTTTTCGTCGCTGATGTTCCGATCCTGCCGCAATATCACGCTGCGGGCGGGCTGGTACAGCACGCCGCAGGGTACGATGGGATAGCCGAAATACGCCTGTCCCTCCCGCTCCAGCGTAAAGAGGTACAGCAGCATCTGGATGCCCAGTCCGTAGCGGATATCCGTCAGGTCAAAGCTCTTTTTGCCGGTCTTATAGTCCACCACCCGCAGGTACAGCTTCCCGTCATGGAGCCAGCCGTCCACACGATCCACCTTGCCGGACACCGACAGCGACGCGCCGCCCTCCCGCACGGTGATGGCGGGCAGATGGCCGTCCCGCCCGCCGAAGCTCAGCTCAAACTCCACCGGCTGGAAATCCGACTGCCGCATTTCCCGGGCAATATTCAGTATGATGGTATACGCCGTCTCCCGCAGGCGGCTGAACAGATACCGGAAGCGGGCGGACTTGTTCTGATACTCCTGTATCTGCGTGGCGGCATAGCGCTCCACATAGCGCTTCACCATATGGCGCAGCGCCTCGTCGTCCACCTGTCCGTAGCCGCCCTGCTCCTTCACCTCGCGGTTCACATTTTCCAGCAGATAGTGCAGGAAGGTGCCCACCTCCGGAGCCTCAAAGCCCGCCTTCTTCCGCTCCCTGGCCCGCAGGCCGTATTCCATGAAATAGCCGAAATGGCAGGACTTCACCCGGTCGATACGGCTGGCGGACATGGCGATGAAGCGGCCGTACAATGACTGCACCGCCTCCGGCGAAAGCCGCCCCCGCTCCATCCGCCGGGCGCGGGCCATGGCAGCAAGGGCCGCCGCGTACCGGGGCTGCCCCTGGAAATACCGCCGCAGGGCTTCATTCTCCCCGGCGACGCACAGAGCCGTGGCAGGCAGCGTCATGCGGTAGGCGCCGTCCTCCCGCTGTACCTTCAGCTTCGGGAACAGCAGCCGCACCCGCTCCACCACGAAGGAGGGCCGCAGCTCCGCGCCGGTCACATCGGTGACCGGCCACGAGATATGCAGCTGCTCCGTGGGCTGGGCAAGGCAGGCGTAGATATTCTGCAATTCGTTGTCCAGGGCGTCAAAGGTGGCGTCCGACAGGGGGATATCCCGCTGCGCCAGCGCCTGCCGGTCGTCGCTGTCCAGCACGCCGCCGTCCTTCTCGATCTTGGGCAGCAGGTGGTCATTGGCTCCCAGCAGGAACAGCACCCGTACCCGGTGGCGGTCGTTGCGGGTGATCTCGCTGACCTTCACCTGATCCAGCGTGGCGGGGATGGTGCCCACGCTGTACTGGGTCAGCACCAGCCGCAGCAGCCTGGCAAACTCCTCGCCGTCCAGCTCCGTATCCCCAAGGATCTCCACAAACTGATCCAGCACGTCGCAGAAGATCTGCCACAGCTGGGCATATTCCTCCGCCAGCTGCACCTGTCCCGCCGAAAGCAGCGCATCCGCCTTCTCCCGCAGGGCGTCCGGCACACCGGCCGCCGCCGCGAACTCATACAGCGTCCGCGCCTTGTCCTGCGCGGCAGGCCGCCGCTTCAGGCCGTCGGCCAGCGCCGACAGCGGCCCGCGCACCTTTTCCCGGATGCGGTTGATCTCCTCCAGCCGTGCCGCCCGCTCCTCCGTCATGTCCAGTCCGTAGCCGTCGGGATTCAGCGTCCACGGCACATCCCGCAGCCACATATTCCCCCGGATATCCCACCGGATCACATAGTTTTCCAGCAGATCGCACTCCGCCGCCGTCACACCGGTCATGCCGGTTTTCAGATAGCGGAACATATCCTCATACTCAAAGCCGCCGGTCACCGCGTCCACAGCGGACAGCAGCAGCGTCATCACCGGCTTTTCCAGAATGTCGCTGCGGCGGCTGATATAGGCGGGGATGCCGTCCCGCCGGAACACCGACTCCAGCAGCGGCCCGTAAACATCCATGCTGCGGCTGGCCACGGCAATATCCCGATAGCGATAGCCCTGCGCCGCCAATCGCCGGATCCGGGCGGAGACATACTCCACCTCGGTATAGGCGGTGGCCGCCTGATAGAGGGCCACCGCATCGGTCTCGCCCTCCCAGACCGCGTCGCTGCCGAAGCAGTGGCGCTCCAGATGGCCCAGCGGGCTGTCCTCCTGCCGGGAGAGATAGGCCAGACGGCACTCCACCCCCGCCTCGCGGGCCATGCGCACCAGCCGCTCCTTCTGGGCGGCGGCATTCTGGAACAGCTGCCCGCTCCGGTCGCCCAGCAGCGTCACCGTCACGCTGTGACAACGCCGCAGCGCCAGCGCCAGCACGCTCTCCTCCTGCTTGTTGAAGAAGGAAAAGCCGTCCAGATACAGATCCTTCCCGTCCAGATAGTGGGACTGGGGCAGGCTGTCGCGGAGCTTCTGCACGCGGGAGCGCACATCCGTCTCCCCATTGCGCAGCCGCGCGTCGTAGGCGGCGAAGATCAGCGCCACATCCCGAAGCTTGTCGCCCATGGCGCCCTCCATGTCCGCCACATGGCGGTACAGCGTCTCCGGCGCGATCTGATAGGCGTAGAATTCGTCGGCCAGTGTGGTCAGCTGGTGCAGGAACGCCGCCCGCTGGGAGGGCCGCCCGAACACCTTCAGGTTGCTGTGCAGTTCCTGTAAGCACCGCCGCATGGTCAGCAGCTTGCCGCCGTTGTCCAGCGTCACCTCCGCCAGACCGCCGGTCTCGCTCAGCACACGGGTGGCAAGGCTCTGGAAGGTCAGCACCTCGGCATTGCGGCTGGCGGTGGGGCCGCAGGCGCGGCACAGATCCAGCTCCGCCTCGTGGGACGTGTGCTCCGGCACCAGCAGAAGCTGGGAACGGCGCTCCCGTTCCCGGCCCATGGTCTCCAACACCCGCGCCGATTTGCCGCTTCCCGCGCGGCCGATCCAGATGGTCAGCATAGACGTTTCTCCTCTCTCCGTTCCGCATTTTCCCTGCTATTATACCGTATTTTTCGCCCCTTGGAAAGCCCGGCGGCGCAAAAAAGCGTGTTCCCCGCAGGGAACACGCTTTTTCATGCAGGAAATTCTCAGAAGGCCCAGTTGCCATTGCGGAAGATGGGAACGGTCTTGCCGTCGGCGCAGATGGCGTCGATGTTCATATCCTCGGAACCGATCATGAAGTCCTCGTGGATCATGGAGTCGTTGACGCCCAGCGCGCGGCACTCCTCCAGCGTCCGCTCGTGGAAGTTCTCGATGGTGTCGGCAAAGCCCATGCCCAGCGCCAGATGGCAGGCGGCATTCTCATCAAACAGGGTGTTGTAGAACAGGATGCCGGACTTGCGGATGGGGGAATCGTAGGGCACCAGCGCGCACTCGCCCAGATAGGCGCTGCCCTCGTCCATGGTGATCAGCTTGGTCAGCAGCTGGTTGTTGACCTCGGCGTTCCACTCCACGGCCTTGCCCTCATGGAACCGGATCCAGAACTTATCGATCAGCTGGCCCTGATAGCTGAGGGGCTTGGTGGAATAGACGATGCCCTCGGCCTCGCCCCGCTTGGGAGAGATGAAGCACTCCTCGCTGGGGATGTTGGGGTTAAATACGATGCCCTGCAAGCTCTTCTCGCTGCCGCCGCTGAACCGGCCCTCAGAGATCATGCCCACGGTGAAGTCGGTGCCGGTGGCGCTGGTGTAGTGCAGCTTCTCGATGTGCAGGCTGTTGAGATAGGCGCAGCGGTCGTGCAGATCCTTGTTGTGGGCCTCCCACGCGGCGATGGGGTCGCCGTCCACGCGGGAGGTGGCCAGAATGTTCTCCCACAGCTTCTCCACGGCGGCACCGGCACGCAGCTCCGGAAACAGCTTCTTGGCCCATGCCTTGCCGGGTACGGCGGCGATGCACCACTGATACTTGTTTTCGATGGCGTCACGATAGGGCTTGATGATGGGATAGCGCTTCTGCTGGGCCTTGGCCATCTTCTCCTGATTGATGCCCTTCAGCCCGTCGGGATCCTCGCTGAGCAGATAAATGCGGCAGGGGATGGTGTCCACATAGTGCTGCCAGCGGGCCTCCTCATAGTTGTCCACCTTGCCCAGGGTGGTCAGGGTGCGGTAACGGTAGTGGACCTTCTGCAGCGGCTGATAGTTCCAGTCCACCACCACCTTCCTGGCCTTGCACTTATAGCACTCCTCCACCAGCATCTGCACGAACTCCGGCTGATCCAGGTCGGCCTGAATAAAGACCTCCTGACCCGGCTGGATGTTAACGCCCATGCGGGCGATCAGGTTGGCATAGCTGCGCAATACGGATTTTTTCATAATGTTCGCTCCTTTTCATGGAATCATGGTATCAGACGTAGTATAACACCGACGGCGGCGTTTGAAAAGCGCCGCGCAAAAAATTTACAGCAAAAACGGCAGCCATAGCTGCCGTTTTTGCTGTATCACAGTTTTTACAGGGCGCACTTGCCGCGCTTGAGGTACTGACCCTTTACGTCGTTGACAACGCCACTCTCCACGGCGGGCATGCCCCGCAGGTACACGGCGGCGATGCTGCCGGAGGTACGGAAGCCCTCGAAGGGAGTATAGTCGCAGCGGGACACCATATCGGCGGCCCGGAGGGTATGATCCGCCGCCGGATCGTACACCACGATATCGGCGTCCGCGCCGGGTGCGATGCAGCCCTTGCGGGGATAAAGACCGTATAGCTTGGCGGGATTCTCGCTGAGGGCACGGCAGAAGGTAGGCAGGTCGATGCGGCCCGCCGCCACGCCGGTGGTATACACCACCTCGCCCCGGGTCTCCACGCCGGGAAGGCCGCCGGGAATGGTGGTGAAGTCCCCCTGTCCCGCCAGCTTCTGCTTGGTGGTGAAGGAGCAATGATCGGTGGACACGGTGTTGACCCGGCCCTCACGCAGACCATCCCACAGCGCGTCCTGATCCGCCTTTTTGCGGATGGGAGGCGAGCACACGAACTTGGCGGAGGACAGCCAGTCCTCCTGATAGTAAACGCTGTCGTCCAGCGCCAGATACTGGGGGCAGGTCTCGGAATACACCGTCTGGCCACGGTCACGGGCCTGATCGATCTCGCTGAGGGCTGCGGCGTTGGTGGTGTGGACGATCACCACGGGAGCCTCCGCCGCCTGGGCGATCCGCAGGATGCGGCCCACCGCTTCCGCTTCCAGATAGTCGGGGCGGGTCTGGGGATGGCAGGAGACGGTGTTCTCGCCCTTGGCTTTTTTCTCCGCCACCAGCGCGTCGATAACGCCGCTGTTCTCGCAGTGGACGCCGCAGATGCCGCCCCGTGCCTTCAGCGCCTTCATGGCCCGGTACAGGTCGCCGTCCGGCAGCATCATGGCGGGATAGGTCATATACATCTTAAAAGAGGTGATGCCGGCGGCGAACATGTCGTCCAGCTCGCCCTCGATGCCCTCGTTCCAGTCGTCGATGGTCATATGGAAGCCGTAGTCGCAGTGACAGTCCGCCGCCTTCCTGTGCCACAGCGTCAGACCGTAGGCCAGCGTCTCGCCCTTGTTGGGGCAGGCGAAGTCGATGACGGTGGTGGTGCCGCCGCGCAGGGCGGAACGGCTGCCGCTTTCAAAATCGTCGGCGGTGGTGGTATTGCACACGTCCAGGTCAAAGTGGGTGTGGGCGTCGATGAAGCCCGGCAGCAGCAGCTTGCCGGTCACGTCCACCACCTCCGCATCAGGCGCGTCGATATGGGGCGCCACGGCAGCGATCTTCTCGCCGTCCACCAGCACGTCGGCCTCCACGACGGCGCTGCCGCTGACCACGCGGCCGCCGGTAAAGAGTCGTTTCATAGGAAAGTACCTCCCTGTCGTTTCTTGTTTCGTCCATTATAGCACCTGCCGCCCTGCGGTGGTACAAAAATTTTTGTTTTTCAAAAATTTTTCGCTGAAAAAAGAGTGTATTCAGAAAATATCCTGTATAATAGGATGAGGAAAAATTTCGGCGCAGCGCGGAAAGGAGGTCCCGCCATGTTTTCCCAGACATTTCTGGACGAGCTGATCGCCCGCAACGACATCGTGGACGTGGTGGGCTCCTATGTGTCGCTGACGCCCAAGGGCGGCAGCTATTGGGGCTGCTGTCCCTTCCACAATGAAAAGACGCCCTCCTTCCACGTTTTGCAGGACAAGCAGTTCTATCACTGCTTCGGCTGCAAGAAGGGCGGCGGCGTGATCAACTTCATCATGGAGATTGAAAACCTCTCCTACCCCGACGCCATTCGCTTTTTGGCCAAGCGGGTGAACATGGAGGTGCCGGAGGATCGGGAATCCGCTGATGCCGACCGGCTGCGCAAGCGATTGCTGAACCTGAACCGGGATGCCGCACGGTGGTATTACGACGTGCTGCAGAGCCCCGACGGCGCGGCGGTGCGGGCGTATCTGGATAAGCGGGCCATCTCCCGAAAGATCGCCGTGCGCTTCGGCATGGGCGCGTCGCCGGACAGCTGGGACGCGCTGCTGCGGGCCATGACCGCCAAGGGCTACACCAAGCAGGAGCTGCTGACGGCGGGACTGATCGTGGCCAACAAAAGCGGCGGCTTTTACGACAAATTCCGCAACCGGCTGATGCTGCCGGTCATTGACGTGCGGGGCGACGTGGTGGGCTTCGGCAGCCGCGTCATCGACAAGTCCGAGCCGAAATACATGAACAGCACCGAAACGCCGGTATACAGCAAGCGCCGGGTGCTGTACGGTCTGAATTTGGCCAAGAAAACCAAGCGCCCCAACATGATCCTGTGCGAGGGCAACCTTGACGTGGTGACGCTGCATCAGGCGGGCTTCGACAACGCGGTGGCCTCTATGGGTACGGCGCTGACCACCGAGCAGATCCGATTGCTGGGCCGGTACACCAAGGAGCTGGTGCTGTGCTACGACAACGACAACGCCGGTCAGCTGGCCACCCAGCGGGCGCTGGAAATGCTGAACAACACCGAGTTCACCGTCCGGGTGCTGAAGCTGCCCCGGCGGCTGGTGGACGGCGCGTATGTGAAGCAGGACGCCGACGATTTCATCAAATTTCAGGGCGCGCCCGCCTTCGAGCGGCTGCTCAGCGGCAGTGAGAACGGCGTGGAGTTCCGCATGTCGCAGGTGGCCGCCAAGTACGACCTGCGCAGCGATCAGGGCCGCATCGACTACACCGCCGAGATCAGCCAGGTGCTTGCCGAACTGGACAACGCCGTGGAGCGGGAGGTATACGCCAACCGTGCCGCCGAGGCGGCGGGTCTCTCCCCGGAGTCCATGCGGCAGGAGGTGGAGCGTGCCGCCCGCAAACGGCGGTACAGCGACCGGAAGAAGCGGGAGCGGCAGGAGCTGAACCCCGCCATGACCATGCAGCCCGCCGCACGGGGCAGCCGCTATACCAATCTCCGCAGCGCCATGGCGGAGGAGGGCGTGATCCGGCTGCTGCATCTCGATCCCACGCTGTTCGGAGACACGCCGCCCCTGCGGCCGGAGGAATTCTCCTCGCCGCTGCTGGGCAGGATATACGGCGCCATGTGGCCACGGCGGTATGACCGCAGCGGTCTGTCCGCCCTGACGGGCGAGCTGACGGGTGAGGAAATGAGCCACCTGACCACGCTTCTGCAAAAGCCGGAATCCACGGCCAACGCGTCTCAGGCGCTGGCGGATTACATACGGGTGATCCGGGAGGAGCAGGCCAAGCGGGATGACTCCGGCATTGATCCCCTGCTGCTGGCCATGGAGACATTCAAGGACAAAAAACGAAAAGATAAATAATATGGAGGAAAGCACACATGACCGATAAGACCTACACCCAGAAGGAGCTGGAGGAAATGGCCAACGCCCTGCTGGCGGAGGACGATAAGAACAAGAAGGCAGACGCCAAGAGCGCCGAGGCCGCGGAAAAGGACGACGCCAAGCCCGCTGAGGACAAGAAGGAAAAGGGCAAGCTGGATGATAAGACCATTGCCTCCCTGCCTGCCGCCGCACTGATCATGGCCAACGAAAAGCTGCGGGACATGCTGGTCAAGGGCAAGAAGAAGGGCAAGCTGGATGCCAACGAGGTCAGCGACGTGCTGGACGAGATGGATCTGGAGAGCGAGCAGATGGATCGCATCTACGACTCTCTGGAGGCGCTGGGCATCGAGGTGGGCACTGAGGACTTCCTGTCCAACATCGATGACGACATCGAGCCTCCCATGGAGGAGATCGCCGAGATCGAGGAAGAGGAGCTGGTGGACCCCAACACGCTGGTGGACAGCTTCAACATCGACGATCCCGTGCGCATGTATCTGAAGGAGATCGGCCGTGTGCCGCTGCTGAGCGCTGACGAAGAAGTGGTACTGGCCACCGCCATGTCCGCCGGCCGCGCCGCCCAGGAGCGTATCGACGAGGCCGCCGAGAACGAAGAGACCATCCCCGATGAGGAGCTGGCTCAGCTGAAAAAGGACATCAAGGAGGGCAACAAGGCCAAGCAGAAGCTGGCCGAGGCCAACCTCCGTCTGGTGGTATCCATCGCCAAGCGGTATGTGGGCCGCGGCATGCTGTTCCTCGATCTGATTCAGGAGGGCAATCTGGGTCTGATCAAGGCCGTGGAGAAGTTCGACTATACCAAGGGCTATAAGTTCTCCACCTACGCCACCTGGTGGATCCGTCAGGCCATCACCCGCGCCATCGCCGACCAGGCCCGAACCATCCGTATTCCCGTACATATGGTGGAGACCATCAACAAGGTCATCCGGGTCAGCCGCCAGCTGCTGCAGCAGCTGGGCCACGATCCCTCTCCCGAGGAGATCTCCGCCGAGATGGGCATGCCGGTGGACAAGGTACGGGAAATTCTGAAGATCGCCCAGGAGCCGGTGTCGCTGGAGACCCCCATCGGCGAGGAGGAGGACAGCCATCTGGGCGACTTCATCCCTGACGAGGGCGCGTCCGAGCCCAGTGAGGCCGCCAGCTTCACGCTGCTGAAGGAGCAGCTGGTGGACGTGCTGAGCACCCTGACGCCCCGGGAGGAGAAGGTGCTGAAGCTGCGCTTCGGCATTGAGGACGGCCGCACCCGCACTCTTGAGGAAGTGGGCAAGGAGTTCAACGTCACCCGTGAGCGTATCCGCCAGATCGAGGCCAAGGCCCTGCGCAAGCTGCGCCATCCCAGCCGCAGCAAGAAGCTGAAGGACTTTTTGAACTGAGCAGGGGGCTATTTCAAAGCCTCCCCTGTGTAAGGGGGAGGTGGCAACGCGAAGCGTTGACGGAGGGGTTGACGCGTTAAGAAAATATGCCTGTGGCATATTTTTAGTGTCAATCTCGGCGGCTATGCCGCCGTAGCATCCATCTGGACTTCCACTGCACTATCTTATCCGACAATCCCCCAGTCACCTTCGGTGACAGCCCCCTTTACACAAGGGGGCCATATTCCCACCCCCTGAAAGGAGAATCTTATGATCCTTGATTTCAACACCATGGCCGCCAACGCCGTGCCCCACTTCAAGGGCGGCGAGGGCGAGGCCATCGTCCGCAAGTTCGATGATCCCCGCATGGGCGCGGTGGTGCAGCTAACGCTGCCGGTGGGCTCCTCCATCGGCCTGCACACCCACACCGGCAACTGCGAGATCATCTATGTGCTGTCCGGCAGCGGCCGGTGCATCGACGACGATGCGGAATACCCCGTCACCGCTGGTATGTGCCACTACTGTCCCGAGGGCCACACCCACAGCATCGTCAACACCGGCGGCACGGAGCTGAAGCTGCTGGGCGTGCTGCCCATCGTCAAATAATGCTTTCCGCTTTTACAAAGAGAAAGGAGTCCTGAACCATGCTGGACACCACACTGGGATATTTCCTCTGCTGCCAGTCCCCCACCCTGTTTCTGGCGGCGCTGCTGCTATTGCTGTGCTATTTCACCCGGAAGAAAGCCCATCACGCCCGGTCCGTCCTTGATCTGATCCTGTGCATCCTGTGCGCCGCCGGCGGCGTGGCGCTGTACTTCCTGGGCATGGGGAAAGAATACTTCTCTATCCGGGATTTCTATGTAATCCGCACCCCCGGCTGGATCGGCATGCTGGTGGTCGTCGCCTTCGCCGTGTGGCTGGTCGTCCGGGGCTTTCTGGCCCTCAACCGCCGCCGGATGGCGGAGAAGGCGGCCAACCGCGCCGCCAATGCCGAGGCCCATCAGCGCGAGGAAGAAGCCAAGGCCGCCGCAAAGCAGCAGACGGAGCAGGAAAAGGCCGCCAACGCCGCCGCTGTGGCCCACATCAGCGAGGAGGTGGACAGCGCGCTGACGCCGCCAGATATGCCGGACGCCGCGCCTGCCATGCCCGATCCCTCGGAGCCCATCAGTCTGACGCTGGACGGCGGCGATCAGGCGTAAGCGAGCCGACTTCTCAAAGGCGTGTTGCCCCGATAAGGGCAACACGCCTTTCTTTTCCTTCTTATGGCAGGAACAACTACCATAAGGAGGCTATTCTCATGCAAGACTCACCGGTCACACTGCACATTTCCTATCCCAACGAGAAGCAGAAGCGGTTTCTGGAATGCCGCAGAAAATACATCGCCTTCGGAGGGGCCCGGGGCGGCGGCAAGAGCTGGGCCGTGCGCACCAAGGCCAAGCTGCTGGCCCTGCACTATCCCGGCATCCGGCTGCTGATCGTGCGGCGCACCTATCAGGAGCTGGAGAGCAACCACATCCGCCAGCTGCGCGCCGAGCTCCACGGCGCGGCGCAGTACAAGACCACCGACCGCACCTTCACCTTTGCCAACGGCTCCACCCTGGAGTTCGGCTACTGCGCCAGCGACGGCGACATGGACCGCTATCAGGGCGCGGAGTACGACGTAATCTTTCTGGACGAATGTACCCAGCTGCGGGAGCAGTGGATGCGGCAGTTTGCCGCGTGTCTCCGTGGCGTCAACGATTTCCCCAAACGCATCTACTACACCTGCAACCCCGGCGGCCCCGGCCACAGCTACATCAAGCGGCTGTTCATCGACCGGCGGTTCGAGCCGGGCGAAAACCCCGACGACTATGAATTCATCCCCGCACGGGTCACCGACAACAAGGCGCTGCTGGCCGCCCAGCCGGAGTATCTCCGGCAGCTGGAGGCCCTGCCCCGGCGGCTGCGGCTGGCGTGGTTGGAGGGCAGATGGGACATCTTTCAGGGGCAGGTGTTCAGTGAGTTCACCGACGATCCCGGCCACTACGCCGACCGGCGGTTCACCCATGTGCTGCCCGCCTTCGATATCCCCAGAGAATGGCGGGTGTACCGCAGTTATGACTTTGGCTATGCCAAGCCCTTCTCCTGCGGCTGGTGGGCGGTGGATCACGACGGCGTGATCTATCGTATTCTGGAGCTGTACGGCTGCACCTCCACACCCAACGAGGGTGTGCTGTGGACGCCGGACAGGCAGTTTTCGGAGATCCGCCGCATCGAGAGCGAGCATCCCTATCTCAAGGGGCGGGATATCACCGGCGTGGCCGATCCGGCCATCTGGGACGCCAGCCGGGGCGAGAGCGTCTATGAAACGGCGCTGAAGCACCGCATTTTCTTCCAGCGGGGCGACAACCGCCGCATTGCCGGGTGGATGCAGCTGCACTACCGGCTGGCCTTCGACAGCGAGGGCTATCCCGGCATGTATGTGTTCGACACCTGCAAGGGCTTCCTGCGGACAGTCCCGGCGCTGCTGTACAGCAAGACCGCACCGGAGGATGTGGACACGGCGCAGGAGGATCACATTGCCGACGAGACCCGGTATTTCTGCATGTCGCGGCCCATCGCGCCCCGGCGGATGGAGCCGCTGGGCCGCCCGCAGGACGACCCGCTGGATATGCGGAAGTAAATTTTTTTATTATTTTCGGAACCTTTCCGGATCTGATCTCGTCTAAGGGATGTCAATCAAATGGAAAGGATGGTTTTGAGCCATGAAAATGATGAAAAAAGTTACCGCTCTGCTGCTGGCACTGATGATGGTGCTGTCCCTGGCCGCCTGCGGCAATGCCAACGACAACGGAAACAAGGATAACGGCAGCACAACCGTCGACAAAACCGCGCAGGAAGTGCTGGACGCACTGAAGGAGAAGCTGGGCGACAGCTACGGCTGCGACCTGGCGGAGAGCGAGGACCGCATGACCAACTACTACGGTCTGGACATGAGCAAAATCGACAGCTGGGCCGCCGAAAGCTGCGAGAACAGTGCCCTTGACCCCAGCACTGCCGTGGTGCTGAAGGTGAAGGACGGCTATGCCCAGGACGCCGCCGCGCTGCTGCAGGAGCGCTACGATCAGGTGCTGGACTACGTCCGTATGTATAGCATGAATGTGGCGCAGGTTGAGCAGGCCCGCCTGTTCGTCAACGGCAACTATGTGGCGCTGCTGATCCTGGGGCAGCTGCCGGATGAAAACGCCGACGAGGCCAAGCTGGCACAGGACGAGGCCGCCAAGGTGGACGCCGCATGGCAGGACATCTTCGGCAGCGCCAGCAACCAGATCGTGGTGAAGTAAACAAATCAGCAAAAAGAGGACGCGCAAGCGTCCTCTTTCTTTATTTCCCACTCCACAGCTCCGGGCACAGCCACATGAAGAATGCGAACGCCGGAAAGCTCAATACCAGTACAGTGGTTTCTTCAAACCCCAGCAGTATCAGGCCCAACTCCACACCCAATGCTGTGCTGATACCGATGATATCACGCTTTCGGCGGGGCAGCTGCTTCAATTTTTTCAACCACTTTTTCATGCAGTCACTCCCTGCTTTTAATATAGCCTAATATTCGGCAATATTCAAGAGAAACTATTCCATGTATGCTTAACAGCAGCAGGGAGGTGACAGGAAGTGATCGTGTTTGACCCGTTGTGGGAAACAATGAAGCGCCGTGGAATCAGCCAGTATGCGCTGATAAAGGAGCATGGCGTCAGTACGGGAACACTGGATGCTCTGCGGAAGAATCGCAGCATTACCCTGAACACGCTGAACGACCTGTGCCGCATCCTGCAATGTGACGTAGAGGATATCATCCGTTATATTCCGGAAGAATAAGTTGCTAAAAAAAGAGGGCGCTTTCGCGTCCTCTTTCTTTATTATGATCAGATTCCCACGCCAGTGTGAGCACTGGCTCGGAATGACAGACTTTCCCGCTTCGGGACAGCCTTACATACCCTTGATGATGTCCACGATCTCCGCGCCGATGCGCTTCTGCGCTTCGACGGTGGCGGCGCCGATGTGAGGCGTGCAGGAAACCATGGGATGGCTGTACAGGGCCTTGTTGGTGGCGGGCTCGTCGGCGTACACGTCCAGACCGGCGGCACGCACCTTGCCGGACTCCAGAGCGGCCAGCAGAGCGGCCTCGTCCACGTTGGTGCCGCGGGAGGTGTTGATGACCACCACGCCGTCCTTCATCTTGGCGATGTTCTCAGCGGAGATCAGAGCACCGCCGTCCACTGCGGGAGCATGGACGGACACAAAGTCGGACTTGGCCAGCAGCTCATCCATCTCCACATAGGGGATGCCCAGCTGCTCCTCGATGCCGGGGATATGGAAGATATCGAAGGCGATGACGTTCATGCCGATGGCCTTGGCCATCACGCCCAGATGCTGGCCGATGCGGCCGAAGCCCACGATACCCAGTGTCTTACCCTGCAGCTCGATGCCCTTGCCGTACTCCTTCTTCTTCCACTCGCCGTTGCGCATGGTGTAACCGGCGTCGGAAATATAGCGGGCGCAGGCGAACATATGGCCCATAGCCAGCTCGGCCACGGACTGGGAGGAAGCCTTGGGGGTGTTCTTCACGGCGATGCCGTTGGCCTCGGCATACTTGACGTCGATGTTGTCCACGCCCACGCCGCCGCGGATGATGAGCTTCAGATTGCTGCCCTTGGCCTCGTCAATGTGGTTGGCGCGGACCTTGGTCTTGGAGCGAACCACGACCACGTCGAAATCACGCAGGGCCTTGCCCAGCTGATCGGGCTCATAGAACTGCTCGACGACCTCATGGCCCATCTCGCGCAGCTGCGCCATCGCGGTCTTATCCATACCGTCAGTAACCAGAATATGCATGGTAATTATCTCCTTTTAATACAGTTTGTTGTTGCACTTCGCAATTGTCATTGCGAGGAGCGAAGCGACGTGGCAATCCGTCCTTTTATATTAAGTTACGGATTCCCACGCCAGTGTGAGCACTGGCTCGGAATGACATTGTAAGGAGCGGCGGGGTGTGGTCACCCTGCCCTACACACGGTCTACCGTGCTCCCCCTTTATTATTGCTTTTACTTGTGCTCCGCCTCGAACTTGGTCAGGAACTCCACCAGAGCCTGAGCGCCCTCGATGGGCATGGCGTTGTACACGCTGGCGCGCAGGCCGCCCACGGACTTGTGGCCCTTCAGGTTATCGAAGCCGGCCTCCTTGGAAGCAGCCACCACGGCGGCGTCCAGATCCTTGTCGCCGGTGACGAAGGGGATATTCATCAGGCTGCGATCCTCGGGGACGACAGCACCCTTGAACAGCTTGGAGCTGTCGAGGAAGTCATAGATGACCTTGGCCTTGGCGATGTTGCGCTTGTGCATCTCCTCCAGACCGCCGATGCTCAGCAGATACTTGAACACCTTGCCGCAGCAGTAGATGGCCCAGCAGTTGGGGGTGTTGTACATGCTGTCGTTGTCGGCATGGGTCTTATACTTCATGTAGATGGGGGTCTTGGGATCCAGATCGTCGCGGATCAGATCCTCGCGGATGATGACCACGGCCATACCGGCGGGGCCCACGTTCTTCTGGACACCGGCCCAGATCAGGCCGTAATCGGCCACGTTGCAGGGCTTGGACAGGAACATGGAGGACTGGTCGGACACCAGAACGTGACCCTTGGTGTTGGGCAGCTTGTTCCAGGTGGTGCCGTTGATGGTCTCATTCTCGCAGATGTAGACATAGTCGGCATCCTCGGGAATGTCCAGATCGGAGCAGTCGGGAATGTAGGAGAAGTTCTTGTCGGCGGAGGAGGCAACGATCTGCACCTCGCCGTACTTCTTGGCCTCGGCAATGGCCTTCTTGGACCACGCGCCGGTCTCCACATAGCAGGCCTTGCCGTTCTTCATCAGGTTCATGGCCACCATGGCGAACTGCAGGGTGCCGCCGCCCTGGATGAACAGGACCTTGTAGTTATCGGGGATGTTCATCAGCTTGCGCAGGTCGGCCTCGGCCTCGTCAGCGATCTGCTGGAACACCTTGGAACGGTGGCTCATCTCCATGACGCACATGCCGCTGCCGCGGTAGTTCATCATCTCGTCGCGGATCTCCTCCAGCACACTCTCCGGCATCATGGCGGGGCCGGCGGAGAAGTTAAATGTACGACCGTATTTCATTTCGTTTTCCTCCTCAATTTAAATAAGTAGGGCTTACAAATTTTGCTCGTACCCATAGTATACGGCATATTTCTGCGAGAATCAACCGTGAAAATGAAAAATTGCAAAATTTGTATGGCTTGCTGACAAAATGTCAGTTTTCATCGTACAAACCGCCCACGGGGTGTGATTGACAACAGATAAAGAGGGTGTTAAAATGTCGGAAGCTGACAGAAAAACGCCGTCCGGTAACAGGCGGCGTGGGGTTCAGATGGCTTTCTTCAATTGCTGGATCTCGTCGTTCATTTGCCGGACAACGGATTTGAGGAATTTGACCTCATCCTCAAGGTCATCCACGCGGGAACGGGGAGCGAGCTGCCCCATCATGATCTGCTGGTTTTCATACAGCAGGTTAAACTTGGGGTCAAAATAGGCTTCCATCATGACCTTCATGCGGTTTTCGGAAGCTGTAATCATCTCCTGAAGCATCTGCAGATCGTTTTTATCCAGCATAAGCGCTCTCTCCTTCTTTATACTTGTCCCTATTATACTCGACCGCCTGTCCCCCGTCAACAGCAAATTCCCTTGCAGCGAAGCACACGGGCCCCGCCCTGTGAATCCCACTCACATACCCATACAAAGGAGCACGCTATGGAACGCGTCAAAGGCTTTTTTCAACATATCTCCCTGTATATCATCGCGCTGGCCAAATGGCTGTGCATCGGCGGCGGCGTGGGCCTCATCGGCGGCGTGGTGGGCGCAGCCTTCCACATCGGCGTGGAGCAGGCCACGGAGCTGCGGCTCATGCATCCGTGGATCATCTGGCTGCTGCCGGTGGGCGGCGTGGCGATCGTGGGACTGTACCGTCTGGCCCACATGGAGGGCCGCGGCACCAACAACATCATCGAATCCGTCCATTTCGGCAAGGATGTTCCTATTTTATTAGTACCCCTCATCTTCATCTCCACCTGCCTGACCCACCTGCTGGGCGGCTCGGCAGGACGCGAGGGCGCAGCCCTGCAGATCGGCGGCGGCATCGGCTACCGCACCGGCAAGGCCCTGTATCTGGGGGAAAAGGATCTGCCGCTGGCCACGCTGTGCGGCATGAGCGCCGTGTTCTCCGCCCTGTTCGGTACGCCGCTGACGGCCACCGTGTTCGCGCTGGAGGTCATCAGCGTGGGCGTGCTGTACTACGCCGGACTGATCCCCTGTCTGATGTCGGCGTCAGTGGGGTATCTAATCGCCACGCTGCTGGGGGTCTCCCCTACCCGCTTCACGGTAACGCTGCCGGCGCTGAACGTGTGGACCATGTTTCTGGTGATACTGCTGGCCATCGGCTGTGCGCTGGTGTCCATCCTGTTTGTGCGTGGCATGCATTTCATTGAGCACGGCGCGGTAAAGGGGCTGAAAAACCCGTATATCCGCGCTGCCGTGGGCGGCTTCCTGATCATCGGTCTGACGCTGCTGCTGGGCCGGGACTACAACGGCGCGGGCATGGACATCATCACCCGCGCGGTGGAGCAGGGTCAGGCCACGCCATGGGCCTGGTTCCTCAAGATCCTGTTTACCGCCGTCACCATCGGCTGCGGCTTCAAGGGCGGCGAGGTAGTCCCCTCCTTCTTCGTAGGCGCCACCTTTGGCTGCGTGGCAGCCCAGGCGCTGGGCCTGCCCGGCGGCTTCGGCGCGGCCATCGGCCTGATCGCCGTGTTCTGCGGCGCAGTGAACTGCCCCATTGCCTCGGTACTGCTGAGCATGGAGCTGTTCGGCAGCGCGGACGGTGTGCTGTACTTTGCCTTCGCCTGCGCCATCAGCTATTTGCTCAGCGGCTACTGCGGACTGTACAGCAGCCAGACCATTCTCTATTCCAAGCTGCGGGCGGAATTCATCAACGTCCACGCCAAGGAATAAGCCCTTCCAAGCATCCAGAAATTTTATTCACAGGAAATTTTCCTTTCCCCTTGACAACTGCCGCCGGGTATTGTATAATGTCCCTCGGACATCACGTCTCGGTGACATAGCCAAGTGGTAAGGCAAGGGTCTGCAAAACCCTCATTCCCCGGTTCAAATCCGGGTGTCACCTCCAGATAAAAACCTCGTAACCATGCGGGTTACGAGGTTTTTATTATGTCCATTTCGGGGCAAATACCCCTTAGTGTACCCCTTACAGATTTTTATACCCCTTTTCAGGTTACAGCGTCTACAGCCATTCCAGCGCCAACCTGTTCACACTCAGGCACACGTTTGCCGGTTGTCTGCAATCTGGCAGCGGGCAGGTGAAGCAGCTGGGGCTATACGGGCAGACGCCGAGGAGAAGTCCCCGGCGTTGATCTTTATTACATCTGTTCTTTCATAACACACCTCTTTCTTTTAATGTCGCAAAAACTTCTGCGCAATCCGCTACAGAGAAAAAACCGCCCATTCGGGCGGCTTTCATCTATGTGGCTGGTTTCTATTTGACTTGCCCTCTCTGTGTCGTGGCCTTGCGCTTTTCGGCTCTGCGCTTTCTCCGGGGTGCGGCCTTTTCGGCCCTGCGTCCTTCCGTGAAGCCATAACTATAACCACTCATAAAGCAGCTATACCCATCGCCGCGCCAATGCTTTTTTGCAGCAAGGGCATAGTCCAAATCCGGCTCGTAATAATTTTCGAGCGGATCATCTGGGAATCTTTCCCTAAATTCATTCCATTTTTCCAAATCGACCCTTGCTTCTACGCCTAAGCTACGAACAATGCCAATAACGATACCATCTACACGTAATTCATCCAACGGGATTGTTTCGTTTTCTTCACCGTCCGTCGGGTCACATACAAGAACGGTTTCCCCATCAATGAAGAGACGTTGATACAAGAATTTCTTTGCCTGTGGAGAATACACAAGGCAAATACGCCCGTTGTAATCTGTGCTCTTGGTGTCAATTAAGCAAATATCATTATCCATAAGAACACGGAGAACCGGCCCCGCATCACCGCTGACATGACCCAAGTTATCAGCCCGGCCGACAATTTGGAACAACTTCTGTATAGTCTTCTGTGCATATAAACTCATTTTTTCCTTGCCTTTCTGTGTTGGAGGTGGTACATTGATTGTACCACCTCCCTGTGATGTTTGGTAGCGGCTCCGTGTCCTCTTGCTTTGGTCGGCTGGGACATGGGGCCTTTCTCATGCCACGCAGAAGCGGCGGGCCGTGGTGGTCTTGGTGAATTGCTGCACCAGATCAGGAAGCGCCTTTTTCAATGCGCTGGTATCGAGGCGGGAAGCAGTCACGGACTTATAGGTCACTTTCCAGTCCGTACCGCTGATGGTGTCCACGCCCTCGGCGTCCATGTGGGCCTTGATGCTGTCCGTGATGCTCTCAATCTCTGCGGTCAACTCGTCAGCCATGCGGCGCAGTTCCCGCAGCTCCTTGATCTTACTGTCCATTTCGTTGACGCTCATTATGTGAACCTCCATTTTTTATTTGCAAAGGGCGGGGCTGGTTAGCGTCTGGAATGTATTACGCAATCGAGGAGCATTTCACCAGTAGGTCTGCTAATCACTTGGAGCTTGTTTGGAGCCACCCTGTATTCCCTTGCTGTGATTATATGATAACACTTATTAAGTACATTGTCTATTGACGAGTTATACAATTATTAAGTACAATTTCTGTGTAATTTTACACTTGATAAGTGTTGCAAAAGTGTGATATAATGCGGATAGTGGAAAAGGGTGCCCAATTTTGGACACTCTAGGAAAGGACGGTAAAAACATGGCAATTCCAGAATCAAGAAAGAAAGCTAATCAAAAGTGGGATGCCGCTAACCTTGATCGTGTGTCTATCGCAATGGCAAAGGGAAAGAAAGACGAAATCAAGGCCGCGGCTGTTGTCGCTGGTGAAAGCATGAATCAGTATATCATCACGGCGATAGAGCAGCGCATGACAGGAATGCCCTCAGAAGCGCCGCAAGGAGCAGGGACTATCCTTACACCCGAAACGCTTAAAACGGCGGCAGATGCGGCTCAGAACACCGGAGAGACGGTTTCTGTATTTGTTGGTCGAGCAGTAGAGACGCAAGCACAGCGCGATAAGCTCACGCAGGCCATGCGAAAAAAAGAAGAGCCGGGGGAATGATCCCCCGGCTTTTTGTCAGATAGTCTAAATCAATACCGCCAATTTTGGCGGTATTAGTCCACTTTCTCACCGGCCAGTTCTGCATCCAGCCGATCAAAGGTAATCAGATCGGCGTTCAGATAGCCCAGGCACTTGTCGATGACCCGATCCAACGCGTCCCGTTCGTTGTGGTCGCGGGTCGTGTTGGCCGTGCACATGGCCTGACGGGCGCGGGGCATGATGAGCCTTAACATGGTAAAATTAGTTGCGAAACGGTCGGCCAGTGCCATCAAGTCATCAGCGACCAGAACATCGCTGTCCAGCAGCGTGATAGCGGCAGGAACCACGTCGTCAGGATTTGCCAGTGACCGCTTGTGGATATCCGCTTTCACCTCAGCCCGAAGGGCCGCACGGCCAGCGTTGAGGATAGCGTCTGCATTGGCGACAGCGGCGGAATAGGCCCGCTCTGCCGCCGTGCAGGCGGCTTCTGCTGCGGCCTTGTCCTCCATCGCCTTGCTGGCTTTCTTGGCCTTCTGGAGCTGTGCCAGAGCCGAATCCTTCTGCTTTTTTGCGGTGTCGTAGAGCGCGGTAAGGCGCTGCTCAAAGGTATTGTCCATGTTGAAAATCCTCCTCAATCCATTGTCTCATTTACTGCCGCTGCAAGCTGGGCGGGATCGTCGCACAGGGCAAAAATCCGCAGGCAGTCGGCTTCATTTGCCGGATCAACATCCAAATGGAACATATCCCAATCACGATTGTCCATGTGGGCTTTGCGGCTGTTAGGCTCGTCCAGACGGGCAACAAGCTTTTCGCCATTCCGGCGAAGGGAGTAAATATTTTGGCGCACGGTATCTTCACTGAGTTCCTGTTTGAGGCCGAGATACACGCCGTTCTTCCGTGCGATCTCCTCAAGTGTGCGCTCCGCCACCGGACAGCCGCGCATATTGTTCGCCGCCTGCCGCAACTCGTCACGGCCCACATGATCCCGCATTTTCAAGGCCTGCAAAATGGCAAGCTGCTCCTGTGTCGGCGCAGAGGTAGGCCGTGCCATGTATGCCCGTTCCATCGAATCGGCCGCGGATTTGAGGCGGTCGTCATACTCGTATCGAAGCGCTGCAAGCTCCTTGCCCCGGCGGTCGTCCAGCAGCCGCTTGCTATCCGTGTATGAGGCGGAATCCTTGAAACACTCCAGCCTTTTATATTCGGGCCGGTATCGGTCGTTCAGCGCCTGTAAATCCTTGCGAAAGCTGCAAATGGAATTGAAATATCGTTCAGTATTTGTCATAGTTTTTGCCTTTCTATATAGTTTTCTGTCACATTTCAGTGCGAATCATTTGAAACGCCAAGTATTACGTTCGGCAGTTCTGAACAGCGGTTGAAATCGCTGTGATCTTCAAAATGGTCTATATCGGTTTCCGTCCTGCTTGCAGCAGAAATCGCATCGAGCCACCTCACGACTTCTCTTTGTCCAGATCGTCTCACACAGATAACCATCGGTTCTCTGGATAGTTTCCGTGCGTCAGCAAGCCGCTGCAGGCGTGTTTTTAAGCTATTCAAGGGGATCACTCTCCAATTCTGGCAGTTCCAGCTTGCCGCGCGCAATGGCTTCGTCAATAAGCTGGTAAAGGCTCATGCTCAGCCCGTCCACGCCCTCGATTGGGTGCGGATAAAGAACAATGCGCCGCCCGTCATGGGTATATGCGCCGTGCTGCATCAGGTAGGTAAAAGGATCTTCTTTTGTGTGATACTCGCCGCCGCCCTCGACAATAAAAACGGTTTCGCCGGTCGCGTGAGATTTTAGAAACTCGCGCAGGGCTGCAAGGCGTGCGTCAACGGTTGGCATTTAATTCTTCCCTCCATTCTTCCAGCTCTCGCAACTGCTCCAAAATGTCGGCCTGTTCGGTTAGCTTCATAGCGCTTTCAATCGCAATCCGCGCCGCATTTGTTCTTGCCGCCGGTTGTGCGTCTGCGTCCTTCATGACCTCTTCCAGCGTATCAAGCGCCGGAGATAGTAAGCGCTGCGCCTGTCGCGTTGCATTTTCCGTCAGCTCTTGAAAAGCCGATCTATACGCCTCGCAAAACTCATTGTTTTGGAAATACGCCCGAAGTGTTCTTGATGTAAGGCCGCACTTCCGCGCCGCTTCTTCACGGGATGGGCTGGACAATAGCGCCGCTATCGCTTTCTGCTGATTCTGCGTCAGTGCCATTTTTTTCACACTCCTTTCTCGGAGAATTAAGGAATTTCGCGGAATATATGTCCATGAAATTTGCAAGGCTCATAGTCACAAGCCACGGCTCACGGCTGCGGCGATGGAACACAGCAGGTGCACCATCACGGAAGCGCTCGCTGTCCCTCGCGGCCTGGTGCATGGCTTCTGGCACATTCAGCCGCTCAACGCGCGCACCCTTACACTGTGACTTACTGCCCATCTTCTGTGTGCCACTCGTTCAGCAGGATTGCACCTGCCTCCTGCACATCCTCAATGAACTCGCCGTTGGTTAAGCCCATCGCCCGAACTTCGCGGTCTCCGCTTTCCGCTTCGACCAAAGCCAGACAAACAGCGGGGAGTGCCGTTTCCTTGTCAAAGGCATAAAACAGGTTTGCAGGGGCGGGAATGATCTGAATGATTTTCATGTTGGTTGTCGTTAGTAAAGTGTTTCAAAATACCGCAGTTCCCTAACGCGCCCACTGAAAAAATGGTTGATGCGATAATTACAATTTTCAAAGTATGTTTTGAAATATTGGTCGATCATTACGGGATAATCGCACGGTTCCAAACCTACACACGTATTACAACGGTCTTCCTGATTGATATACGGCATTGCGCGTATAATTCGCACGATTTGCCCGGTATTGATTGGAGGGTGTGGCTCCTTCATTTCCTCCTCGTATTTAGAGAAGAAGTAACGAAACACAAACAGAGCATCGTTCAAGCTGTATTCCTCATCATCGGGAAACACGGTTGCGGTGATATTTGCAAATTTGTCAAAGTCGAATAACAGAAAAAATCACTCCTTTCCGAAGGGCGGGTGTCAGCGTGGACGCCGCTTGCGGCTCCACACCCTCATACACCCTCTTACAAGTATTGCTTAGTGCTTATTGCCTAGTGCTTAGTGCTTCTGTAAGCTACCCTATAGGGGGGCTATAGGGGGTCTATTCTTTGCCCCAACGTTTGTTTGCTCCTGCTCTCCCACTCTCAACGGATTCTTGAAAATCCCTCATGCTTTCGTCAATGTACGGACGAATTACGCAAAACACGGTAAACGCACCGGGGGTAAGTTGTGCAGGATCAATTTCCTCACCGTCGAAATATGCAAATGCCGCTTTTAGTCCTAATCCGGCATCAGCGTCCGAAACTGACGAAATCGCCGCCCGTTGATGGTAAAGCATTTTCCACCATGTGGCCCGTTTTTCTCTCTTTTTGTACGCCATTTATTTGCCTCTTTCCACGGCAGCTGCCGCATATAAAATTTCTTTCGCCCGGTGACGCATAGAACGGACAAAGCGTGCTTTTTCCTCTTCGTTTGCAGGGAGGAAATAGCCGGTTGCGTTGTCGCTCAAAATTGCTGCACCGGTACGCCGTTCGGCGGCGATCATGGCGCGGACTGTTCGTCCGTCAAGGCCGGTCAGAGCGCATAAGTGCCGCAGTGGAACCGCATTCACTTGGCCGTGACTGAGCAAGCCAGAGACTTTGAATTGACGGTTGTCCGCCGCTGTGATAGAATTTGATACGGGAAACTTGGTCGGCAAACCTTTTCCCTCTGCCCCTGTCGGTGCTGGAACACCGGCAGGGGCTTTCCCTTTGTCATGCACTCTCGCTCACCCCCGCCTGCTGATTTAACCAGCGCTTGAACGCCTCCGCCGGGATGCGCGTACACCCGCCGATGCGAGCGACAGGGAATCCTTCAATGTGCATCCAGCGGTAAATAGTAGGTCTCGATACCTCTGCCACCTTCGCCGCTGTCGTGGGGGAATACGCCACAAAATTTGTTGCGTCCATCACTTTACCTCCTGTGACAAATTTTGAATGATTGCAAAAATTGCTTTCTTTTCATCGTCTGGCAGTTCCTTGCGAAGCTTGCGCGACAAATTACAGTCCGCAATACCCAGCGCGTCAGCAATCTGCCAAAGTCGAACCCCGTTACCCGCCGCTGCGCGACGAACGTCTAAATTTTTCATAATCCACCTCCTATCCTCTTGACGGATTCGCTCGCTTGTAGTACACTAACAACAGAAACGCTCTTGTTGTTTGCTTGTCTCAATTATAGCGCCAAAGAAGAGCGCTGGCAAGCGGACGAACAAAAGTTTCAACAGATGTGACAATATTAGAGCAATTTTACAAGGAGCGTACATATATGGAGCGAACAAAAAAAGACAATAGACTGCCGATTTTTACGGAGCGGTTTAGAGAATTGCAAGGTGATTTGTCAAACACCGACTATGCGGATTTTCTTGGCATTTCGAGACAAACCGTCGGTTTTTATTGCAACGGTGATCGTCTTCCTGATGTCGTTACTCTCTTAAAAATTGCAGAAAAGTGCAATGTCTCGACCGATTATCTTTTAGGTAAATCTGATGTGAAGACCACAGACCCCGAGATTCAAGCGATCTGCAATTATACCGGTCTCTCTTCGGGAACTGTTTTTTCTCTACATATTTTCCGCTCTGAAAATTCTGTCGCATCTGCTTTTTTATCGAGATTATTTGATGATCTTGTATATCGAGGCTTCACATTAGTTGAATCTATCACATCCAACATTGTTCGTGCGGCTCACGCTGCGGCGGTGTATCGGAAAGACAATAAGCTCCCAAGCGGAAGGCTGAAAGCCAATGCGGATTTGCATAATATAATTGCATCCATGAACGGTGACGATAATGGAATGTTTCAGATATCAGCTTTGGATGCTGCTACATACTATCTTGAGCGGGCAAAAGATGATACCAAAAGGAATATTGATTTAATTATTGAGACAATGGTGGATGAATTAGAGGGGAAAGACTCTTCTTCCGAACTTATGCACGATGAAAGCGACACGATATTATGGCCGCTTGGGGATGAAGATGATTTTTGAATAAAAAACCGCCCCCGGTGCTGCGAACACCGAGGGCGGCTATAAGGGCAGTAAACTTGAGACGCCTACTGCCCTTCCATATTAACACAATATAGGAGGAAAAATCAATGCCAAGAAAATCAAATACCCGCGCCGCGCAGGGATCGGGAACCATCCGCCAGCGGCCAGATGGAAAGTGGGAGGCCCGCTTTATCGCTGGTCATGATCCCGGCACCGGAAAGCCGATCCGCAAATCCGTCTACGCAAAGACGCAGAAGGAAGTTCGCCAGAAGCTGGCGCAGGCGGTCGCCGCCGTGGACAACAAGGCATACCGTGAGCCCTGCAAAATGACGCTGGGGGAATGGCTGGACATCTGGACAGATACCTATCTGGAGGGCGTCAAGCCCCGCACAGTCAAAATCTACGAGGACGATATACGCCTACATATCAAGCCGTATCTGGCTGCTGTGAAGCTGGAGGAGCTTGATACGCACATCGTGCAGAAGTACTTTAACAAGCTGCTGACCAGCGGCAAGAAGATCCTCAAGCGCGACGAGCAGGGAAAGATCGTCAAGAAAGACGGGAAAACTGTTTACACTACCGCACCGCTTTCGCCCAAAACGGTGAAAAATGTTCACGGTGTTTTACACGGGGCCTTGCGGCAGGCGGTGATAAACCGCTATATACCGCTGAATCCGGCGGATGGCGATTTCTGCAAGCTCCCGAAGGGCCAGAAGCAGGAAATCAAGCCTTTGGATGAAACGCAGATCGCGGCCTTTCTGAATGCGATCAAGGGCAACAGCTATGAAAACATCTTTGTCGTGACGCTGTTCACCGGTCTGCGTCAGGGTGAGGTGCTGGGCCTGACATGGGACTGCGTAAACTTCGATACCGGTGTGCTGACCATCAACAAGCAGATGCAGCTTCACCAGGAGAAGGGCATGACCCCGTACCAGCTGGTTCCCACCAAAAACGGCAAGACCCGCACCATCACCGCCGCCCCCTTTGTGATGGAATACCTGAAGCGTCAAAAGGTGTGGCAGACGGAGCAAAGGCTCCTTGCGGGCCCTCTGTGGCAGCACAGCGGCCTTGTCTTTACGGATGCACAGGGAAGCCACCTGACGAAGCCGACGCTGTACAGGGCGTTCAAACGGGCCGCCGCTGCCATTGGCAGGCCGGACGCACGCTTTCACGATCTGCGCCACTCTTACGCAGTTGCCGCGATCCGCTCCGGTGACGACATCAAGACGGTGCAGGGGAATCTCGGCCACGCCACCGCCGCCTTCACGTTGGATGTCTACGGCCATGTGACCGACCAGATGAAGCAGGCCAGCGCCGACCGAATGGAGGCGTTTATCAAAAGCGTGTCGGGGGAATAATTACAAGACGGAACGAACTATTTCGATTACAAACTGTATTATAAATCTTCCCAAGCGAAACACAGAGCATTTTAGACGAAAACACTGCACATTTTTGTACGCTCTGTATATTGACTATGGGACATCAAGTGATATATAATAAAAACGTGGAAACCCAGACGGTTGCCACGCACATGTACTACATCAGAGCGTGAAGCAAAGCTTCACAACGCTAGTGAGTCATCTGATTGCGGCAGATGGCTCACTTCTTCTTTTTCCGATTGAACCAATCAACGACCTGAATAGTGATCCAAGTAATCGATGCAATCCAAAAGAGAATTTGAAGAAATTCGATATGCACTACCCCCCTTCGGAAAAAATTTTCCTGCGAGAGCTGCATATACAACCTCCATTCCGCTCTCGCGGGATGTCAGGCAACCATCTTTTTAACCGTACACCGTCTACGAAAGGAGTTAAAAGCTCGACAGGAGACGGTGGGTTTCCACATTTTTCATTATACCAGACGATTCCATAAAGTCAAATCATAAATGCGCTAAAGAGAATTTTCGTACCCCTTACCGTACCCCTTACAGCTTTTACAACACGATACAGCATTTACAGCCAAAACCCGCAAACCGTTGGAAATACAGGCTTTTTGCAACAGCATGATACACCATGTTACAGCCCCGTTCCAATTCAAATCCGGGTGTCACCTCCAGATAAAAACCTCGTAACCATGCGGGTTACGAGGTTTTTCTTATGCCCAAAATTTCAGTTTTCCCTTAATTTTTCCTTTTAGCGGTAAAAAATGCCTCTGATGCACTGACATCAGAGGCCCATTTTTATGCGTCAATCACGTGACCGGTGCGATAGCATTCCGC
>CAKTRJ010000010.1 GCA_934597345.1 uncultured Oscillospiraceae bacterium
GTACACCTTCAGGGACTCGAACCCTGGACACCCTGATTAAGAGTCAGGTGCTCTACCAACTGAGCTAAAGGTGCATGTCCTTCAGAACAGTGCCATTATAACCGATTACTCTGCGGTTTGCAAGCCTTTTTTTGAAAAAAACCGCGGTTTTTGCGCAGAAAAAAATGCACCCGATGCAGGTGCATTTTCTTTATCGCTTGCTTCGCTGGATCAGGTTCACCACCACCATCACCGCGGCGTACAGCACAGCGGCGATGGCCCAGATGAACCAGCTGTACCGCGCCTGGCCGTTGCCGGAGGGGCCGAAGGTGTACCACATGAAGATGGCCGTCACCAGCAGCCAGTAGATGGTGCTGATCGTACCCTTGATGCTGCGGCGGGACTTGTTCTGGCGGGTATAGTCGCCCTCCTCCAGCAGCCGCTCCATGGAGGCGTGGATGGTGCCGCCGTAGGTGAAGGCCACGCAGCCGATACCGGCGATGATCAGCAGCAGGCACACCGCCGCTACATAGACGACATCGGAGGCCTCCATGCACATGGAGACGAACAGCGGCACCGCCGACAGGATGCACAGCACCGTGCCGATGATGTTCAGCCGGGCATAGGCGGCGGCAAAGCTCTGCTTGCGCTCTTTCACCATGCCGCTGACACCGTACTCCGTCTCGAAGGGTACTTCCTCCAGAAAGTCGAAGTCCCGCACTTTGGCGGAGCAGGTGAGGAACAGCGCCGCGCCGATGGCCACCAGCACCAGCAGCACGCACAGGCCGATGCCGGACGCGGCGTTTTCGGAGATGCCGAAACGGGACACCTCGCTCATGGCGGCCAGCATCAGCAGCGCCACAGGGGAGATGATGCACAGAAAGGTGGCCAGCGCGATCCTCGGCGCGGCTTCCCGCCGCAGCGCCAGATAGGCGGAGGCCTCCTCCATGGTGACCCGCCGCAGCGGCGGTTCGTCTACCGGCTCACTTTGGGTATGTTCCTCGATCTCCATTTCGTCCTTCAGCAGGAAGTCGGTGGTGACGCCGAACAGGCGGCTCATCTGCACCACCTTATCCATATCGGGAATGGACTGGGCGCTCTCCCACTTGGAGACTGACTGACGGCTGACGTTCAGCCGGGCGGCCAGCTCCTCCTGCGACCAACCAGCCTTCTTTCGTAATGCCATGATTTTGTCCGCTAAGATCATAATGGGCTCCTCCTGAATTTGATATGCGCCGCAGCGCTTTTGTTGTGGATAGCATACCTGATCTTGCGCTTGCACACCAGAAAGTAGGCTTGGAGATCTGCCAACCAGCGGTTGCGTTTGGGAATGATCCCGCTATTTTCGGGCAATTTCCCAGAAAAAGGCCAGTGCCTCGGCCTGAAATGCCCCCGGCGTGGCGGAGGTGTTCACCAGCACGTCGGTGCAGTGGGTGCGGTAGAAATCGTCGTCCTTCTGGGCGGCCACCCGCAGCCGGGCGTATTCCGCGGTGATGCCGTCCCGGGCCATGATGCGGCGGACGCGATCCTCCGCTGGGGCAATGACCGCCAGCGTCCGGTCACAGAGTTTGGCAAGGCCGGACTCCACCAGATTGATGGCGTCGATGCCCACGATGGGGGCGGGGGAGAGGGCCATGCGCCGTTCCAGCTCACGGGGCAGCTGGTCATAAATGATGGCGTTGAGTTTATCCAGCTGCGCCGCGTCGCCGAACACCAGCGTCCCAAGCTTCTGACGATCCAGCTGGCCGTCAGGGGTGAACACGTCGCCAAAGGCGGCGGTGATGGCGCCGCGAAGATCGTTGTCGGTGCGCAGCATCTCATGATAGATGGCGTCGCAGTCCAGCACGCAGCCGCCCAGCTGCTCCAGCGCCCGCAGAGCGCTGGTCTTGCCTGCGCCGGTGGGGCCGGTGATGCCCACCACCAGCGGGCGGGGCGCTTCGATCACATGGAAGCCCGCCGCCTTTTTCAGCCGGTTGCTGACGGCCAGACCCAGCCCGCTCTCGTCGGGGCATTGGGCGAAGATCTCCGGCACGTCGGTGTCATCGAAGGTGCGCAGCGCGTCGAACACATGCCGGGCCTGGGCCAGCTTGTCGGCGGCAGGGCCGAGACGGTGGATGATATGTCCTTCAAATAAGGGTGCGTACTCGTCAAAGCAGATGACGCCGCTGTCCGCGGTCAGATGGGCGGCGATGTACGCGGCGGAAGCGCCGGGCGTTCCGATAATGACGGTGACGGGAGCCTTGGGGGCATAGTGGCGGTATTTCATGCCGGGGGCCTTGGCCTTTTCACCATCCGCCAGTTTCTGCCGCACCGCCTTATCCACGGCCACCTCGCCCAGCACCTCCTCCAGCGCTTCCAGCGGCAGTCCACCGGGACGGAGGAGTCGGGGCGGCATCACCGTCAGGTCGATGATGGTGCTTTCCACGCCAACGGCGCAGGGACCACCGTCCACGATGCCGTCGATCTTGCCGTCCATATCCTCCAGCATATGCCGGGCGGTGGTAGGGCTGGGCCGTCCGGAGGTGTTGCCGCTGGGCGCGGCCACGGGGATGCCGGACTCGCGAATGATGGCCAGCGTTATGGGATGGTCGGGGCAGCGGACGCCCACCGTGTCCAGACCGCCGGTGGTGCGCAGCGGCACGTTGTCCCGCCGGGGCAGGATCATGGTGAGCGGCCCCGGCCAGAACCGTTCCGCCAGCGTATAGGCCGCCGGAGGGATATCGCGGCAGTACCGCTCCAGCCAGTCCGCGCCGGGGACATGGAGGATCAGAGGGTTGTCTTGGGGACGGCCCTTTGCCTCGAAAATATGCAGCACGGCTTCTTCGTCCAATGCGTTGGCGCCGAGACCGTACACCGTCTCGGTGGGGATGCCCAGCAGACCGCCCCGCCGCAATATGGCGGCGGCTTCGGCGATGGCGTTTTTGTCCTTTTCAGGGTGGAATACGATGGTATTCACAGTGGATACTTCCTTTTATGAGCTATTAGAGTCCTAATTCTTCGCCCACCAGCACCACCTTGATGCGGCCGGGGATCTTGGAGAACCGGGTGGTGACGATCTGGGCGCAGCAGCAGTCGGGGCTGGTGCAGTTGCCGCACTGGCCGGTGACTGCGCAGGGGGTCTTGACATCGAAGCGCTGGACATTGGCGGGGGCGGCAATGTGGCGGGCGCGGGACATGGCACTGTCCAAATCACCGGCCACCTTATTCATACCGGCCACCACGATGACCTGTCTGGGGCCGAAGCACAGAGCGGCCACGCGGTTGCCCATGCCGTCGATGTTCACCAGCTGGCCATCCTCGGAGATGGCGTTGCTGCTCATGAGGAAGGTGTCGCAGGTCAGGGCCTGACGCAGCATATCCATGCGCTCGTCAGGGGTCCTGGCGGTGTCGCGGTCGATGAGGGACTGACCCCGCTGGCGCAGGCGATCCTTGATGCCCAGCTGATCCACGGTGGCCACGCCGCCCCAGCTGACCACATCGCCGGCGGGGATCAGCTCCAGCACCTTTTCCACGGCTTCTTCGGCGGTGGGACAGTAGTAGGCGTCAAACTGCCGCTTCTTCATGGCCTTGACAACATTGGGGCCGGACTTGTCATAGTGCATTTTCATAGGTGCTAACATGGTGATTTGCTCCTTTCTTATTCTGCGCCCTCCTGCAGGCGCTGTGTCTGTTGATTCAGGGTCAGTGCGTCGATCAGGGGATCGAGATCGCCGTTCATGATGGCGGCGATGTTGAAATTCTTGTTGTCGCCTGTGAGCCGGTGGTCGGTGACACGGTTCTGGGGGAAGTTATAGGTGCGGATCTTGCCGCTGCGGTCGCCGGTACCCACCTGAGACTTCCGCTCCCTGGCGATAGCGGCGTTCTGCCGCTCCTGCTCCGCCTCGTACAGGCGGGAGCGCAGGATCTTCATGGCCCGCTCCTTATTCTTATACTGGCTGCGCTCGTCCTGACACTCCACCACCGTGCCGGTGGGCAGGTGGGTGATGCGGATGGCAGACTCGGTCTTGTTGACGTGCTGGCCGCCTGCGCCGCTGGAGCGGTAGGTGTCGATCTGTAAGTCCTTGGGGTCGATGGAGAACTCCACCTCCTCCGCCTCCGGCATGACGGCCACGGTGGCGGCGGAGGTCTGGATGCGGCCGGAGGACTCCGTCTCCGGCACACGCTGCACCCGGTGGGTGCCTGCCTCGAACTTCAAGCGGGAGTAAGCGCCCGTGCCCTCCACGGTGGCCACGGCTTCCTTGACGCCGCCCAGCTCCGTCTCGTTGAGGGACACCACGTCCAGCGTGAAGCCCCGCCGCTCGGCATACATGGAGTACATCCGCAGCAGATCGGAGGCAAACAGCGCGCCTTCCTCGCCGCCGATACCGGCCCGGATCTCCAGCACCACGTTCTTGTCGTCGTTGGGGTCACGGGGCAGCAGCAGACGCTTCAGCGCCTCCGTCAGCCGTTCACGCTCCGTCTTGGCGGCGGACAGCTCCTCCTGTCCCAGCTCCTTCAGCTCGGGATCGGACAGCATCTCCGTGGCGGCGGCGATATCCGCCTCCGCGCGGGCGTAAGCCCGGTAGGCCTCTGCCACCGGCGTCAGCTCCTTCTGCTCACGGCTCAGCTTCGTCATGGCGACCCGGTCGCTGTATACCGCCGGGTCGGACAGCTGCCGCTCCACCTCGTCCAGACGGCGGACGATCTTTTCCAGCTTATCCAACATGGCCGGTCTCCAGATACTTCTGCACGTCGGAGATGAACTTGTCCCTCCAGAAGGTGTAGCCTACGCTGCCGGGCTGGAGGGAGACCTCCAGAATGTGCTTTTCGGCGGTGTAGAGATCCATCTGGTCGTAGACGCTGACACAGCGGCGGTTGCCGCTGCGGGTCAGCACATAGGCCACCCGGGACATCTCCAGCCCGCGGCGCTTCAGAAGGCCGCGGATGGGGCTGGAGCAGCGGCCGCCCCACACGGGGGTGCCTACGATCACCAGCTTATAGTCCTCGATGTTCCGCTCGGTGGTGAAGGGCTTCAGCGGGGCGGTGGTGCGGCGCATGGCGTCCTTACCGGCCCGCAGGCGGCCGCGCCAGCCGTTGCGGTCAGCGCCGTCGTCGATGGCCACGATCTCCGCGCCTACCGCGTCGGCGATCTCCTTCATGGCGCGGCGGGTGTTGCCGCTGAATGAGTAATAGATACACAATACGTCGCTCATAGTCAAGATTCCTCCAATGCCAGGGACAGCTCCTCCCAGCGGGCCATTTCCTGTTCCAGCCGGGCTTCGGTCTCCTGTTTCTGCGTGAATAGCTCGTTCAGTTTGCCTGCGTCGCAGGCGTTGGCGGCCATGGCCTCGTCCAGCGCCGCCAGCTCCTTTTCCAATTTGGCGATGCCGGTCTCGCAAATGGTCAGCTGCCGCCGGGCCGCCTGCTGGCTGCGATTGCCGCGGCTCTGGCGGGTGTCGCCCTTCTTTACCGGGGCCGCAGGCTCCGGCTTCGGCTCCGCCGCCTTCATGGCGCGGTACTGGGCAAAGCCCATGGGATAGTCGGTGATGGTGCCGTCCGCCAGCTCCCAGATGCGGGTGGCAAAACGGTTGATGAAGTAGCGGTCATGGCTGACGAACAGCAGTGTGCCGTCAAAGGCCTCCACCGCCTCCTCTACCCACTCCCGGCTGGCGATGTCCAGATGGTTGGTGGGCTCGTCCAGAATGAGAAAGTTGATCTCCTCGTCCATCAGCATGCACAGCCGCAGGCGGCTCAGCTCGCCGCCGGACAGGACGCTGACGGATTTGAACACGTCCTCCCCCTGAAACTGATAGGCTGCCAGACGGTTCCGGGCGCTCTGGGGCGTGATGTTCTTCTTGGCGTACAGCATGGTGTCCACCAGATTCCGCTCCGGGTGGTCGAAGTGGATGACCTGCTCCAGATAGGCCCACTTCACCGACGGCCCCAGACGGATGGAGCCGCCGTCACAGCTCTCACGCCCTGTCAGCATATTGAGGAGCGTGGTCTTGCCGGTGCCGTTCTCGCCGATGAGGGCGATGCGCTCGCCGCCCTCCACCCGCAGGTATACGTCGGAGAACAGCGTCCGCTGATCGAAGGCCTTTGTCACACCGCGGAATTGCAGCACCTCGTCGCCCTTGAACTCACGGCTGGCGAACCGGGCGTCCATCTTCTTGGCCTTGGTGGGCTTGGCGGTGGTGCGCATGCGCTCGATGCGCTTTTCCATGCTGAAGGCCCGCTTGTGGAGGGCGTCGTTGCCCATGAAGGCCCACAGGTGCATCTGCTCGGCGGCCTTTTCCAGCTGCTGGATCTTGGCCTGCTCCTTCAGATACTGCTTCATCCGCTCCTGATAGCGGCGCTCCTTTTCCACGGCGTAGAAGCTGTAATTGCCGCTGTAGAACTCCGCCTTGCCGTCCAGCACCTCAATGACGCGGGACACGGTGCGGTCCAGGAAATAGCGGTCATGGCTGATGGCCACCACCGTGCCGTGGAACCTGCGGAGATATTCCTCCAGCCATTCCGTGGCCTGTAAGTCCAGATGGTTGGTGGGCTCGTCCAGCAGCAGGATGTCCGTGTCCTCCAGGATCAGCCGCCCCAGATTCACGCGGGTCTTTTCGCCGCCGGACAGCTGGTCAAAAAGCTTTTGCCGCATGTCGCCGTCGATGGACAGGCCGTTGGCCACCTTGTTCTTGGCGGTGGCGGTATCGTAGCCGCCCAGGGCCTCGAAGCTGGCGGTCAGGTGATCGTACCGCCGCAACATGGTGCTGTCGCTCTCGCCCTTTGCCATCCGGTCGGTCAGCTCATCCATCTCCGCCTTCAGGGCCTGCATCCGCTCGAAGGCGGAGTCCAGCACGTCCTCCACCGTGTATCCGGCGGGATAGACGGGGATCTGGGAGATGAGCCCCACCCGCCGCCCTGCGGCAATAACGATCTGGCCACTGTCCGGCTCCAGCTCGCCGGTCAGCAGGCGGAACAGCGTGGTCTTGCCCGCACCGTTCTTGCCCAGCAGGCCCACCCGCTCGCCAGTGTCCACCTGAAAGGTGATGCCGTCCAGTATTTTCTTTTCCAGGTCGAAGGACTTGACAACGTCCTTCACAGAAATGTCTACCATAAAAATTTACTCTGTCGATTCCAGATCCTTTACAATATCGGTGAAATGCATGGCGTGGGATGCCTTCACCAGCACCGCCGTTCCGGTGGTGAACGCCGCCCGGATAGCGGGCAGGGCCTCCGCTACCGTGGGGAACCACAGGGCATCGGGGTTGGCGTCCTGAATTGCCTTGGCCTTGGGGCCGACGGCCACCACCGTATCCAGTCCCAGCGTGCGGGTCAGCTCGCCTATATCCCGGTGGGCCTGCTCCGTCAGGTCGCCCAGCTCGCCCATGTCGCCCAGCACTGCCATGCGGCGGGGATGCTCCGTCTGGGCCAGGATGCGCAATGCCTCCGCCATGGCCTGGGGGTTGGCGTTATAACAGTCGTCGATGATGATGCGATCACCGCTGCATCGTACCAGATGCATGCGGCTGCCCACGGGACGGTAGGCGGCGATGCCGGACAGCAGCTCCACTTTGGTCAGGCCCAGATGCTCGCCGATGGCGATGGCCATGGCGGCGGGATAGATCATATACGCGCCGGGGGAGGGGATGGATACCTCGTACACATCCCGCTTTGTGGTGACGGTGCAGGTGACGCCCTCGATGCCGTGCTCAGCCACGTTGGTGACCCGGACGCCGCAGCGCTCATGTCGGCCGCACAGCACCGTCTCAAAGGGCAGCGCCAGACCGGACAGCAGTTCATCGTCGCCGTTCAGCACGGCGAGACCAACCGGCTGCAAATTCTCGAAGATCTCGCACTTGGCCTGTAGGATGCCCTGCCGCGTGCCGCCCAGGTTTTCAATATGGGCATCGCCCACGTTGGTGATAACGGCCACGGTGGGCCGCACCATCTCGCCCAAATAGCGAATTTCGCCGAAGTGGTTCATGCCGGTCTCAATGACGGCGGCCTGATGCGCCGGGCTGAGGTTCAGCAGCGTCAGCGGCGTGCCGATGGCGTTGTTGAAGTTGGCCTGGGTTTTCAGCGTGGAAAAATGTTGGTTCAGGACAGCGGCGATCATCTCCTTGGTGGTGGTCTTTCCGGCGCTGCCGGTGACCTGCACCATGGGGATGTCGAATTTCGCCCGATACCACGAGGCCAGGGCTTTCAGAGCCTCCAGCGTGTCGGATACCTGAATGTAGAATTTATCTTGCAGCAGGGAAGCGGGCTTTCTGGCCGTCAGACAGCCTGCCGCGCCGCTCTCCAGCGCCGCGTCCAGATAGTCGTGGCCGTCGAACCGTTCGCCCGCCAGCGGGACGAACAGCGCCCCGGCGGGGATGCTGCGGCTGTCGGTGGAGACCTCCGTCACCACCGCGCCGCTTTCCTGCAGCAGCGTGCCGCCTACGGCGGCGCACAGCTCCTTTACAGTACAGCCGGTCATCTGTATTCCGCCTTTCTGGCCTCGATGGAATCCAGCACGATCTTCTCGCACAGGTCGGCGTAGCTGAGGCCTACCTGCGCCGCCTCCTGCGGCACAAGGCTGGTGGGGGTCATGCCCGGCAGGGTGTTGATCTCAAGGCACCATGCCTTGCCCTCGGCGTCCAGCAGGAAGTCACTGCGGGAGTAGACGGCCAGCCCCAGCCCCTGATGGAGCTTCAGGGCCATCTCGCCCACCTGACGCCACTCCTCGTCGGAGATGGGCGCGGGGCAGATCTCTTCCGCGCCGCCCTTCTGATACTTGCACACATAGTCGAAGTATTCGCCGTTGGGGATGATCTCCACGGCGGGCAGATAGGTGTCGCCCAGTACGGCGATCTGAATTTCACGGCCCTTGATTTTCTTCTCCACCACAACATGGCCGCCATAGGGCAGCAGGTCGTAGAGGGCCTTTTCCAGCTCTTCGCGGGTGTCGGGCAGGGCCATGCCGATGGAGCTGCCGCCGTTGACCATCTTCACCGCGCAGGGTACCATCAGCTCCTGCGTCAGGCGGGGAATGTCATCCTTCGTATAATGTACGTCCACCCACGGGGCGGTGCGGATGCCCAGAGAGTCCATCATCCGCTTGGTGACGGCCTTGTCCATGGCCATGGCGCTGCCCAGATAGCCGGAGCCGGTATAGGGCACGCCCACCAGATCCAGTGTCGCCTGAATACGGCCATCCTCGCCGTTGGCACCGTGCATGGCCAGAAATACCACGTCGGCCATGGCGCAGACCTTCAGCACGTCCTTACCCAGCAGGGAAGGGCTCTTGTCCTGCCGCGCGGCCCGGACAGCCTCCAGATCGGGAGCCGTTTCCTCAATGGCCACCTTTTCCAGCAGACCGTCGGGTGCGTCAAAGATGTCCTCCAGTTTGCCATGGTAATTTTCCAGCCCCATGAACATATCCACAAAAATGGCCTGATGGCCCTTTTCCCGCAGGGCACGGCACACGCCGCTGCCGCTGACCAGTCCCACATGGCGTTCGGTGCAGAAGCCGCCGGACAAAACCACGATCTTCATAATAAAAGACCTCCTTAAAAAAGCAAATGCCAACAATATACCTATTATATCAATATACCAGTATAGCATATGCCGCCGGAAAATACAACTCCTTTCCGTAAGCGGGATTTGCCGTTGACTTTTGCGGCGCGGTTGGGTAAAATGGAGTCTGCGAGTGGATCAGACAGTCGCGGCGGCAAGGCGAAAGCCTGCCGATGAGGAAAGTCCGGGCTCCACAGGGCAAGGATAACGGGTAACGCCCGCCGAAGGCGACTTCAGGAAAAGTGCAACAGAGATATACCGCCCCGCTGACATTCCCGCGGGAGTGCGGCGGAGGCAAGGGTGGAAAGGTGAGGTAAGAGCTCACCCATCGGCTGGGAACAGTCCGATGCTGTAAACTCTATCCGGAGCAACACCGGTATGGGGACGATGGCTGGCCCGGCCGTCCCCGGGGTGGCTTGAGCGTGCCGGTAACGGTACGCCTAGATAGATGACTGTCAAGACAGAACCCGGCTTACAGATCGGCTCGCGCCATATGAAAAGGGCGGCGTAACACGCCGCCCTTTTCATGTTGATAAAAATTTTTCATGCCTTTTTTGCAGTTAGCACTGGACAACCACGAAAAGGCATGATATACTTTGTACATCAGTTAGCATATGCTAACTAAAACGAAGCGTGTATGGGGCCTTGACCCTGACCATAGGAAATTGCGGAAAAGGAGACGATCTATGAGCGTTGTGATACTAGGCGGAAATGAGTGCATGGAGCGCCGCTATAAGGAATTGTGCCAGGCCTATCGCTGTCAGGCAAAGGTGGTGACAAAGACCTCCGGCGGATTGAAGAACAAGCTGGGCAGCCCCGACCTGATAATCTTTTTCACCAACACCATGTCCCACAAGCTGGTGCAGGGCGCGCTGAGCGAGATGAAGGGCGCGGATACCATTATCGAGCGGTGCCACACCAGTTCGCTGTCGGCCCTGCGGGGTATCCTGGAGAAGTACGCGCCGCAGCAGGCGTAAGATACATCACAGTACTATAATACAGCTTCTTTGCGTAACGATGAATTTTCATCAAAACGCAAAGAAGCTGTTATTTATTTGGGAAAATCCTATTGACATGGACCGGACGGCGCTGTATAATACAACTCCATTTTTGCACAGCGGGAGGGAGAAGTACGATGGAAAGCACCTTTGATATGATGCCGCTTCTGGTGGACAGTGCCGGTCTGATGCAGAAAAAGCAGGCGGATGCGCTGTTGGAGCGCAACGGCGAGACCTCCGCCCACGGCCTGCGGCTGACGCCGCAGCAGGCGCTGGCACTGGCCCAGACCCAGACGGAGACTTTGCGAAAAACGGGACGCATTGAGCTGGGAGACGGCATCGCGCCGAAGCTGGCGGCGGCCTTCTGCGATTCGCCGTATGTGACGAAGGAGAACTATGAGGAGACGCTGCACGAGCTGATCGAGCTGTTCTACGGCTTTAAGAACGAGACCTATGACGTGGTGGGCGATGACGCGCTGATCGGCTATATGAAGCGGGCTTTTGACGGGGAGTGCCGCGGCTCGCTGGAGCTGCTGTCCGGCAGCGTTCTGCCTGCGCTGGCCCGAAAGCTGAACGAGCGACGGGCGGCTCATATGCCGCAGGCAGGGGAGAACGCATGAACGAATTAACGAACATCCATGCCATAGACCCGGCGGCGCTGCGGCAGGGGGAGTATCTTGTTTCGCTGCTGACGGAGGCGCGGCGCTGCGGCCTGCTGCCGCAGGCGGAGGTGGAGCGGTTCCAGATGGACAGCCTGTCGCTGCTGGCCATCCAGTCGGAGCGGTATAACGGCGGCGCCAGCAGCTCTATCCGGGTGGAGAAGGCGCAGGAGCTGCTGGCGGGCGTTTACTATACCGTCGGCGCGGCGCTGAAGGCATGTCCCACACCGGAGGCGGCGCTGGAGTTGCTGCGGCAGGAGTCGCTGACATCTCTCTTTGAGGCGGGGCAGCGGCGCATCCAGCGGAAGCTGCACACGGCGCGGCTGCTGCACCGCCGGTTGAAGCGGGAGCTGTTTGCCACCCCCAACGTATTCTACCACGCCACGGCGGTGGAGGGCATCGACGGATTTTTCAAGCTGTACCGCCCGGCGTTGTTTCCGCAGGAGACACACATTACGGCGGACTATCCCACGTTTATGGAACGGCCCGGTCTGACGGGCATTGAATTTATCGAGGTATATTTGCAGCAGCTGGATCATGAGAACCGCTTTCTGCGGTGCTTTGCGCCGGAGACGGTGCATCCGCTGCTGTGCGGCGTGGACGTGAATTATGCCCAGCTGCCCGTCAACCTCTATGAGCCTGTGGCTCTGACGGCCCTGTGCTGCGTGGTGACCGGACAGCCGCCGGAGACGCTTTCCTGCGACCATGGTGCGCTGTCGGAACGGCTTGCCGGAGGTACGGAGGTCGCCGGACTGCTGGCGGACGCCTGTGAAGAGCTGGTGCGGCGGCTGGACTGTTCCACCGGCGCGGCGGACTACCTGCGGCGCGGTATCCCAAAGCTGGCGGCATCGCTGATGCGGGCTATGGCGCTTGGCAAGCTGGAAAAAGCTGTGCCTGTACCAGTCTATCCAGAGGAGCGGCCGGTGATCCGGTTGAGCTATGGCCAGCGGATGGAGGACAGCGCTTACGACGCGCTGCTGCGGGAGCTGACGCGGTGCGGCGGCCCGGAGGAAAAGGCGGCGCTGGTGATGAGCCGGGTCAGCGCCTTTGGCGATATGCTGGAGGTGCTGCACGACGGCGACTGGACGCAGGACGAGCTGCTCCACCTGTCCCGGCAGCTCCCGCCGGAGCTGCTGGCGGCGCTGCTGGCAAGATACCCCGCCGACGCGCAGCCGGAGGAGGAGCGCGACATGACCGCCGCACTGGCGATGCGGCTCTCCGAGCTGCCGGTTCAGGCGCGGCAGCAGCTGGCGCGTGCGGCGCAGGCGATCGTGCTTGACTGAACGGCTATTTTCTCGGCGCAGAAATGCGTGTAAAATTTGGCTGCCCGGGTACACTAAGGCCATCTGAACAAAGGAGTGGATGACCAATGGTGGAACCGGATACCATCCGGCTGCTGCGGGAGTGTGACGCGGGCATCAAAATGGGCGTCTCGGCCATCAGCGATGTGGTGGATCGGGTGGCGGACAAGCGTTTCCGCCGCCTGCTAACGGACTGTAAGGCCCAGCACGACAAGCTGAAGGCGGAGATCCGGACGCTGCTGGACAAATACGGCGACGACGGAAAAGACCCTAACCCCATTGCCAAGGGCATGTCCCATATGAAAACCGGCATGAAGCTGGGAATGGACGATTCTGACGAGACCATCGCCGGCCTGATGACTGACGGCTGCAACATGGGGGTCAAGTCCCTGAGCCAGTACCTGAATCAGTACAAGGCGGCGGACGAGACCTCCAAGGACATCACCAGGCGGCTCATCGCGCTGGAGGAGCGGCTGGCGGTGGATATCAGAGGATTTTTATAAGAATAACGTGAAACGCCCTGCGCCTTTCGGCGGCAGGGCGTTTCACGTTTACATGGATGGGAGAGTTGGCAATTGATAGGCTTCCAGATAGGAACGGAAGCGACGCTGGAAGCTCTCGTCGCTTCGACGGATGGCGTGGAGTGTTTCGTGAAGGTTCAGGTTATGCTGGGCGGCGTCGATGACGCACCCGGCGATATTGGAGCAGTGGTCGGAGGTGCGCTCCAGATCCGTCAGCAGGTCGGACCAGACGAAGCCGGCTTCGATGCTGCACTGGCCCTGCTGCATCCGCAGAATGTGGCGGGTGCGCATTTCCTCCTTCAGCGCGTCGATGACCTGCTCCAGCGGCTCCACCTTCAATGCGGCGACCGCGTCCTGCCGGGCGAAGGAGTTCTGCGCCAGCGTCAGGATCTCGCGGATGGCGTCGCACAGGGTGTTCAGCTCCGCCTGAGCGGTGCCGCTGAATGCCAGACCCTTCTCACGCAGCTCCTCCGCCGATTCCAGCACGTTCACGGCGTGGTCGGAGATACGCTCCCAGTCGCCGATGGTTTTCAGAAGCTCGGTGGCCTCCTCGCTTTCACTACTGCCCATCTTCTGGGCGCTGAGCTTCACAAGGTAGGTGCCGATCACGTCCTCGTAGTGGTCGCAGCGGTCCTCGTCCTTGCGGATGCTCTCCGCCAGCTCCGGGGTGTAATGCGTGAAAGCGGTCAGGGCGTTATCCAGGGCCCGTACGGCGCATACCGCCATATCACCGGCCACGGCGCGGCACTGCTGCAGCGCCAGCGTGGGGGTGGCCAGCAGACGCTCGTCCAGCTCTACGGCCTGCTCCTCCTGCGCCGCGTCAGGCACCAGACGGATGGCCAGCTTCTCCAGCAGATTACCGGCAGGCAGCAGCATGGCGGTACACAGGATGTTGAACAGGGAGTGGGCGATGGCGATGCCGTACATGGTGGCGGATTCATTGAGAATGGCCGGGGCGAAGATGGCCTTGACGATGCAGAACACCGTCAGCAGCACCACTACGCCGATGACGTTGAACATCAGGTGCACCACGGCGGCGCGCTTGGCGTTCTTATTGGTGCCTACGGAGGACAGCAGCGCCGTAACGGTGGTGCCGATGTTCTGGCCCATGATGATGGGGATGGCGGCGGCATAGCTGACCTGCCCGGTCAGGGCCAGCGCCTGCAGGATACCCACGGAGGCGGAGCTGGACTGGATGATGCCCGTCAGCACCGCGCCCACCAGCACGCCCAGAATGGGATTTGTAAACATGATGAACAGCTCGGCGAAGCCGGGGACGTCCTTCAGACCCGCCACCGCGCCGCTCATGGTGTCCATGCCGAACATCAGCGTGGCGAAGCCCAGCAGGATCATGCCGGTGTCCTTCTTCTTGGTGTCCTTGCAGAACATATAGAAAATAATGCCGATCAGCGCCAGCACCGGGGTGAAGGAGGTGGGCTTCAGCAGCTTGATCCACACGTTGCCGCTGTCGATGCCCGCCAGGCTCAGCAGCCACGCGGTGACGGTGGTGCCCACGTTGGCGCCCATGATGACGTTGATGGCCTGCCGCAGCGTCATCAGTCCGGAGTTGACGAAGCCCACTACCATGACGGTGGTGGCTGACGAGCTCTGGATGATGGCGGTGATGCCCAGGCCCGTCAGGAAACCGGCGAATACATTGCTTGTCATTTTGTCCAGCAGCGTCCGCAGCTTGCCGCCGGCACGGCGCTCCAGAGCCTGTCCCATCAGGTTCATGCCGAACAGGAACAGGCACAGACCGCCGATCATGGTCAGTACCTTAAAAATATCCATGTAACTTTCTCCTCATTTTATGACATTCCTTTTACATCCAGTATCAGAATAGCAGGGCAATGTCAAATCCGCTGGCGCTGTTTTGTAAAATCTAAGTAAAATTCCGCAAGAATAAGCTTGACAAATGAACTGTACTATGCATATAATACAGTTAAGAACTGTGTTATACGAATAGTACAGTTGAGAAAGGAGCGCATGGACATGAAGAAGAGAGTAATTGAAGTATTGGCATTTGCTGTGGTTTCTCTGTTGGTTTTCGTGGTGGCCTGCGGCAGTACGGAAACCGGAAGTGAATTGCCCGAAGCGGAGGTCGGTCAGTATATGCAGCTTCCGGCTGAACCGACTACCTGATATGAGGAAGTTACAAATTGAAGAAAGCGCAATTACAGGCTGAAAGGAGGCGGGAGCTGTGATCGACTTCGGGGGCTTTGTCCAGACGGAGGGACAGCCCATCTATTTGCAGATCATGCGCTACATCAAGCAGGGGCTGGCCGCCGGAACCATCACCGACGGGGAGGAGATGCCCTCCCGCCGGGCGCTGTCGGCGCTGCTGACGGTGAACCCCAACACCATCCAGAAGGCGTACCGCCTGCTGGAGGAGGAAGGGCTGGTGCAGTCCCACGCCGGGGCGAAAAGCTATGTTCACGCCACGGAGCAGCAGCGGCAGGCGCTGCGGCGGGAGCTGACGGAGAACCAGCTGCGGGGCATGGTACGGGATATGAAGCGCATGGGTCTGACGGCGGCGGAGGCCATGTCGCTGATCGGAAAGCTGTATGAGGAGGAGAGCGAATGAACCGGTATCTTTCCACAGTCGGGCTGTACGCCCGGTCAAATCTCTATAAAATACTGCTGATTACACTGGTGACGGCGCTGCTGGCGGGCTTTCTGGTGTACCGGTATCCCACGCCTCAGGAAATCACAAAATACTATTATGATTTCGATGGCAATCCGGTGCCGTATACGTACAACACGCCCTATCTGGATGATGTGATCGGGCTCAGCCGCGCGCCGGTGGTGTGCGCCGTGGGCTTCACGGCCATCGTGGCGGTCATGTGCCTGACCGGCTGCGGCTACGGCGTCAAGACGGACTACACGGTGCGGCGGCTGCGGGTGCGGGAAAAGACCGCCTGCCTGCTGTGGGCGGGGTATCATGCGGCGATGCTGCTGTTCTTCTGGGCGGTGCTGGCGCTGACGCTGTACGGCGTGCTGCTGCACAGCCAGGGGAAGGTGCCGGAGTGGTACGGCCAGGTCGGATCGCAGACCATGATGATGCTGTGTTACACGGATACGTTCCTGCACCACCTGGTTCCGTTGCAGGACGTGGCGATGTGGGGCCTGAGCGTTTCCTCCGTGCTGGCGGTGGCCTTTACCACGGTGCTGTTTTCCTATCGTCAGCGTCACGGCAGCTTCAGCCCGCTGCTGCTGCTTGCACTGGGCGGCACCATCGGCAGCTTCTTTTGCGGCCTTATGCTGAGCGCGGCTTATTTGCTGCTGATGCTGCTTCTGCTGGGCGTGGCGGGCGCCGCCTTCTGCATACTGATAGGAGGTGACGATAATGCGGCCTGAACGAAAGCTTTCCCGACTGCTGCCGCCCAATATGGACGCGGCGCAGGTGAAGGGCTGGATCATCGCCCTGCTGACCATTACGGCGCTGCTGTGCGCGATCCTGTTTCTTGGCAGCTATCCGGAGGATTACCGGAATCTGTTCTGGGATTGGGGCACCAAGCGCCAGCGCATTGCGCCGGGGATGATCATACCGCGGTTCGACCGGTATGCCATCCTTACGGCTTATGTGACCGGCGGTGCGCTGCTGCTGACGCTGGCCTCCACGGTGCTGCTGTACAGCTCCTACTATCAGGGCAGCCGCAGTATCTATCTCATGCGCCGTCTGCCGGATGGCCGCAGCCTTCTGCGCCGTCAGGTCTGGAGCGTTCCGCTGCGGGTCATGGGCTTGCTGCTGCTTCTGGGCATGGTGCTGCTGGCACTGTCGTGGCTGGTGTGGCGCTTCGTCACACCGGCGCAGTGCCTGCCCACGCCGGAGAACATTCAGCAGGCGATGAACGATATTGCGGCTTCGCCGTATTCAAAACAGCTGCCATAAGGAGGGGTGTCAGATGATCGAATTGAAGAATATCAGCAAAAAGTACGGAAAGACAGAGGCGGTAAAGGACGTTTCCCTCACGCTGCCGCAGGGGCAGATCGTGGGGCTGTTCGGGGAGAACGGCGCGGGCAAGACCACGCTGCTGAAGTGTATGCTGGGCCTGCTGCCCCATGAGGGTACTGTCACGCTGGACGGCGCACCCATCACCGTGAAGAACATCGAGCGGCTCAGCTTTGCCACCTGCGAGCACTCCTTTTTCCCGGCCCTGTCCCCCAAGGGCCACCGCGACTTCTATCAGGCCCATTTCCCCCGGTTCAACGACAAGCGCTTTCAGGCGCTGATGAAGTTCTTCGAGCTGCCCATGGATAAGCCGCTGCGGGCCTTCTCCGCCGGTATGAAGAACCAGTTCGAGGTGGTCATGGCCCTGTCGCAGGGCGCGGACTATATCCTGATGGATGAGCCCTTTGCCGGGAACGACGTGTTCAACCGGGAGGACTTCTACAAGGTGCTGCTGGGGATTCTGGAGGAGCACGAGACGGTGCTGCTGTCCACCCATCTGCTGGAGGAGGTCAAGGACTTCATCTCCCGCGCGGTACTGCTGAACAAGGGCGAGCTGGTGGGCGACTGCACCGTGGAGGAGCTGGAGGAGCAGGGCAAGGATCTGATGACCTATGTGAAGGAGACGTATCACTATCGGAACGACCGGGTCAGCCGCGCTCTCAGCGACCTGACCGGCGAGGAGGGGTGACATGAAACGACGTATCCTGATCGCCGCGCTGGCGCTGGTGCTGGCGGTGGGCGGCATCGCGGCGCTGAACATCTATACGGCGAGTAAGGCCACCTCCGTCGAGATGCAGGTGATAAGCTCTACCGGAGACGCCAGCGCCGCCCAGGGGCTGCTGGTGGATCACCGCATCATGCTGGGAACCACCCTGCTGTGGTACACCGATTATGCCCCGGCCACCGGTGAAAGCGACACAAATTTTTATGTGACGTACCGCAGCATACAGCAGCCCTATTATCGCTGGCAGGACGGTGAGACCGACGAAACGAGGCTGACGTGCAGCGCGGTGGACGGCGAAAATAGAAACGATCCCATTGTGAAGGAGCTGTGGGCGGAGGCGGAGCGCAGCGACGCAAGCCTCCCCTATGTGAGCCGCCGCATCGATCCCATCGACTATTACGATACCTACCCCATGTATCTGGCAGGCAGCTGGGGCTCAGGTTGCCTTTCCGCGGATTATTCGGCGGAGCTGGCCTTCGATAAGCTGCGTATCCCGGTGGAGAAGTACGACTTTGCGGAGCTGTCCCTTTATATCAGCTGGGACAGCGACGGCGCGACTAAAGTGGATTCCGTAGGGATCAGAAGCTTCTATATGCAGAACCGCTTCACGCCCTATTACGTCAACAGCGGCGACCATATACTGGTGACGGCGGGCTTCCCGGCGGATGTGCAGCCCCGGCCGGATTGGGCGCCGGAGGGCTTCGGATTGTGGGATATGCCCGTTCGTGCGGTGCAAAAGGCATACGCCGGCGGTTACTATACGAACTATCTGCCCACAACGGCGGAAAGCCGTCTGGTATATCCGCTGGATATCGAGACGCAGCGTGTGGCGCTGCTGGAGCAGAGCATCGACGGCAAATATATCCTGCTGGTAATAGTGGAGGATGGCCGCTTCGTGCTGCATGTGCTGGACAGCACCGACTATCATCTGGTGCAGCAGCTGGATATCGACGCGGCGGAGGAGCACGAGAGCTCTATTACGGAGTACTATCAAGATGACATTGCGAACTGGATCGGCGATATTGACGATCCTAACTCCGTAGAAGAGGATCGGCCCTACCGTATCAAGCCGATAGAGGGCGAGCAGGGCTTTACTCTGACCGCGGACTACCGGGAGTATTCCACGGTCAGCATGCGGCAGGGAGACGGCTTTCTGGTGCTGCTGATGGGCTCCCGTGTGGCGCTGCTGACACCGGATGGGGAGGGGTACAAGGGTGAATTTGTCTGCGACGTGCCCGTCTGCGACTATATCGATACCGGAGATCCCGCGCAGAACGGTTACTATTTCCTGAATCACGACGACTGGGATAAGATACAGGCAGAGTCCTATGAGACGATCAGCTCGATCGTCACGGCGGATGATGACTATTCCATGGCCTATAACGGACGGTATCTGGCTATGGCCGCCTATGTCCATGACCAAGACCTGCTGGTGAGCGTGTTCGGAAAGGACGGCCTGCAATACGCCGCCTATGTGTGCAACGGCATCACCACACAGCTGGGCCGCGGAGATTACAGCTTCTCGCCGGTGTGGGCGGACGCGGACCTGAACGAGGATGGAATGGTTGTCCCGCGACCGGGCCTTGCGTGGCAAAACTGAACAGAGAGGAAAGCAGTTGCTTATGGCGGCTGCTTTCTCTTTTTGCGAAAATTTGTTTAGCCACAAGAGAAAGTGGAAGAAAAAGGAATATCTGGAATAAATTTTGTCAAATTGTTACAGTTTTGACAATCTCGATTTGGGCAAGCCGCCGAATTTGATATTTTTTTAACGAAATGGGTTGATATTTTTTTAACGAAGTAGTAAAGTATTGTACCAGAGAGAAAACCGGGATAGAAAAGAAAACAGGAGGCATATAAAAATGGCATACGAAGAATTTCTGGATATGTATCGATCCAAGCTGACCACGGCAGATGAAGCTGTTAAAGTGATCAAGTCCGGCGATTGGGTAGACTATGGCTTCTGCAATACCCATCCCCACGTTCTGGATGAAGCGCTGGCCCGCCGCGCCCCCGAGCTGGAGGATGTGAAGGTCCGCGGCGGCATCGCTCTGTGGAAGCCCGCCATCTTCGATATCGAGGAGCCTGCCAAGCATATTATCTATAACTCCCACCACACCAGCGGCTTTGAGCGCAAGCATATCGACACCGGCGCCTGCTTCTATGAGCCCATGCGCTATTCCGAGCTGCCCCGCTACTATTACGATCATATCAATCCGCCGGATGTGGCCATGATCCAAGTGGGCCCCATGGATAAGCACGGCTATTTCAATTTCGGCGTTTCCGCCTCTCACATGAAGGCCATCTGCGACACGGCGAAGATCGTCATTGTGGAGGTCAACCAGAACATGCCCCGTTGTCTGGGCGGCTTCGGCGAGAGCGTACATATCTCCGACGTGGACATGATCGTGGAAGGCCGCAACGACCCCATGGGCCAGCTGCTGTCCGCGCCTCCCACGGAGATCGACAAGGCCGTGGCCAAGCAGGTGGTGGAGCGCATCCCCAACGGTGCATGTCTCCAGCTGGGTATCGGCGGTATGCCCAATGCCGTGGGTATGCTGCTGTGCGAGTCCGACCTGCGCGACATGAGCGTCCATACCGAGATGTATGTGGAGGCCTTCGTGGATCTGTCCCTGTGCGGCAAGATCAGCGGCGCCAACAAGAGCATCGACCATGGCCGCCAGACCTATTCCTTCGCCGCCGGCAGCCAGCGGGTCTATGACTTCCTGGACGACAACCGCATGTGCATGGCCGCGCCTGTCAGCTATGTGAACGATATCCGCACCATCGCGGCCATCGACAACTTCATGTCCATCAACAACGCGGTGGACATCGACCTGTACGGCCAGGTCAGCAGCGAGACCTCCGGCATCCGCCATATCTCCGGCGCAGGCGGCCAGCAGGACTTCGTGCTGGGCGCGTACCTGTCCAACGGCGGCAAGAGCTTTATCTGCCTGTCCTCCACCTTCAAGAAGAAGGACGGCACCCTGGCTTCCCGTATCCGTCCCACGCTGGCCGAGGGCAGCATCGTCACCGATACCCGCGTGAACACCATGTATGTGGTCACCGAATACGGCTGCGTGAACCTGAAGGGCCTGTCCTCCTGGGAGCGCGCCGAGGCGCTGATCTCCATCGCCCACCCCGACTTCCGCGATGAGCTGATCCAGGCTGCCCAGAAGCAGAAGATCTGGCATCCCAGCAACAAGCGCTGAACTCCGACAACACTTCCAACAGGAAGCGTAATACAAGGTCAAAAGGCGTCGTTCGCAAGAACGGCGCCTTTTGGCGTAGACTGGCGAAAAGTCTCGGTTTTATTGCGGAAGGAGCATGTACGCGGTTAAACCGGATACATTTTTTCTTGCAAGATGCGAAAAAAGCGGCTATAATGGAAGCATCAAATGATAAGGAAGATGATATCAGCAGTTTGTGAAAAGGAGGGACGGTATGTATACCGTGGGTGAAAAGGTTGTGCACCCCATGCATGGGGCGGGTGTGATCGCGGAGATCACCGAGGAGCGTCTGAGCGGCGCGTTGGCGCGTTACTATGTATTTACCGCGCCTTTAAGTGGACTGACATTGAAAATACCGGTGGACAACAGCGGCGCGGTGGGTCTGCGGCAGCCGATCAGCCGCCAGCAGCTCTCCGAGATGCTGTCCTCCCTGCGCGAGACGGAGGAGGACATGACCGAGAACTGGAACCACCGCTATCGGGAGAATATGGAGCGGATCAAAAGCGGCGATCTGCGTGAGGTGGCACGGGTCATCAAGGGCCTGATGAGCCGCGAGGTGCGCCGGGGGCTTTCCACGGTGGAGCGCAAGATGCTGCGCAGCGCCAAGCAGATCCTGCTGAGCGAGGTCATGCTGGTGGCGGATCTCAGCTATGACGGGGCGGAGCAGCTGCTGAGCCGCAGCGTACTGGCAGAGTAAGGAGATAAAATGGGCTTTTGGAATACGGTACAGAGGATACAGGATAAGACGCGGCCGCTGTGCAGCATGATCGTGGCGGCGGCCGGCTCCAGCACCCGCATGGGTGGGCAGGATAAGATGTTTGCCCGTCTGGGCGGCGCACCGGTGCTGATGCGCACCATCTGCGCCATTGATCAGGCGGAGTTGGTCAGCGAGATCGTGGTGGCCGCCAGTGAGGAGAATCTGGAGGAGGTGGCGGCGCTGTGCGCCCGCTCCGGCCTCCGGAAAAAAGTGAAGGTGGTCAAGGGCGGCGCGAGCCGCACGGAATCGGTGCTGTCGGCGGCGCTGGAATGCGACCCCAAGGCGGAGCTGATCGCCATTCATGACGGCGCACGTCCGCTGGTGCGGCCGGATATGATCGACGAGATGATCCGCCTGGGCGGAACGACCCACGCGGTGGCGCCCGCTATCCCCATGAAGGACACGGTGAAGATCGCGGACGGGAACGGGCTGGTGCTGTCCACCCCGGACCGCAGCACTCTCTACGCGGTGCAGACGCCTCAGGTGTTTCAGGCCAATATCCTGAAGGCGGCGCTGCAGTCGGCGCTGTTCTCCGGCGAGACCGTTACCGACGACTGCGGCGCGGTGGAGCGACTGGGCAAGCAGGTATGGCTGGCGGCAGGCGACGAGGGGAACATCAAGATCACCACGCCTACGGATCTGGCGGTGGCGGAAGCCATCCTGCACCAGCGGGAGGCGGCGCAATGACGGCGCTGCGGATCGGCCACGGGTACGACGTACACCGTCTGGCGGAGGGCCGGACCCTGATCCTGGGCGGCGTTGCCATCCCGTGGGAGCGCGGGCTGGACGGCCACTCCGACGCCGATGTGCTGACCCACGCCGTGATGGACGCCTTGTTGGGCGCGGTCGCCGCCGGGGACATCGGCAAGCTGTTCCCGGACAATGACGAGGCCTTTCACAACATCTCCAGCATGGTGCTGCTGAAGCGGGTGGGGGAGTACCTCCGGCAGCAGGGCTATGCCGTGGTGAACATCGACGCCACGCTGATCGCCCAGGCTCCTAAGGTGGCCCCTTACCGGGAGACTATGCGCCAGAACATCGCCGCCGCATTGGAGGTGGATGTCTCGCAGATCAGCGTCAAGGCCACCACCGAGGAGCATCTGGGCTTTACCGGAACGGGGGAGGGCATGGCAGCCCACGCCGTGGCACTGGTGGAAAAACAATAAATATATGAGAACACAGGAGGTTTCAGTGGCCTCCTGTGTTTTCTTTTCATACATTGGAATGGAGGAGGTGTACCATGGATCATTATCTTTTTGTGGTGCGGTCTGCCACGCAGGCCCAGCAAGTGGCCCGCGTGCTGAACAGCGGCGGCATCCACGCCAGTGTGCAGCGGGTGCCGGCAGAGTTTGCCCGGCAGGGCTGCACCTATGCGGTGCGGGTGGCCGCCGCGGACTTGGACGCGGCGCAGGAGCGCCTGCGGCAGGCCCAGCTGACGCCGGAACGCATCCTGCGTCATGACCACGCCGGGTACAGTGAGGTGGCGCTATGATCTATTTTGATTCCGGAGCCACCACGCTGGAAAAACCGGCCTCCGTCCGCTGTGCCATGGCACGGGCGGTCAACACTATGTCCTCGCCGGGACGGGGCAGCCATCAGGCCACCCGACTGGCAGAGGAGACGGACTACGCCTGCCGCGCCGCGGCGGCAAAGCTGTTCGGCGTGGCGGATGAGTCCAATGTGATCTTTACCAGCAACGCCACCCACGGCCTGAATATCGCCATCCACACGCTGGTGCAGCCGGGCAGCCGTGTGGTGATCTCCGGATATGAGCACAACGCCGTTACCCGGCCGCTCCACGCCATCCCAAACGTGACGCTGACCGTCCTGAATACGCCGCCCTTCCAGCCGGAAAGAATGACGGAAGAGCTGAAGGAGGCGCTGGCGCAGGGGGTGGATGCGGTGATCTGCAACCATGTGTCCAACGTGTTCGGTTGCGTGCAGCCGGTGGAGGAGATGGCGGCGCTGTGCGCCGAAGCGGGGGTGCCCTTTCTGCTGGATGCGTCCCAGTCCGCCGGGATCCTACCGGTGCGGATGGACGCGCTGCACGCGGCGTTCATCGCCATGCCGGGCCACAAGGGCCTGTACGGCCCCCAGGGCACGGGCCTGCTGCTGTGCAACCACGAGACCGCGCCGCTGCTGTACGGCGGCACCGGCAGCCTTTCCAAATTGCAGACCATGCCGGATATGCTGCCGGACCGGCTGGAGAGCGGCACCCACAACATGCCGGGCATCGCGGGCCTGCTGGAGGGCATCCGCTATGTGCAGCGTACCGGCGTGGAGACCATCGCCGCCCATGAGCGCCGCCTGACCATGCAGGCGGTGGAGCTGCTGCGGCACACGGAGGGCATCCGCCTGTTCTGGCAGGAGGGCTTCCGCCATCAGACCGGCGTACTGTCCTTTGTGGCGGAGGGCGTGGACTGCGAGGAGCTGGGGGAGGCCATGGCCCGGCAGGGCGTGGCCCTGCGGGCGGGGCTGCACTGCGCGCCGATGGCCCACCGCACGGTGGGAACGCTGAAAACCGGCACGGTGCGCTTCAGCCCGTCGGCGTTCAATACGTCCCGGCAGGTGGTGCAGTTCGCACAGATACTGCAAACCACCCTTCGTAAAATGTAACACTCTGGTCACAGAATTTTTGTTGCATTTTCCCAATATCTTTTATATAATGTTAGTATCTATTGTTATGCGTAAAATCACACCCGAGAGGGGAGGGAACACGCCATGGACAAAGTGCTGTCATTGATGGAAGATATTGGGAGGTACTTAACGCTTCTCAAGATCACGGACTTTTTGGACGTGGCCATCATATTCTTTCTGGTCTATAAGCTGCTGTCACTGGTGAAAAGCACCCGCGCGGAAAATATCCTGAAGGGCATCGGCGTATTCCTGCTGGCGCTGCTGGCGGCCCGTGCGCTGGATCTTCGCGCCGTCTACTATGTGCTGAGAAGCGTGGCGGAGATGGGCATCCTGGCGCTGATCATCCTGTTCCAGCCGGAGATCCGCCAGATTCTGGAGAAGCTGGGCAGCAAGAATATCCGCTTGATGCGGGTATTCCGTCCGGAAAACGAGATCACAGAGCTGGAAAAGGCCATCGACCAAACAGTCATTGCCTGCAGCGAAATGAGCCGCACCAAGACCGGCGTGCTGATGGTATTCGAACGGAACATCAATCTGGACGATATTGTCCGCACCGGAACGGAGCTGGACTGCGAGGTCGTCAGCGAGCTTTTGAAGAATATCTTCTTCGTCAAGGCCCCCATGCATGACGGCGCGGTGATCGTCCGCCATGGACGGATCGTCGGCGGCGGCTGCATGCTGCCGCTGTCCAAGAACGTGAACCTGAGCCGTGATCTTGGCATGCGCCACCGCGCCGGCATCGGTATGAGCGAGAACTCCGACGCCGTGGTGGTCATCGTGTCGGAGGAAACAGGCTCCATCTCCGTGGCCATCGGCGGTATGCTCAAGCGGCACCTGATGCCCGAAACGCTGGGCAAGCTGCTGCGCAACGAGCTGATGCCGCCGGAGGAAGAACCGGACAAGCCGCAGCCGCTGCCGCTGCTGTCGTTCCTGAAGCGTCTGGGAAAGGAGGACGACGATGGAGAAGAAGAATAGAAAAGTCGTGCAGATCGTGCTGGCCGTGCTGATCACGCTGGCGCTGTGGTGTTATATGGAGTTTTATGACTCGCCCAATACGGAGCTGGTCGTCAAGGACATCCCGGTGGAGTTCTCCAACGAGGATACGATCCTGGCGGAAAACGGCCTGATGCTGCTGTCCGGCTATGATACGACGGTGGACCTGACCCTACAGGGCAAGCGGAAGGTACTGATGAATCTGGATCCCTCTCAGGTCCGCGTCGTGGCGGACACCAGCGGCATCACGGCCGCCGGTGTGCAGACGCTGAACTATACCTATATCCTGCCCAACGGCATTTCCCCTTCGGATATTTCGGTGAAGAGCAGAAGCATCTATAATATCACCGTAACGGTGGGCACTCTTTACAGTAAGCCTGTTCCTGTGGAGGTGGAGGTCAAGGGTCAGGTGGCCGACGGCTACTTTACCGGCGACATCACCATCGATCCCCAGACGCTGACCCTGCGGGCCGAGCGGGAGGACATGCTGAACGTTCACCACGCCAAGGTGACGGTGAATCTTGGCGGCGCCACCAGTACGCTGATCAAAACACTGGAATACACGCTGTACGACGCCAACGATGTTCCGGTCTATAACGACAATATCCGGGCCTCCACCAAGCTGATCCAGGTGACGGTGCCGGTACGTACCACCAAGACGGTGCCGCTGGAGATGGATATGGTGGGTACGGACCTGATGAAGTCGGTAAGCGTAGACATCAAGCCTTCGTCCGTTACCCTTGTGGGTGAGGGCAGCACATTGGATACCATCAATAAGGTGACGCTGGATCGGATCTATGTGGAGGATCTGGTGCCGGGACTGAACGGCCCCTTCTCCTATACCATCAAGCTTCCTGCGGGCGTGACCACCTCGGACGGCACGAACGAGGCGATCGTCACGGTCGCCATCGACGGTACCACAGAGGGTACGGTCACATTGGATACCATCAACTGCGAGGGTGTTGCCGACGGTTTGAAGGCCGAGGTAACAGATCCGCTGGAGGTGACGCTGTGGGGTGACGAGGACGAGATCCAGAAGGTCACCGCCGCCGATATCAGAGCGCGTGTGGACCTCAGCGAGATCGCAGAGGCAGGCGACTACGTCCTGCCGGTGACAGTCACGGCATCCACCGAATCCGGCGTGACGGTACGCGGCAGTTATGAGGTGACGGTGCATGTGACAAGGCGTGAGGCGTCATCCACGGAGGATACTTCCGGGACGAATACCGCGAACGCGGGCGGCGCCGGTGCCGAGAACGCCCACAACAATACGGCAAACGCCGCCAGAAACGGAACCTGAGAATCTAGATCCTGAAAGAGGTAGATAAATATGACGCAGATCGCAACGATCGAAAGAGATCTGGGCGGCGGCTACGCGGAGATCTCTGTGCCTCGCAAGTCCGCTTGCGGTCACGACTGCGAGGAGTGCGCCGGCTGCGGTATGACCGGCGCCGCCATCAAGGCCCGGGCCAGAAACGATATCGGCGCACAGCCCGGTGACAAGGTGGTGGTGGAAAGCAGCACCCGAAAGATCTTCGGCGTGGTGGCGCTGGTCTATGTGCTGCCGGTGGTGCTGTTCCTGCTGGGCTACTTCCTGTCGGAGGGGGTGGCGGAGGGTGCGCGGTATGCCATTGCCATCGCGGCCTTCGCGGTGAGCTTTATCCCCTGCGTGCTCTATGACCGCCACGCCCGGAAGAAGGAGCTGCTGACCTATCAGATCCTGCGGCTGTTCTGATGTTTGGCTATGTGCGTCCGGCCGCCCAGCGGCTGACGGAGGAGCAGCAACAGCGCTATGAGGGCGCTTACTGCGGCTTGTGCCACACGCTGGGACGGCGCTACGGCTTGGCGGGTCGGATGATCCTCAACTATGATCTGACCTTTCTGGCCATGCTGCTGTCGGAGGGAACGGCAGAGCGCTGCACAAAGCGCTGTCTGATCCATCCCGTGAAGGGACGGCCCTGCGCCTGCGGCGGCAGCGCCTTTGAACTGGCGGCGGATATGAGCATCATCCTGACGTGGTGGCAGATACAGGACGGCATCGCAGACCACGGCTTTTTCGGCGGACTGAAATACCGGGCGGCTTCGCTGCTGCTGCGGCGGGCCTACCGAAAGGCGCGGGCGCTGCGTCCGGCGTTTGATGAGAGCACACGGCGTCATCTGGAGAAGCTGAGCGAGCTGGAGAAGGAAAACTGTCCGTCTCTTGACGCGGCGGCGGATACCTTTGCCCGGCTGCTGGCGGATGCCGCCCATGAGGTGGCCCAGCCGGTGAAGCGCCGCGTGCTGGAGCAGATGCTGTACCATCTGGGCCGCTGGGTCTATCTGGTGGACGCGGCGGACGATCTGAAAAATGATGTGAAGACCGGCAGCTATAATCCGCTGCCACTGCGCTATGCCCTTCCCGGCGATACGCTGACGGATACGGCGCGGCAGGCGCTGGCGCAGACGCTGGACGGCTCGATCCGTGCCATGGCGGCGGCTTTTGAGTTGTGGGATTTCGGCGACTACGGCCCGGTGATCGAAAGCACGGTCTATGAGGGCCTGTACGCGGTGGGCACCTCCGTTCTGGAGGGAACCTTCCGCCGAGAAACGAGAGTTTTACAGAAGAAAGGGGGACACCGGCATGCGTGATCCCTATCAGGTGTTGGGCGTGCCCAGCACGGCAAGCGACGAGGAAGTCAAAAAAGCCTACCGGAATCTGGCGCGGAAGTACCATCCGGACAACTATCACGATAATCCGCTGGCCGATCTGGCCCAGGAGCGGATGAAGGAGATCAACGAGGCTTACGAGGAGATCCAGACCCAGCGCAAGCGGGGCACCTCCAGCGGCGGCTATAACACCGGCGCGTCCACCGGCTATAATCCCTATGGCGCAGGCTACGGCGCGGGGTACGGCGGCTATCAGTCCTATACCGTCCCCTATCAGCGGGTCCGTGCCGCCATCCAGCAGGGCAACCTGAATCTGGCGGAGGAGCTGCTGAACGCCATGCGGGATCATGACGCCGAGTGGAATTTCCTCAAGGGTGTGATCTGCACCCGCCGCGGCTGGATGGACGAGGCAAAGCGCTACTACCAGACGGCGGTGCAGATGGATCCGGACGACGAGGAGTATCAGCGGGCGCTGGATATAGCGGAGGGCCGCCAGACGGCCTACCGTCCCAACGGCTACGGCCCGGTCAGCACCGGAAACTGCCATATGAGTCCGTGCCTGCCGTTCTGCCTGCCGCTGTTCTGCTGCCCCGGCGGCGGTTATCTGTACTGTTGTTAATTTACCGCGGCGGCATGACCGCCGGAAAGGGAGGATATACTGTGGTCAAGAGCATGACCGGCTATGGCCGGGCGCGGGAGACGCTGAACGGACGCGACATCACCGTGGAGGTACGCTCCGTCAACAACCGCTATCTGGATTGCACCGTGAAGGTACCCCGTACCTATATCTTTGTGGAGGACGCCGTCAAGGCCCGTGTGCAGAAGGCGGTCTCCCGCGGCAAGGTGGATGTGTTCATCACCATCGACGCCACGGCCGCCGACGAAACGGTGGTGGCCGTCAACGAGCCGCTGGCCCAGGGCTATTATGAGGCGCTGACAAAGCTGAAGGACATGTTTTCCCTGGAGGGTGAGCTGTCCGCCGCCGTGCTGGCCAAGTTCCCCGATGTGCTGACGGTCACCAAGGCGGAGGAGGATCTGGAATCCGTCTCCAGCGACATCTGCGCCGTGCTGGACGAGGCGCTGAACGCCTATAACGCCATGCGCACCGTGGAGGGCGGCAAGCTCAGCGAGGATATCGCAGGCCGCGCCGCCACCATCGAGACCGTGGTGGGCAAGGTGGAGGAGCGCTCTCCCCAGACCGTGGCCGCCTATCGGGAAAAGCTGACGGCCCGCATGCAGGAGGTGCTGCAGTCCACCGCCATCGACGAGAGCCGCATCCTGACGGAGGCCGCCATCTTCGCTGACAAGATCGCCGTGGATGAGGAGACCGTCCGCCTGCGCAGTCACATCGCCCAGCTGCGCACCATGCTGGAGAGCGACCAGCCCATTGGCCGCAAGCTGGACTTCCTGATCCAGGAGGTCAACCGCGAGTGCAACACCATCGGCTCCAAGTGCAGCGACCTGACCATTGCGCAGGACGTGGTGAACATGAAGGCCGAGGTGGAGAAGATCCGCGAGCAGGTACAGAATATCGAGTGAGGTGCCGGTGATGCAGCTGGTGAATATCGGGTTCGGCAATCTGGTGTCGGTGCAGCGGCTGATCGCGATCGTCAGCCCTGACAGCGCGCCGGTAAAGCGTCTGGTGCAGGAGTCCCGCGACCGCGGGATGCTGATCGACGCCACCTATGGCCGCAAGACGGCGTCCGTGCTGATCATGGACAGCGACCATGTGGTGCTCTCCGCCCTGAGTACAGAGCGGCTGGCGCCGCGCCTTGGCATGACGCCGCAGGACTTTACAGAGGAAGAGGGATAATTTTGGAGAAGAGAGGCAAAACATTTATCATTTCCGGGCCGTCCGGCGTGGGAAAAAGCACCGTTCTGTGCGCGCTGTTTGAGGGGCGCGACGATCTGTATTTTTCCGTTTCCGCCACCACCCGCGCGCCCCGTCCCACGGAGAAGCCGGATGTGGATTATCACTTTATCGAGGCGGAGACCTTCCGCCAGTGGATCGAGGACGGCGAGTTTCTGGAGTATGCCGAGTATGTGGGCAACTTCTACGGCACGCCCAAGAAGTTTGTGGACGCTGCTATGGCCGAGGGAAAGGACGTGATCCTGGACATTGAGATCCAGGGCGCTACCCAGGTGCATGAGCTGCGGCCCGACGTGGTGCGGATCTTTATCGCGCCGCCCTCTTGGGAGGAGCTGGAACGCCGCCTGACTGCCCGGGGCACCGATTCCCCGGAAAAGGTGCAGAAGCGCCTGCTGCGGGCCAAGGTGGAGCTTGAGAATGCCTGCCACTATGATTACTTTGTCATCAACGATACGGTGGAAAATGCGGTGCAGGAGCTGCGGGCCATCATGCTGGCCGAGCACTGCCGCCCCGCCGACCGTATCGCGGAGCTGAATCAGTAAGCTGCTATATTTGAATACATCGCCTGAAAGGCAGAAGGAGATATTATTATGTCTATGCTTTATCCCGCAATGAACCAGCTGACCAGCTATGTTCCCAACCGCTATATGATGGTCAATGTGGTGGCCCGCCGTGCCCGCCAGATCGCTTCCGAGGCGGAGGCCAGCGGCGAGCATCTGGAGGAGAAGCCCGTCACCATGGCCATCGACGAGGTGGCCGAGGGCAAGTTCGACGCCAGCACCATCGATTCCTCCATTCAGGAGTAACAAAGAGAGGAGAACAGGGCTATGCAGATCGCGAAGATCGCTGTGGAAGCGGCGACATATGCCATCGACAAGCCCTATTCTTATCTGGTGCCCTCCGATATGGAGGTCAGCGTGGGCTGCCGCGTGCTGGTACCCTTCGGCCGGGGCAACCGCTCCAGCGAGGGCGTTGTGCTGTCGCTGGAGCAGGGGGTGCCTTCCGGCCCGCTGAAGGCGCTGCGGCTGAATCTGGACGGCGAGGCGGTGATCTCCCGGCGGGAGATCAGGCTGGCCCTCTGGATGCGGCAACGGTATTTCTGCACGTTTTATGACGCCGTCCGCACCGTTCTGCCCGCTGCCGTCTGGTATCGCTATCAGGAGCTGTGGCAGTTGGTGACGGGCGCGGACTGGGAGGGCCTGTCCGGTAAGGAGACGGCGGTATGCCGTCTGCTGGCGGAAGGGCCGCAGGAGACGAATGTGCTGCGGGAGGCCCTCGGCGAGGGTGTGACCGCGTTACTGCGCAGTCTGGAAAAGCGGGGCGTCATCTCCCGGCAGACGCTGAGCCGCCGCGCCGTGCAGGACAAGACGGTGCAGCTGGCCCGTCTGGTATTGCCGGAGGACGAGGCCGCCGCATGGGCGCAGTCCCGGAAGAAAAGCGCGCGGCGCATGTATGACGCGGTGCAGTTCCTGCTTCAGCAGGGGGAGACCGCCGTCCATGAACTGTGCTATTTCACCGGAGTCCCCCGGCAGACGGTCACGGCGCTGGAAAAGCGCGGCGTGATCGCCCTGCGGACGGAGGAGACCTACCGGATCACTGAAAAAACATATGCCGTAAAGGCGGAACACATTACACTGAACGACGAGCAGCAGCAGGCGTATGAGGATATCCTGCAACGGGCGCTGACCGGAAAGGGCGGCGTAACGCTGCTGCAGGGCGTCACCGGCAGCGGCAAAACGCTGGTGTATATCCGGCTGGCGCAGGAGCTGCTGGCACAGGGAAGATCCGTGATGATCCTTGTGCCGGAGATCGCCCTGACGCCCCAGATGATGGCGCGGTTCACCGCCTATTTCGGGGACAGGGTGGCGCTGCTGCACAGCGGCCTGCGAATGACCGAGCGGTACGACCAGTGGAAGCGCATCCGGAAGGGTGAGGCCACGGTGGTGCTGGGTACCCGCAGCGCGGTGTTCGCGCCGCTGGAGCATCTGGGGCTGATCATCATGGACGAGGAGCAGGAGGGCTCCTATGAGTCGGAGCGCTCTCCCTGCTACCATGCCCGCGATATCGCCAAATACCGCTGCATGGCCGAGGGCTGCCATCTGGTGCTGGGCTCCGCCACGCCGACGGTAGAGACGGCATGGTACGCCAAGCACGGCGACTATCATCTGTCGCTGCTGCGGCAGCGGTATAACCGGCAGCAGCTGCCCCGCGTGATACTGGCGGACATGCGGCAGGAGCTGCGGCAGGGGAATATGACGGCCATCAGTCAGCCGCTGTATGAGGAGCTGAGGGCCAATCTGGAGCGGGGCGAGCAGAGCATCCTGTTTCTCAACCGCCGGGGCAGCAGCCGCCAGCTGCTGTGTCCCAATTGCAGCTTTGTGCCCCAGTGTCCCCGGTGCAGCGTGTATCTGACGTACCACAGCGCCAACGGCCGCCTGATGTGCCACTACTGCGGCTATTCTCAGCGGGCGCCGGAGGACTGTCCCGAATGCGGAACGCCCCTGCGGCATGTGGGCTTCGGCACCCAGCGGGTGGAGGAGGAACTACATGCGCTGTTTCCGGACACGCCGCTGCTGCGGATGGACGCGGACACGGTGGGCGCGGGCCATGAGGCACTGCTGAAGGAATTTGACGAAAAGAAGATCCCCATTCTCATCGGCACCCAGATGGTGGCCAAGGGACTGGATTTTGAAAATGTGACGCTGGTGGGTGTGCTGGCGGCGGATCTGTCGCTGTATGTGGATCACTACCGGGCCTCCGAGCGGACGTTCAGTCTGCTGACGCAGGTGGTGGGCCGGGCGGGTCGCGGTGAGAAAGAGGGCCGCGCCGTGATCCAGACCTACACCCCCAACAACGACGTGATACAGGCCGCCGCCGCGCAGGACTATGAGCGGTTCTACGACGGAGAGATCCGGCTGCGGCAGCTGCGGCGCGACCCACCCTTTGCCGACCAGCTGATGGTGACGGTGACAGGGCCGGAGGAGCCGGAGGTGCGCCGTGCCATTCAGGAGATCGGTGACAGCCTGCTGTCCGCCGCGAAAAAGCCGCCCTATGACGCGCTGGGACTGATGATCCTCGGTCCCGCGCCCGCACCGGTGGTGAAGGTCAATAACCGCTACCGCTATCGGGTGACGGTGATCGGCCGCAACGACAAGACGCTGCGGGGTCTGCTGGCGGCGTTTATGAAGGAGTTCTCAAAGCGCGGTGAAAACCGCAATATGCAGATATACACGGATTGTAATTTGATGGATTAGAGGTAAGAAAACATGGCACTTAGGAAGATCGCGTTACAGGGTGAGGAATGTCTCACCAAGGTTTGCCGTCCCGTGACGGAATTCAATGACCGGCTGCATACCCTGCTGGACGACATGGCGGAGACGCTGGAGGATGCCGGCGGCGTGGGCCTTGCCGCGCCTCAGGTGGGCATCCTGCGCCGGGTCTGCATTGTGCTGAACGAGGATGACGAGATCATCGAGCTGATCAACCCCGAGATCGTCTATACCGAGGGCGAGGAGACGGCGCTGGAGGGCTGTCTCAGCGTGCCCGGCAAGTATGGCGAGGTCACCCGTCCCTATGTGGTGCGGGTCAAGGCACAGGATCGTGACGGCCAGTGGTTCGAGGTGGAGGACGAGGGCATCACCGCCCGCTGCTTCTGCCATGAGATCGAGCATCTGGACGGCCACCTGTTCGTGGAGCACACCGACCGCCTGATGGAGGGCGAGGAGCTGCAGAAGTGGCTGACGGAGCATGCCGACCAGTACGAGATCGAAAAAGAGGGCGAGGAAGAGTAATGCGCATTTTGTTTATGGGTACGCCGGATTTCGCCGTAGCCTCCCTGAAAGCGCTGGTGGAAGCCGGGCATGAGATCTGCGGCGTGTTTACCCAGCCGGATAAGCCCAAAAACCGCGGCCATAAGCTGGCCTTCTCGCCTGTAAAGGAATATGCGTTGACACAGAATCTGCCGGTGTATCAGCCCCTGAAGCTGCGGGACGGCACGGCGCTGGCGCTGGTGCGGGAGCTGCATCCGGAGCTGATCGTGGTGGCCGCCTATGGCCGCATCCTGCCGGAGGACATCCTGAACACGCCGCCCTACGGCTCCATCAACGTCCATTCCTCCATCCTGCCCAAGTACCGGGGCTCCGCACCCATCAACTGGGCGGTGCTCAACGGCGAGCAGGTGACCGGCGTCACCATCATGTATATGGCCGCCGAGCTGGACGCGGGCGACATCATCCGCATCGCGGAGACGCCCATTGATCCCGATGAGGACGCCCAGACCCTGACGGCGCGTCTGGCACTGCTGGGCGCGGACGCGCTGGTGCAGGCGGTGAGCGACCTGCAGAACGGCACCGCTGCCCGCACGCCGCAGGAGCATGACAAGCACACCTACGCGCCCATGCTGGACAAATCTCTCAGTCCGCTGGACTTTACGAAGCCGGCCCGGCAGCTGCACGATCAGGTGCGGGGTCTGATCCCGTGGCCCTGCGCCACCACCGAGCTGAACGGCGCTACCGTCAAGGTATACCGCACCGCTGTGGGTGAGGAGACCGCCGCCTCGCCCGGTTCCGTCGTGGAGGCCAATAAGAAGGGCATCGCCATCGCCTGCGGAGACGGAAAGCTGCTGTGTATTCTGGAATTGCAGGCCCAGGGCGGCAAGCGCATGGCCGCCGCCGCCTATCTGGCGGGCCACCCGATCCCCGTTTGCCTATGAACGAAAGACGGAAGGGCAATGCCCGCGATACTGCGCTGGAGGTGCTGCTGAGCGTCTCCAGTGCCAACGCATGGTCGGATGGCAGCCTGAAGCGCACCATCGCCAAGAACGGACTGGACAGTCGGGATGCCGCGCTGGCCAGCCGTATCGCCTATGGCGTGATTCAGAACCGCATGTATCTGGATTACTACATCAGTCTCTGGTGCACCCAGAAGGCGGCGCGGCTGGAGCCGCTGATCCTGAATATCCTGCGGATCGGCGCGTATCAGATCCTGTTCATGGATAAGATCCCCCACCGGGCTGCCGTCAACGAGGCGGTGGAGATGGCCAAGCGCCATGGCCGCCCCCGTGCGGCGGGCATGGTCAACGCGGTGCTGCGGAAATTCGTCACCAACTGGCTGGATATGCCGGAGCTGCCCCGGGGCAGCACGGCGGACTATCTGTCGCTGCGGTACAGCCATCCCAAGTGGCTGGTGACCCGGTTGATCGACATTCTGGGCGCGGAGGAGGCGGAGCAGTATCTCCGCTGCAACAACGCCATCGTGCCCACCACCATCCAGACCAATACATTGAAAACCACGCCGGAGGCGCTGGAGAAGGAGCTGCGCTCCCGCGGCGCAGTGGTAGAGCCCCATCCTTGGATGGCAGGCTGCTTCGAGGTCAGCGGCACCGGCGATATGGAGAGCCTCAGCGCCTTCCGCGAGGGACTCTTCACCGTGCAGGACGCGGCGGCCCGCCTGGTAGCCACCGTGGCCGCGCCGCAGGAGACCGACCGCGTGCTGGATGTCTGTGCCGCGCCGGGCGGCAAGTCCTTCGCACTGGCCATCGACATGGGGGACAAGGGCGATATCCTGTCCTGCGACGTGCATCCCCATAAGCTGAAGCTCATCGAAAACGGTGCGGCCCGGCTGGGCCTGCGCTCCATCCGCACGGCGCTGGCCGACGGGCGCGAGCGCCATGAGGCGTGGATCGGGCAGGCGGATGTGGTGGTGGCCGACGTGCCCTGCTCCGGCCTGGGCATCATCCGCAAGAAGCCGGATATCCGCTATAAGGACCCCAAAGAGCTGGCGAAGCTGCCCCGTGAGCAGCGGGCCATTCTGGAGAATGCCGCTGGCTATGTCCGCCCCGGCGGCACACTGATCTACTCCACCTGCACGGTGCTGCCGGAGGAGAATCAGGAGGTCATTACCTGGTTTTTGAAGGGCCATCCGGAGTTCCGGCTGTCGCCCTTCGTGCTGCCCGCGCCCATCGGCGGGTGTGACGGTCACCTGACGCTGTGGCCGCAGCGGTGGGGAACAGACGGCTTCTATATCTGCCGTCTGGAAAAGCAGAAGTAAGGAATTGCCTATGATCGACATCAAATCGCTGAATCTTCAGGAGATGACCCAGCTGCTGCGGGAGATGGGAGAACCGGCCTTCCGGGGCAAGCAGGTATTTACCTGGCTCCATAAGGGCGTGACCTCCTTTGAGGACATGAGCAACCTCAGCAAGCCCCTGCGGCAGAAGCTGGCGGAGCGGTGCGTCATCACCGTTCCCACGGTGGAGCGCAAGCAGGTGTCCAAGCACGACGGTACGGTCAAGTACCTGTGGCGGTTGGGTGACGGCAACTGCATCGAAACGGTGCTGATGCGCTATCACCACGGCAATACCGTGTGTATCTCATCCCAGGTGGGTTGCCGTATGGGCTGCGCCTTCTGCGCCAGCACCATCGCCGGTAAGGTGCGGGATCTGACGCCCTCTGAGATACTGGATCAGGTGCTGTTTACCCAGCTGGACAGCGGACTGGATATTTCCAACATCGTGCTGATGGGCATCGGTGAGCCGCTGGATAACAAGGATAATGTGCTGAAGTTTCTGGAGCTGGTCAACAGCCCGGACGGCTTGAATATCGGCATGCGGCACATCAGCCTGTCCACCTGCGGCATCGTGCCGCAGATCGATGCGCTGGCGGAGCTGAATTTGCAGCTGACGCTGTCGGTGTCTCTCCACGCGCCGGACAGCGAGACGCGCTCGAGGATCATGCCGGTGAACAGGGCCTACGACGTGGAGGAGCTGTTTGCCGCCTGCCACCGGTATTTCCAGAAGACCGGCCGCCGCATCAGCTTTGAGTACGCCATGATCGACGGCGTCAACGACCACGATTGGCAGGCGGATCTCATGGCCCAGCACATCAAGGGCATGCCGGGGCATGTGAATCTGATCCCGCTGAATGAGGTGACGGAGAGTCCCTTCAAGCCCAGCCGCCGCACGGCAGCCTTCCAGAAGCGGCTGGAGTCTCACGGCATTACCGCAACGGTCCGCCGCAGTCTGGGCGGCGATATTGACGCATCCTGCGGCCAGCTGCGCCGCAAGGCCATGGAGGAGAGCAGAAAATGAGGATCTGGGGGATCACCGACACCGGACTGGTGCGGCGTGAAAATCAGGATGCCTATGCCACTGCGGTGATCGCGGACTACACCGTGGCGGTGGTATGCGACGGTATGGGTGGCACCAACGGCGGCCATATGGCCAGCACCATCGCGGTGGATACGCTGCTGGAGGCGCTGCGGGAGTGGCTGAAGCCCGGTATGGAGCGGACGCAGATCAAAAACGCGGTGCTTCAGGGCATTGACCGGGCCAACGATGCCATTCACGCCAGGGCGGCGGAGGATGAAACCTTGGCCAACATGGGGACGACGTTGGTATGCGCCGTGTGCCGCGACAGCGAGGCGATCGTTTTCAATGTAGGCGACAGCCGCGGCTATCTTCTTGGCGAAAACGGTATCCATCAGGTCACCCGCGACCACTCGGTGGTAGAGAACATGGTGGAACGGGGCGACATCACGCCTGCCCAGGCCCGACGCCATCCCCGGCGGAACCTGATCACCCGTGCCCTCGGGCCGGATGCGCAGGTAGAGGCGGATGTCTTTCCTGTGACGTGGCAGCAGGGGGACTTCCTGCTGCTGTGTACCGACGGGTTGGTCAATACCGTGACCGATCAGGAGATGCTGTTCGAGGTCATGCATGAGAATGATCTGAATACCTGCATGGATCGCCTGATGGCCGCGGCCAAGGAACAGGGTGCGCCGGATAATGTTACGGTGGTCCTGCTGCAAAATCTATGAAAGGAGATGACCACAAATGGATCAGTACATTGGAAAAATGCTGGACAACCGCTATGAGCTGCTGGAATTGATCGGCACCGGCGGTATGGCTAACGTCTATAAGGCCAAGTGCCACCGCCTTAACCGGCTTGTGGCCATCAAAATTTTGAAAAGTGAGCTGGCGGAGAATGCAGAGTTCCGCCGCCGCTTCCGGGATGAATCGCTGGCTGTCGCCCAGTTGAGCCATGCCAACATCGTGTCCATTTACGACGTGTCCAGTTCTCAGGGCATCGACTATATCGTGATGGAGCTGATCGACGGCATTACGCTGAAGCAGTATATGGAGCGCCGGGGCCGCATGGACTGGCGGGAGGCGCTGCATTTCATCACCCAGATCATGCGGGGCCTGAGCCACGCCCACAGCCGTGGCATCATCCACCGGGATATCAAGCCCCAGAACATCATGGTGCTGCGGGACGGCAGCGTAAAGGTGGCAGATTTCGGCATTGCCTGCCTGGCTGACGCACACCAGACTCTGGCCCAGGAGGCGCTGGGCAGCGTACATTACATCTCACCGGAACAGGCCAAGGGCGAGCGTCTGGACGCCCGCAGCGATATTTACAGCGCCGGTGTGGTGCTGTATGAAATGCTGACGGGCCGTCTGCCCTTTGAGGGGGACAACGCCGTTTCCGTGGCCATCCAGCATCTGAGCAGCGTGCCGCTGGATCCCTGCGAGATCAATCCGGATATCCCCGAGGCGCTGGAGCTGATCTGCATGAAGGCCATGAGCGCCGACCGGGATAAGCGCTATCAGAGCGCTGACGCCATGCTGGCGGATCTGGAGAAGTTCCGCAAGGATCCGTCGGTGGATCTGGATCATATCCGCACCGAGCTGGCTGACAGCGTGGACAGCCAGCCCACCAGCCCCATCCCCGTGCAGAAGGTATCCGCCGCGGTGAAGAGCCGTCAGGCGGAGGAGGATGACGACGACAGGGATGACGGCTGGTCGCTGCTGGACTATGTCCGCGAGAATAAAAAGCTGGCGGGACTGCTGGTGGCCGGTGTGGCGGTGATCGTTCTGGTGTTCGTGGTCATCTTTGCCGGTTTTGGCAGCGGCGGCAGCAACAAAGCGTATAAGGTGCCCAATATCCTGGGCTATACGGTGGAGGATGCCAATGAGCTGGAGACGGTGAAGGACATCTTTACCATCGAAGTGGTGGGAACGTTGAGCGACGACCACTTCCAGCCGGGGCAGATCGTGCAGCAGGATCCCACGGAGGGCGTGGAACGCCGCAGCAACTTTGTGATCCAGGTGTATGTCTGTGCCGAGCGGCAGGAGATCACCATGCCGAACCTGCAGGGCGAGAACTACCAGTCCGCACGGCTGAAGCTGCAGCAGTATGATTTGCAGCTGCGGATCATGACAGAGGAACAGTTCTCTGACGAGTTTACGACAGGACAGGTGATGGAGACGATCCCAGCGGTGGGCGCTGCATTGAAGAAGGGCACCTCCGTCACGCTGGTGGTCAGCAAGGGACCGGAGAGCATTACCGTTCCCACCTTTACCGGCAAGAGCTATGAAACGGCGAAGGCGGACGCGGAGGCGCTGGGACTGAAGGTGGGAACGCCGCAGTACCGGTACTTCGATCCGCTGGCCAAGGACGGAGATGTGCTGGAGCAGAGCATTCTGCCCGAGACGCAGGTCCAGGGCGGTACGGAGATCATTTTCACCGTATATGGCACGCCGGGCAGCCAGAGCCGGACGGTGCGTGTGGAGTACCTCATTCCGGATGAATTCAGCGACGAGGATACCGTGCGCGTGGAATTTATCATGGATGATAAGGTGATGGATACCCGGATCGTCAGCGGTGATGACGCCACGGTAGGCTATGACTATGAAGGCAAGCCGGGAACCACCGCGACGGTATATGCCCGCATCAACGGCGTCTCGACGGACGCACAGGAGATCACCTTTTGAGCCGGGGCAGAATTGAAAAGGCCCTCAGCGGCTTTTATTACGTCAATACCGGCAGCGGGACGCTGCAATGCCGAGCCCGGGGCAAGTTCCGTAAGGAGGGCATGAGCCCGCTGGTGGGCGACTGGGTGGAGGTGCAGAAGCTGGGAAACGGCGAAGGCATGGTGCAGGACATCGAGCCGCGTACCTGCCAATTCCAGCGGCCTGCAGCCGCCAATGTGGATCAGCTGGTGGTCATTGCCTCCGCCGCGATCCCGGTGACAGATCCGTATCTCATCGACCGCATCAGCGCCATCGCGGCGCTGAAGGGCTGCGCTGTGCTGGTGGTGCTGAACAAGTGCGACCTTGACCCGGCGGAGGAGCTGTACGGCATTTACAGCGCCTCAGCCATCCCGGTGCTGCGGGCCAGCGCGGTGACAGCGGAGGGCCTGCCGGAGCTGTACCGCGCCTTGCAGGGAAAGCTGAGCGTGCTGACCGGCAATTCCGGCGTGGGAAAATCCAGCCTGCTGAACGCGCTGGCGCCCCATTTTGACCTGCCGGTGGGCGAGGTCAGCAAGGCGTTGGGCCGCGGCCGCCATACCACCCGCCATGTGGAGATGTTCCCGTTGGACGGGGATACCTATGTGATCGACACGCCGGGCTTCTCATCCTTTGACGCCCAGTCGCTGGAGTGGGAACTGAAGCAGCACCTGCCGGAGACATTTCCGGAGTTTGCACCCTATCTGGACGGCTGCCGCTTCGTGGGCTGCCAGCATGTGAAGGAGAAGGGCTGCGCCGTTCTGCAGGCGGTGAAGGAGGGGAAGATCCCCCAGAGCCGCCACCGCAGCTATGTCCGCCTCTATGAGGAACTGAAACCCCTGAAGGAATGGGAACAGAATAAGTGACCCGTCTGTGGAAGCGGCCGAACGGCCGCTTCTTTTCTGCCGTTTTCGCCGTTTTTGCCGTTTTGCGGTTTTCTATTGCCAGAAAGGGGAAAAAAGAGTATAATAAACTGATTTATCATGGGGAGGGAGCGCCGTGCGTATTTTGGGAATAGACCCCGGTGTGGCCATTGTGGGCTTCGGTGTGCTGGACTGTGCCGGCGCCGCCCAGAAAATGGTGCAGTACGGCGCCATCAACACCCCGGCGGGCATGCCGCTGGCGGCACGGCTGACGTTGATCGAAAGCGACCTGACGGAGCTGATCCAGCAGTTTCAGCCGGATGAAATGGCCATCGAGGAGCTGTTTTTCAGCAAGAACATCACCACCGGCATCGCGGTGGCGCACGCACGGGGCGTGATCCTGTGTACCGCCGAAAAGCTGCACCTGCCCATTTACGAATACACCCCCATGCAGGTGAAGCAGGCGGTGGTGGGCTATGGCCTTGCGGAGAAAAAGCAAGTGATGGACATGACCCGCCGTCTGCTGAAGCTGAAGGCCATCCCGCGGCCCGACGACGCCGCCGATGCGCTGGCCATCGCCATCTGCCATGCCCGCAGCGCCACCAGCTTGCTGCGGCGCACCGACCCCAACGTAAAGGAGACCGTGTGATGTTTTACTATCTCAACGGCACCGTGGCCGAAATGGAGGCCAATCTGGCCGTGATCGACTGCGGCGGCGTGGGCTACGCCTGCGCCACCACCAACTATACTCTGTCACAGCTGAAAAAGGGCGAAAAGGCCAAGCTGTATACCTACATGAACGTCAGGGAGGACGCGGTGGAGCTGTTCGGCTTTGCCAGCCAGAGCGAGCTGCACAGCTTCAAGCTGCTGCTGGGCGTCTCCGGCGTGGGCCCCAAGGCGGCGCTGTCCATTCTTTCCGCCAACACCCCGGCCAAGCTGGCTATGGCGGTGGTGATGGGCGACGAAAAGGCCCTGACCGCCGCGCCGGGCATCGGCAAGAAGATCGCCCAGCGCATCATTCTGGAATTGAAGGATAAGCTGGCCAAGGAGCAAAGCTCCTTCGGCCCGGACACCGGCGGCAGCGTACCGGTGACAGTGCTGCCCAACGACAAGGCCAAGGAGGCCGGTGCGGCGCTGGCCGTGCTGGGCTACAGCGGCGGCGAGGTGGCGGCGGCCCTGAAGGGCATCGACATGGACGCCCTGCCGCTGGAGGAGATCATCCGTCAGGCGCTCAAGCGCATGGTGAAGTAAGGGAGGGGACAGCGTGAGCATTGATTACGGAAGCGACATCTACGAGGAGCCGATCGTCTCCACCACCTTCCTGCCGGAGGACGCCCAGGAGAAGTCCCTGCGTCCCCACACCCTGAAGGAGTACATCGGTCAGGAGAAGGCCAAGGGCAACCTGTCCGTGTTTATCGAGGCGGCACGCCGCCGGGGCGAATCGCTGGACCATGTGCTGCTGCACGGCCCTCCGGGCCTGGGCAAGACCACGCTGGCGGGCATCATCGCCGCCGAGATGGGGGTCAATATCCGTATCACCTCCGGCCCGGCCATCGAAAAGCCCGGCGATCTGGCGGCGCTGCTGACCAACCTCAACGAGAATGACATTCTCTTCGTGGATGAGATCCACCGGCTGAACCGTGCCGTGGAGGAGATCCTGTATCCCGCCATGGAGGATTACGCCATCGACATCATCATTGGCAAAGGCCCCTCCGCCAACTCCATCCGGCTGGATCTGCCCCACTTTACGCTGATCGGGGCTACCACGCGGGCAGGCTCGCTGTCCGCACCGCTGCGGGATCGCTTCGGCGTGACGCTGCGGCTGGAGCTGTATACGCCGGAGGAGCTGAAGGAGATCGTCACCCGCAGCGCCGGTATCCTGGATGTGCCCATCGAGGAGGCAGGCGCCATGGAGATCGCACGCCGTTCCCGCGGCACGCCCCGTATCGCCAACCGCATGCTGCGCCGCGTCCGGGACTTTGCGCAGGTGAAGGCCGACGGCGTCATCACCCGTCAGGTGGCGGACAGCGCCCTGCTGGCGCTGGAGGTGGACTATCTGGGGCTGGATCAGGTGGATCGCCGGATGCTGCGGGCCATTATCGAGAATTACGGCGGCGGCCCGGTGGGCCTGGACACGCTGGCGGCCACCATCGGCGAGGAGTCGGTGACGCTGGAGGACGTGTACGAGCCGTATCTGATGCAGCTGGGCTTCCTGACCCGCACGCCCCGTGGCCGCTGCGTGACGCGCAAGGCCTATGAGCACCTGCATATGGAATTTATGGGACAGACCCAATTGGAATTATGAGAGGAAGCAGAGAAAATGGGTAAATTATTTGGTACAGACGGCATCCGCGGTGTGGTGGGCAAGACCCTGACGGCGGAGCTGGCCTTTCACGTGGGCCAGTCCGTGGCCGTCGTATTGCAGGAGGAGCTGGGCCGCAGGCCGGTCATCACCATCGGCAAGGATACCCGCATCTCCTCAGATATGCTGGAGGCGGCCCTCAGCGCCGGTATCTGCTCGGTAGGCGGCGATGTGCTGCTGCTGGGTACCATCCCCACACCCGCCGTGGCCTTCCTGACGGTGCAGAAGCAGGCGGACGCCGGTGTGGTGATCTCCGCCAGCCACAACCCCTATGAGTATAACGGCATCAAGGTGTTCAATGCCCAGGGCTATAAGCTGCCTGACGCCATGGAGGAACGGGTGGAGGAGCTGATCCTGTCCGGCGCAAAGATGCCCGTCAAGACCGGCGGCGAACTGGGCCGCTGCCGCAACGGCGCGCAGGAGATGCACGACGACTATGTGAGTCACCTGGTCGACACCATCGGCTGCGACCTGTCCGGTCTGCGTGTGCTGGTGGACTGCGCCAACGGCGCCGCTGCCGCGACGGCACCTGACCTGTTCCAGCGTCTGCCGGTGATGGCGGATTTCATCAACATCGATCCCGACGGCGTCAACATCAACAACGGCTGCGGCTCCACCCATCTGGAGCAGCTGGCCACCATGACCGTGGCAGGGAAGTACCAGCTGGGCATCGCCTTTGACGGCGACGCCGACCGCTGCCTGCTGGTGGATGAGAAGGGCCATACTATCGACGGCGACAAGATCATAGCGGTGTGCGGCCTGGCTCTGCGCCGGGACGGCAAGCTGACCAACAACGCCGTGGTGGCCACGGTCATGTCCAACCTGGGCCTGCACGAATTCTGCCGCAACGAGAAGATCGACCTGATCTGCACCGCCGTGGGCGACCGCCATGTGTTGGAAAAGATGGTGGAGTGCGACTACGCCATTGGCGGTGAGCAGTCCGGCCATATGATCTTCCGGGAGTATGCCACCACCGGAGACGGCGAACTGACGGCCCTGCAATTCCTCAAGGCCTTGAAGGCATCCGGGAAGCCCGCTTCCCAGTTGGCGGGCTGCTGCGCGCAGTATCCGCAGGAACTGATCAACGTGGCGCTGTCCCACGCGCCGGGAGAGAAGGAGCGCATCATGGCGTCTCCCGTGCTGGCGCAGGCGGTAAAGGAGCAGGAGGCGCTGCTTGGCAGCGAGGGCCGTATTCTGATCCGTCCTTCCGGCACTGAGGCGCTGATCCGCGTGATGGTGGAGGCCAAGACCGACGAAATGGCCCGCAAAGTGGCGGAGGATTTGTCGGAATTGGTAAAAAAGCTCTGAGAAAACGCAACTTTTTGACAAATTTTCGCGGACTGCTTGACAAATTCTTTATCGAAAAGGTATAATAGAAAATGGTAAATAGCAAAGAGGCTAGTTTTTCCTATCTGGAGACACTGAGCGACGAGCAGCTGTGCGCCGCCTGCCAGACGGGAAACCGCAATGCTGAGGAGATCTTGGCGGCGCGGTATCACCGGTTGGTAAGAAGCGTCGCACGTCCCTATTTCCTTGCGGGAGGCGACAGTGAGGATCTGCTGCAGGAGGGCATGGTGGGCCTGATCAAGGCCATGCGGGAGTATGACCCGCAGCAGCCTGCATCGTTCTGTACGTTTGCCGAGGTCTGTATTCGCCGCCGTCTCTATACGGTGCTGAAATCAGCGTCCTCTGGAAAGCACCAGCCTCTGAACCAAGCAATTCCCCTGAATCCCTCATTCTTTGACGTCAGTCTCGCTTTTGCACAGGTCGACCCCGAGGTCCTGTTGATCGACAGGGAAAAAACCGCCGGTCTGCTGGAGTACACATGCAAACAGTTATCCGCCTTCGAAGCTGAGATTTTAGGGTACTATTTGGACGGTCTCACATGCCGAGAGATCGCAGAAACTGTTGGCAAGCCGCCGAAATCGGTGGAAAATGCTGTGCAGCGCATCCGCCGCAAGATCGGGCGGCAACTTCAATCCGGCGATATCAGCAAAGGCTGAACGCAATATATTTCATTTCTCAAAGAGAGGGTAAAATCATGTACGAAGACAAGACTTTAGTTTGCAAAGAGTGTGGCAAGGAATTCGTTTTCACCGCCGGTGAGCAGGAGTTCTATGCTGAGCGCGGCTTCCAGAACGAGCCCCAGCGCTGCAAGTCCTGCCGCGACGCTCGCAAGAACGCTGCCCGCGGTCCCCGTGAGTATTTCACCGCTGTCTGTGCTGCCTGCGGCGGCGAGGCCAAGGTTCCCTTCGAACCCAAGTCTGATCGTCCCGTGTATTGCAGCGACTGCTTCGCCAAGATGCGTCAGAACGGCTGATTCCTGAATCACACACATTTGCTTTGATACAAAGCGCCGGCACACTTCCGTGTGTCGGCGCTTTTTGCGTATATCGTATATAGAGGGATTGGGGAGTGGGGTCACTTGCTGACCGCGCCCTCCACGATCAACGTCATGTGGTCGGTGTACTTTTGCAGGGTCTGACACACCGCCTCGGCGTCGCCGGCAATGGTGCTGTCCAGCATCCGCTGGAAGGTGTCGGCCTCCGCGCCCCGCTTCTCGACACAGGAGGCATAAATGTACCGCAGCAGCGTCTGCTGTCCCTGAATGGCCAGCATGTGCTGATCCAGCCGCCGGTTGCCGCAATTGTGATAATAAGTCCCCAGAAATTCCTTAATGGCCATGACCTCATCGTGAGGGTTATCGGCGTGGACGTATTCCTCCAGCCGCTCCTTCAATTCGCTGACAATAACGTCCCGGTCGCCATTGACCATGGCCAGCCGGATGGCGGCACAGTGCAGCGTCATGGCCAGCTGCTGGATCTCCACCACATCGTGAGGCTCCAGCGAAATGATGTGGGCACCTACATTGTTTTCGTAGACCACCAGCCCCTCCTGCTGCAAACGGTTGATGGCCTCCCGGATGGGCGTACAGCTGACGCCGATCTGATTTTGCAGCTCGTTGACATTGAGCTTTGAGCCGAGGGGGAGCTTCATCTGAATGATGGCTTCCCGCAGTCTTTCATAAACCATGTCCACCAAAGAGCGCTTCTTGATCGAGAGCATACCTGCCTCCAAATATTGCTTCTTGCAAGATATAAGTTATTATAGGCATTATCCACAAAAAAATCAAGAGGAAATTTTGGCTTCACATAAAATAATAGAAATTTGATTTTGGGGGTTGCATAAATCAAAAATCGTGCTATGATATCTTGCAAGATATTAAATCCTGCTTTAAAGCAGTAAAACCAAAAAAGGAGGAGACGTTATGTACTATCAGGTGTCAAAAGAATTTTTCGAGAAGCTGCCCAACGCCTATTTCGGCGCGGTGGCCGTCCGGGGACTGGACAACACCCGCGAGATCCCGGAGTTGGAGCAGATGCTGGCGGAGAATGTGGCCGCCTGTGAAGCGTATTTTACCGGAAAAAAGCCTAAGGAGACAGAGGACATCGTGCCTTACCGCACCGCCTTTACCGCGCTGGGCATCAACCCCAATAAGTTCATGTGCTCCATCGAGGCGCTGCTGACCCGCATCGCCAAGGGCAAGGGCTTCCCCCATATCAACGCCGCCGTGGATCTGGGCAACGCCGTGTCCATCAAGCACCGTCTGCCCATGGGCGCCCACGATCTGGACACCATTGACGAGGGCCTGGATGTCCGTCTGGCCGGGGAAGGGGACACCTTCATTCCCTTCGGCAGCACCGAGGAGGAGACTCCCGACGCGGGCGAGGCGGTCTACGCCTCCGGCAAGGAGATCCGTACCCGCCGCTGGACATGGCGTCAGTCGGAGCGGGGCAAGATCACCGAGGAGACCAAGGCCATCCTGTTTCCCATCGACGGCTTCTCCGACGTGAATCAGGAGGAGGTTCACAAGGCCGCCGACGAGCTGATCGACCTGCTGCACCGCTATTTTGGCGACAGCATCCAGATCGAGGTAGGCTACGTCAGCAAGGAGCAGCCCCGTTTCGAGTTCTTCAAGTAAGAGCAGCATAAAAAGAAACACCTTTCGCCGGACGAAAGGTGTTTCTTTTTATGCGTTTTGTTACTCCAGAATGATCCAGTTTTCCTCACGCTCCGTCACATAGCCCACGGCAGCGGCGTTGGGGATGGCGTCTTGCAGCTCTTTCAAGCAGGCGTCCGCATCGGCGGCATCCACCGCCATCAGCAGGCCGCCGCTGGTCTGGGGATCGTACAGCAGATCCTGCATGGTGCGGCTGACGCCATTGCGGACGGTGACGCCCGCCTCGGCATAGTCACGGTTCCGGTAGGCCCCGGCAGGGAGGAAGCCCATATCCGCCAGCTCCCACGCCTCCGGGTGGAAGGGAACGCTCCGGCTCTGGATGTGTACTGTGCAATTGCTGCCCTGTGCCATCTCGAAGCTGTGGCCCAGCAGGGCGAAGCCCGTCACATCGGTGCAGCTGTGGACGCGGTATTTCACCATGATGTCCCGGGCCGCCTTGTTCAGCGTGGCCATCTGGCGGTAGATGCGGTCCATCACGCCGCTGTCCACCAGTCCCGCTTTGGCGGCGGTGGTCAGTACGCCCACGCCCAGCGGCTTGGTCAAAATCAGCACGTCGCCGGGCTTCGCGCCGCTGTTGGTCAGGATGCGGCCGGGATGCACGAAACCGGACACCGCCAGACCGTAGATCGGTTCCGCGCCGTGAATGGTGTGGCCGCCGGTGATGATGACGCCAGCCTCATAGGCCTTGTCATAGCCGCCCCGCAGCAGCTCCTGCACCATATCGGCGGTCATGGCCTCGGGGATGCACATGATGTTCAGCGCCAGCTTCGGCTCGCCGCCCATGGCGTATACGTCGCTGATGGCATTGGCCGCGGCGATCTGCCCATACAGGAAGGGATCGTCCACGATAGGCGGGAAGAAATCCGTGGTCTGCACCAGCGCCGTATTCTCGTCCAGATAGTACACGCTGGCGTCGTCGGATTTGTCAAAGCCCACCAGCAGCCGAGAGTCGCTGTGGGTGCGGAAGCCCTCCAGCAACTGCACCAGCGTTCCCGCGCCCACCTTCGCGCCGCATCCGGCGCAGGAGGCCAGCTTTGTCAATTTTACTTCTGTTTCCATGGTCAGCCCTCCGCTTCATCCGTGTGATACACGGTGGTGTATCCTGTGCCGTCCCACGCGGCCACCTGCTCGATCTCCTCAAGTCCGGCGGCGGCCGGGGAGAGGTAATCCTCCTCACACCGGACGCAGGTGCCACAGCTGCTGCTCAGGTCTCTCGGCACCGGCATCATGCGGCAGGAGATGCCTCGTTCACCGCACAGCTGCTTATACCGCACCGCACCGAAGTGGGAGAAAAAGGTCACAATGTACGTCACTTGGTAAAGGTCAGCGTCCACTCGCCATCCTTTTCATCTACGGCCACCTGATAGCCCTGATGCTGGGCGTAGCGGGTGGTGTTTTCGCGGGAGGCGTGGTTGTCCACGATGATCTGATATGCGTTTTCCTTGCTCTCCATGGCGCTGCGCAGCAGCACCACGGGTTCGGGGCAGGAAAGACCCCGTGCGTCGATGATTTTCAATTTGGTATCTCCTTATTTCTTCTTGAAGGTGTTCAGGCAGGCGATCACCGCCACCACGGCGATGCCCAGCAGTACGGCGACCTTACCGGCAGCGGTGGGGCCGTCGGCACTGGAGGCCAGACCGAAGTTGTGGCAGAAGGCCGCGCCCACGATCAGGCCCAGCACGGTCACGGCACTGTCGGAGTTGCCCTCGCCGGACATGACCAGCTGGCGCAGCGGGCAGCCGCCCAGCAGCACGCAGCTGAAGCCCACCAGCAGCATGCCCAGGCAGTTCCACAGACCGTCGGTGTGGGCGATAGGCTGGCCCTCGAAGCCCAGATGGAAGAAGGTGGCCTCGCCCACGCCGTTGAGGATCAGGTTGCAGACCAGTGCGCTGACCAGAATAGCGCCGAAGCCCATCAGCAGCTTGGGCTCGCGGAACAGCACGATATCACGGATGCCGCCCACCATGCACAGGCGGGTACGCTGGGCCAATGCGCCCACGATGAGACCGGCGATCAGGCTGATGGCCACCGCGGCATGCTTGGCGCCGGGGCCGCCGCCCGCTTCGGTGAAGAAGATGAAGGCGGGAGCCGCCACCAGCAGGATAAATACCACCACCTGAATGGCGGGGAAGATCACGCCGTCCAGCTTCGTCTGGGTATAGGTGCGCTTCAGGGAATAGCCCCGCTTCAGGAAGAACACACCGGCCAGGATGCCCAGCGCAAAGCCCAGCAGGCCCAGCAGGGCGTTCAGGTCGCCGCCCGCCAGACGCAGGATCATGCGGAAGGGGCAGCCCAGGAACATCAGGCAGCCCACCATCACAAAGAAGCCCAGCACAAAGCGGGTGACGGGTGCGCTGCCGCCCTTGGTGGAGAACTCCTTTTTACACAGGGCCACGATGAAGCTGCCCAGCACCAGACCGATGATCTCCGGCCGGATGTACTGCACAGCGGCGGCACGGTGCAGGCCCAGACCACCGGCAGTATCCCGCAGGAAGCAGGCGATGCAGAAGCCCATGTTGGAGGGATTGCCGAAAAAGACCAGCAGCGAGGCAATGACGCCGATGATCAGTCCGGCGATGACGATTTGGATTCGTTCGCGTTTGACATTCATGTTGGATCTTTCTCCTCTTTATAGTACTTATCATACCATACCACCATAGGCGACGGAATGTCCAATATCAATTATAGATATATCCTCTGAAAAGATTTGCTTTTCCAATAAATATATGGTAAGCTGATAAAAAATAAGGAAATAGGAGGGCGGGAATGTGGAGCGAATCTATCTGGACAATGCCAGCACCAGCTTTCCCAAAGTGCCCGGCGTGGCGGAGGCGGTGTATCATTATATCAGCGACTGCGGCTGCAACATCAACCGCGGCGGCTATGACGAAGCCTATCAGGCGGAGGAGACGGTGCTGCACACCCGCCAGCTGCTGACAGAGCTGTTCCACGGTCCAGACTGCCGGAACGTGGTATTTACCCGCAATATCACCGAAAGCCTGAACGTCCTGCTGAAGGGCTTTCTGAAGCCCGGAGACCATGTGCTGGTCTCCGCCATGGAGCACAATGCCGTCATGCGGCCCTTGACCCAGCTGCAAAGCCAAGGCGTGTCCTTTGACCGCATCCCCTGCGCGCCAGACGGTACGCTGGACACCGCCGCCATGGAGGGCCTGCTGCGGCCCAACACCCGTGCCGTGGTGATGCTCCACGCCAGCAACGTCTGCGGCACGGTGCTGCCCGCCGGAGAGGCGGGGGCCTTCTGCCGTGCCCACGGCCTGAAATTCCTGCTGGACACCGCCCAGACGGCGGGCGTGCTGCCCATCGACATGGAGGCCATGCACATCGACGCGCTGGCCTTTACCGGCCATAAAGGGCTGCTTGGCCCCCAGGGCGTAGGCGGGTTTATCCTCCGGCCGGACATGGTGCCGCTGGTGGAGCCGCTGATCGCCGGCGGCACCGGCAGCGTCAGCCATGAGGAGCGTATGCCGTCCTTCATGCCCGATAAGTTTGAGGCGGGCACCATGAATCTGCCGGGGATCATGGGTCTCCACGAGGCCCTCTGCTGGCTGAAAGGGGAGACCATCGACGCCGTCCGCGCCCACGAGCTGGCGCTGACGGAGCAATTCCTCGACGGTGCGTTGTCGATCCCGAACCTGCGGGTGGTAGGCCGCCGCGACGTGACGGGCCGGGTAGGCGTGGTGTCCGTGGCGCCGGAAAATGCCGATCCGGCGCTGGTGGCCGACGCCCTGGGACAGGAACACGGCATCATGGTGCGTGTGGGTCTCCACTGCGCGCCCAATGCCCACAGGACGCTGGGGACTTACCCCACCGGCACCATCCGCTTTTCCTTCGGCTGGCACAATACGCCCCAGCAGGTGGACACGGCCTTGAGCGCTTTGCGTGAGCTGTGCGGGAGGGCCGTATGGAACTGAAGCAATTGCAGTCATTCTGCGCCGTTGTAAAGTATAGAAGCTTCACAAAGGCGGCGGAGAAATTATACCTGTCACAGCCCACCATCAGCACCCATGTGCGGCAGCTGGAGGAGGAATTTCAGACCAGTCTCATCATCCGCACCACCAAATCCGTGGAGGTGACGCCACGCGGGCAGGAGCTGTACGAATGCGCCTGCAACATCGTGAACCTGAGGGACAATCTCATGCGAAGCTGGAGCGACGAGGACGAGAAGATGATCCGCATCGGCGCGTCCACCATCCCCTCGGCCTACATCCTGCCGGAGATTTTGCCCGCTTTTCGCGCCATACGCCCCGCATCCCAGTTCCATGTGTTCCAGAGCGACAGCCAGGGCATCGTGGACGGCCTGCTGTGCGGCACTTTCGACGTGGGCCTGATCGGCGCGGACATGCATGAGGAGACGCTGGAGCTGACGCCCTTTTATGAGGATCGCATGGTACTGATCGCGCCGGTCAATGAGCATTTCCGGGCGTTTGCCGCCAAAGGCGGCATGACGCTTCCGGAGATCTGCCGCGAGCCCATGCTGCTGCGGGAAAAGGGCAGCGGCAGCAAGAAATGCGTGTCCACCTACTTCGAGCGGATGGGCGTGGACGAAAGCGACCTGACCATCACGGCCCGGCTCAACGATCAGGAGTCCATCAAGAATCTGGTGGCCGGTGGACTGGGCATCTCCATTATCTCGGAAAAGGCGGCAGAGGACGTGGTGAAGGCCGGACGGCTGATGACCTTCCCGCTGCCGGAGGCCGGTGTGCGGCGCTCTCTGTTCGTCGCCTGCCGCCGCGGTGCGCCCATGAGCGGCCAGACCCATCAGTTTGTCAATTTCGTCAAGCATTTTTATGAAAACTGACGGCGGACGCATGAGAAATTTCCGCGACTTTGATTGACAAGCGCACGGCGGTGTGATATAACTTTATAAGATAATCACATGGGAGGACATTCATCATGAAGCACATCAATACCATCGAGACTCGTGACCTTTGCGAGAGCGCCAAGAACGGCGGCTGCGGCGAGTGCCAGACTTCCTGCCAGTCTGCCTGCAAGACCAGCTGCGGTATTGCCAATCAGGCCTGCGAAAACAAGGAGACCAAGTAAACGGGTACTTGAAACTATGATGCCGCCCCTTTCGGGCGGCATTTTTAGCGTGACCCATACTACCGTGAAGGGAATTTCGATATATGATCCATCAATACAAACTGGGCGGCTATAACATCGTGCTGGACATCTGCTCCGGCTCTGTCCACGCGGTGGACGAGCTGGCCTATGACATCATCGCCATGTTCGAGAGCGATAGCCGCGACACCATTATCCGTGAGCTGACCGACAAGTACCACGCCGCCGAGGGCGTCACGGCGGAGGAGGTGGGCGAGTGCTATGACCAGATCGCGCAGCTGAAGGCGGCGGGCAAGCTGTTCACCGAGGACACCTTCCAGCCTATGGCGGGCGAACTGAAGGCACGCACCTCCGGCGTGATCAAGGCGCTGTGCCTGCACATTGCCCATACCTGCAACCTCAACTGCTCCTACTGCTTCGCCAGTCAGGGCAAGTACCATGGCGACCGCGCCCTGATGAGCTATGAGGTGGGCAAGCGGGCGCTGGATTTCCTCATTGAAAACTCCGGCTCCCGTCACAATCTGGAGGTAGACTTCTTCGGCGGCGAGCCGCTGATGAACTTCGACGTGGTGAAGCAGCTGGTGGCCTACGCCCGCTCCATTGAGAAGCAGCATAACAAGCATTTCCGCTTTACACTGACTACCAACGGCGTGCTGATCGACGATGATGTGATCGACTTCGCCAATCGTGAGATGAGCAACGTGGTGCTGAGTCTGGACGGCCGCAAGGAGGTTCACGACCGCTACCGCGTGGACTACGCCGGAAACGGCAGCTGGGAGAAGATCGTTCCCAAGTTCCAGAAGCTGGTGGCTGCCCGCGACGGGAAGAACTACTACATGCGGGGAACCTTCACCCACGCCAACCCGGACTTTCTGGAGGATATCAAGACCATGCTGGCTCTGGGCTTCTCCGAGTTGAGCATGGAGCCTGTGGTGGCCGCCGCCGACGATCCCTCCGCTCTGACCGAGGCGGACAGAGCCGTGGTCATGGAGCAGTACGAGAAGCTGGCGGAGCTGATGCTGGAGCGTGACAGGGAGGGTAAGCCCTTTACTTTCTACCACTATATGATCGATCTGAAGGGCGGCCCCTGTATCTATAAGCGCATTTCCGGCTGCGGCTCCGGCACGGAGTACATGGCTGTCACCCCGTGGGGCGACCTGTATCCCTGCCATCAGTTCGTGGGCGACGAGAAGTTCAAGCTGGGCGATATCTGGCACGGTGTGGACAACCACGCCATTCAGGAGGAGTTCGCCTCCTGCAACGTCTACGCCCGCGAGGAGTGCCGCGACTGCTGGGCGCGGCTGTACTGCTCCGGCGGCTGTGCCGCCAACGCCTATCACGCCACCGGTTCCGTCCGCGGCGTGTATGAGGCGGGCTGCGAGCTGTTCCGCAAGCGCATGGAGTGCGCCATCATGGTGGCGGTGGCCCGCGAGCTGGGCGGCGCTCAATGAGTACCCCCATCTGCGATTTCGTCCGCCGCTACCAGAACAGCGATGCCGTCCGGCTCCACATGCCGGGCCATAAGGGGAAGCCTCTTCTGGGTTTTGAGCCGTGGGACATTACGGAGATCGACGGCGCGGACGAGCTGTTCACTCCCCACGGCATCATTGCCGAGAGCGAGGCCCAGGCAAGCGCCTTGTTCGGCGCGCACACGGTGTATTCCACCGGCGGCTCCACCCTGTGTATTCAGACTATGCTGCACCTGACGGCGCTGTACGCCGCGTCAAAAGGGGAGAAACCCCGTATTCTGGCGGCCCGCAATGCCCATAAGGCCTTCGTCAACGCCGCCGCCCTGCTGGATATCGACGTCCGGTGGCTCTATCCGGAGATGGACAGCGGCTATGTCAGCTGTCCGGTGACGGCACGGCAGGCAGCACAGGCGCTGGCAGAGCAGCCGTCCGTTACGGCGGTGTACCTTACCAGTCCGGATTACCTGGGAAATGTGCAGGACATTCAGGGCATCGCGGAGGTTTGCCATCGTGCCGATGTGCTGCTGCTGGTGGACAACGCTCACGGCGCGTATCTGAAACTCCTGCCTCAGCCCCGCCATCCCATGGGTCTGGGCGCGGATATGTGCTGCGATTCCGCCCACAAGACGCTGGGCGTCATCACCGGCGGCGCGTATCTGCATATTTCCCGCGCCGCACCGGCGCTGCTGGCCCGTCAGGCCAAGGCATCCATGGCGCTGTTCGGCTCCAGCAGTCCGTCCTATCTCATTTTGCAGTCGCTGGACGCCGCCAATGACCGGATGGAAGCCTTTTCCCGGCAGCTGGCGGAATTCCTGCCTGTTGTAGACGGGCTGAAGGCCCGTCTGGCGACCCATGGCTATGGGCTGGCCGGAGAGGAACCCCTGAAGCTGACACTCTGCCCCAAGTCCTTCGGCTACACCGGAACGGAGATCGCCGGACCATTGGAGCGCCACGGAATGTACCCGGAGTTTTACGACCCGGATCATGTGGTGCTGATGCTGACGCCCTATAACGACGCCAATGAATTGAACCGGCTGGAGACGGTGCTTTGCGGCCTGCCGCGAAAGGCGCCTGTCGCCGCCGTGCCGCCATCCGCACCGCGCCCTGTGCCGGTGCTGACGCCCCGTCAGGCCATCCTGTCGGAGAGTGAGACGCTTCCGATCGCGCAATGCCTGAACCGCGTCTCCGCTGCGGCAGCCATCAGCTGTCCGCCTGCCATTCCGCTGGCCGTCTGCGGCGAGCGGATCGACCGACAGGTGCTGGACTGCTTCCGGTATTATGGCATCACCCACTGCGCAGTGGTGAAAGAGTAAGAAGGTCATGGCATTGCCATGGCCTTTTTGTGTGAGCAATATGTACAAAATGAAATATGTAAATTTGTGACTTTTTAACATAAGCGGCCATTGACTTTGCCTCACATACAGACTATAATCGGTCAGCAAAATCAAAGAGGAAAAGTCGAGGCTTTTTATGGAACGGAAGAGTCATGCCATCAAGTCGCTTTTCCAGCCCATGGATCTGACACAGGGGACATGCTGGAAAACGATCCTTATTTTTTCGCTGCCCATTATTCTATCCTACCTTTTGCAGCAGGTGTATTCCATCAGTGACGCGGCCATCGTGGGCCAGACACTGACGGCCCAGGAGGTGGCCGGCGTCAACGACACCACGTCGCTGGTGTTTATCTTTTTGCAGTTTGCTTTCGGCGTCAGCGCCGGCTTCTGCGTGGTCACCTCATGCAGCGTAGGCTGCCGCGATCAGGCGGGCGTCCGCCGCTCGCTGGCCACGCAGATCATCCTGTCCACAGTGCTGACGGTGCTGCTGACCGCTCTGGCGTTGGCCCTGCTGAATCCCATGCTGGCGTGGATCAACGTGACGCCGGACAATGGCGAGGTCTATTGCGCGGCGTTTACCTACTGCGCCATTATTTTTGCCGGTATCGGCGCGCAGCTGTTCTATAACTTCATCTGCTCGTTCCTGCGCAGTATGGGCGATTCCGTGACGCCGCTGCTGTTCCTGCTGTTTTCCACGGTGCTGAACGTGGGGCTGGATCTGCTGTTCATCATCGTGTTCCGCTGGGGTGTGGCGGGCGCGGCCGTGGCCACCGTATCGGCGCAGCTGATCAGCACGGTGGCCTGCTTTGTCTACGCCTTTGCCCACTATCCGGACATCCGCCTTCAGCGGAAGGATTGGCACATCACATGGTGGGATGTGCGCCGCCATGTGACCCAGGGCGTACCGCTGGGCTTACAGTTTTCCGTGCTGGCCATCGGCATCATCGTGATGCAGAGCGTTGTGGTACAGTTTGATACGCTGGGCGGCCAGATGGTCTCCAGCGCCGCCCAGAACGGCTTCGGCGCGGCCAACAAGCTGTCCAATCTGGCGGCCACCCCTATGAACGGACTGGGCGCGGCTATGACCAGCTTCACCGCCCAGAATCTGGGCGCGGGCAAACCGGAGCGCATCAAGAAGGGGACCCTTCAGGCACTGGTCATGACGGCAGTGATCGCGGCGGTCGCCGTGGCTGCCGGACTGCTGGTGATGCGGGACGGCTTCTATCTCTATGTGTTCCTCAGCGCCGACAAGGTGACGGAGGAGACCATCCGTTACGGCAATACCTTCCTGTATGTGGATTTCAGCATGTACCTGTTTCTGGGCTTTATCTTCGTGGTTCGCAACTGCGTGCAGGGCATCGGAAAATCCCAGTTCGTGCTGGGCGCAGGCGCGGCGGAGCTGGTGGCCCGCGTCACGGTATGTCTGCTGCTTCCGCCGCTTTTCGCCGGAGGCCCTGTCAGCGCCGCAGCCGCACCGCTGGCGTTCTATGCCCTGTGTGCCGCCGATCCTTTTGCTTGGATCGCCGCCGACTCTGTGCTGCTGGTGCCCTTCATCCGCAACATCATGAAGAAGGACTACCGTTATATGTACAAGCGCAATACTCACCACTACGAGCTGGAAAGCGAGAGGAGCTGACCCATGACAAGGATGCTGTTTGTGTGCCTGGGCAACATCTGCCGCAGTCCCATGGCGGAATTCATCATGAAGGACATGGTGAAGAAAGCCGGTCTGGCCGACCGGTTCGAGATTGCCTCCGCCGCCACCAGCCGGGAGGAGATCGGCAACCCCGTGTATCCGCCTGCCCGCCAGAAGCTGGCCCAGCACGGCATCGGCTGCAAGGGCAAGACAGCCCGCCAGCTGACCGCGGAGGATTACGGCTATTATGACCTGCTGATCGGAATGGAGGAGGCCAATCTGCGGAACATGCGCCGCATCTGCGGCGGCGATCCGGAGAGGAAGATGCACCTGATGCTGGAGGGCACCACCCATCCCGGCGATGTGGCGGATCCCTGGTATACCGGGGACTTTGACACCGCGTGGCGGGATATCGAGGACGGCTGCCGTGCGCTGCTGGCGTGGCTGACGCAGAAGTAAATACAAAACGAAGCGGGCGGAAGGAAGCGATCTTCCGCCCGTTTTCCTGTCAAATCGTCTTGACGATACTGCCATATTACGGTACACTTACACTGTGATAAGGGACAAATCCACAAGGGAAGGATACATATATGGAAGTAAAGCAAGAGAGAAAAATGATGCTGGACAAGCTGGAGATCGGCCAGTCGGCCCGGATCACGGCAGTGGGCGGAGAGGGCGCCCTGCGCCAGCATTTTCTGGATATGGGACTGATCCCCGGCGCGGAGGTGACGCTGGTGAAATTCGCACCCATGGGCGACCCCATGGAGCTGCGGATACACGGCTATGAGCTGACGCTGCGGCTGGCGGACGCCGGGAAGATCGAGATCACACCGGTAGACGCTATCCGCCGGACGTCCGTTCCGGCGGCGAATTGCCTTGACTGTGAGCATCCCGGTCTGGGCGAGGGAGGCAGATTTCATGTCAAGGAAGATGAGCACCCCCTGCCGGAGGAGACCACGCTGACCTTCGCGCTGGCGGGCAACCAGAACTGCGGCAAGACCACGCTGTTCAATCAATTGACCGGTTCCAACCAGCATGTGGGCAATTTCCCCGGCGTGACGGTGGACCGCAAGAGCGGCGCTATCCGGGATTACCCCAACACCGAGATCACAGACCTGCCGGGCATTTACTCCATGTCGCCCTATACCAGCGAGGAGATCGTCACCCGGCAATTCATCATCAATGAAAAGCCCACCGGCATCATCAACATCGTGGACGCCACCAACATCGAGCGGAATCTCTATCTGACCATGCAGCTTCTGGAGCTGGATGTGCCAATGGTGCTGGCCCTGAACATGATGGACGAGGTGCGGGGCAACGGCGGCTCCATCCGCATCAATGAGATGGAGGCTATGCTGGGCATCCCGGTGGTGCCCATCTCCGCCGCCAGAAACGAGGGCGTGGATGAGCTGGTGCGCCATGCGGTGCATGTGGCCAAATATCAGGAGAAGCCGGGCCGCACCGATTTCTGCGGCATGAACGATCACGGCGGCGCGGTGCACCGGTGTCTCCACGCCATCATGCACCTGATCGCCGACCATGCCGAGACCGCGGGGATCCCTGTCCGCTTCGCCGCCACCAAGCTGGTGGAGGGCGACCCGCGTGTGCTGGAGGCGCTGGCGCTGGATCAGAACGAGCGGGAGATGCTGGAGCATATCATCCTGCAAATGGAGACGGAGCGGGGACTTGATCGCTCTGCCGCCATCGCGGATATGCGGTTTTCCTTCATTCAGGAGCTGGTGGACGCCACCGTGGTGAAGCCTCACGAGAGCCGTGAGCACCTCCGCAGCCAGAAGATCGACCGTTTTCTGACGGGGAAATATACCGCCATCCCGGCCTTTATCGGCATTATGGGATTGGTATTCTTCCTGACCTTCAACGTCATTGGCGCATGGCTGCAAAGACTGCTGGCGAGCGGTATCGCGTGGCTGACGGAGGTGGTCGACAATGCGCTGGTGTCGTGGGAGGTGAACGACGCGGTGCGCTCACTGGTGGTGGATGGCGTGTTTACCGGCGTGGGCAGTGTGCTGAGCTTTCTGCCAATCATCGTGACGCTGTTCTTCTTCCTGTCCCTTCTGGAGGACACCGGCTATATGGCCCGTGTGGCCTTCGTCATGGACAAGCTGCTGCGGAAGATCGGTCTGTCCGGCCGCAGCATCGTTCCTATGCTGATCGGCTTCGGCTGCACGGTGCCGGGCGTCATGGCCAGCCGTACCTTGCCGTCGGAGCGTGACCGGAAGATGACCATTCTGCTGACGCCCTTTATGAGCTGCTCGGCCAAGCTGCCCATCTACGGCTTCTTTACCGCCGCCTTTTTCCCCGGACGGGGCGGCCTTGTGATGGTGGGGCTTTACTTTCTGGGCATCGCCATCGGTATTCTGGTGGCGCTGATCTTCAAAAATACACTGTTCCGCGGCGAGGCGGTACCCTTTGTCATGGAGCTGCCCAATTACCGCATGCCGGGATTGAAGAATGTGGGCCAGCTGCTGTGGGATAAGGCCAAGGACTTTTTGCAGCGGGCCTTTACGGTGATCTTTCTGGCCACCATCGTTATCTGGTTTTTGCAGACCTTTGACCTGCGGCTTCAGATCGTGCAGGATTCCCAGAACAGTATTCTGGCGCTGGTGGCCAGCTATATCGCGCCTATCTTCAAGCCGCTGGGCTTTGGCGACTGGCGCATCTCCACGGCATTGATCACCGGCTTTATTGCCAAGGAGAGTGTGGTCTCCACCCTGATGGTGCTGGTGGGCGACGGTATTACCTCACTGCTGACGGTGGGAACGGCCGTGCCGCTGCTGGTGTTCTGCCTGCTGTATACGCCCTGTGTGGCGGCCATCGCTTCGGTGCGCCGTGAGCTGGGCGGCAAATGGGCGCTGGGCATGGTGGCGATGCAATGCGGCATCGCGTGGGTCTGCGCCTGCCTGACGCGGACGGTGCTGCTGTTGGCGGGGGTGGCCTGATGAATCTGGCCACGATACTGGTTTTGCTGGCGCTGGCTGCCGCTGTGACAGCCGCGGTCCGGGTCTACCGGAAACAGGGAAAATCCGATTGCTGCCGCGGCGGCTGCGGCAGCTGTGATACATGCTGTAAAAAGAAGAGGTAACCATGCTGCGTTCTGCGATTTTTGATTTGGACGGCCTGCTGATCGACAGCGAGACCGTTGCCTATCACATTGACCGGGATATCCTGCGGTATTACGGCCACGATTTCACGCTGACCCACTATGCGGAGAAGTACAGCGGCCGGACGATCCTGCGGAATATGACGGACTTCATCGAGGAGTACGCCCTGCCTATCACGGTGGAGGAGGGCATCCGGCAATACGAGAAATGGGAGGCTGAATATGTCCGCCGGGGCATTCCGCTGAAAACCGGTGCGCGGGAGCTGCTGGCCTGGCTGAAGGAGCAGGGCTGCCTGATTTCGCTGGCAAGTTCCAGCATCGAGTCCAGAGCGAAAACGATCCTGGATCAGAACGGCGCTACCGGTTATTTTGACTTCTTTACCTTCGGCCCGGAGGTGAAGAACGGCAAACCCGCGCCGGATATCTTCCTGAAGGCTTTGGAAAAGACCGGCGCTGCGGCGGAGGATTCGCTGGTGCTGGAGGACAGCGACGCCGGTGTGCGTGCCGCCGTGGCGGCGGGGATCCCGGTGGCCTGTGTACCGGATGTGGCCCTGCCCGGCGAGGGGACGCTGCAAATGGCAACGGGTGTGTTTGACTCGCTGCTTCAGGTCATGGAATGGCTCAAAACAAGATAAAAAAGGTGCCTGCTGGATGCAGCAGGCACCTTTTTTATGGGGTCATTCTTCCATAAACAGGGCGAATTTTTCGGCGAACAGCCTGTCGCCGCAGTCGTGCAGCTCCTGACAGAACTGGTCATAGGCCGTCAGCAAAGCCTTGCCCTCCGGCGTCAGGGCAGCGCCGCCGCCGTGCCTGCCGCCGGTGGTGGAGGCCAGCAGCTTGAAGCCCAGCGCGTTCTCGGCGTTTTTGATGACCGTCCACGCCTTGGAGTAGGCCATCTCCATCTCAGCCGCCGCGGCGCGCAGAGAATGGAGCCGCTCCACACGGTGCAGCAGCTGGGCAACGCCGGGGCCGAAGCATTTTGCGTCGGTGAACAGGCGGCAGGATAGATTGTAGCGTAATTCTTTCATGAGAATATTGTATCAGCCTGAGAGACAATCGTCAAGGTCATGATTGACTATCTCCGCGGGAAGTGTTATTCTCATGAAAAAGAAACGGCAGGGAGGTGCGCCTATGCGCGTGTTGATCAGAGGAGCGGGAGATATTGCCACCGGCATCGCCCTGCGGCTTTACCGCGCCCGGATGCAGGTCATCATGACGGATCTGCCCAAGCCCACGGCCATCCGCCGCACGGTCTGTTTTTCCCAGGCCATCGTCCATGGCGAAGCGGAGGTGGAGGGCGTCCGCGCCATTTTCGCGGAGAGCATCGCAGCAGTGGAGCGGATCGCGGATCAGGGCCATATCCCGGTGCTGGCCGATCCTGAGTGTGCCTGCCGGGCGGAGCTGCGGCCCGACGCACTGGTGGATGCTATCCTTGCCAAGCGGAATCTTGGTACGAAGATCACGGACGCGCCCATCGTGGTGGGCATCGGCCCCGGCTTTACGGCGGGGGAGGACTGCCACGCGGTGGTGGAGACCATGCGGGGCCATACACTGGGCCGGGTAATCTATCAGGGAAGCGCCCTGCCCAACACCAACATTCCCGGTCTGATCGGCGGCTATGCCGGTGAGCGGGTGCTGCGTGCGCCGGACGACGGCATTTTCCATACGGTGCTGGATATCGGCGCACAGGTCAAGTCCGGCGATGTGGCGGGTCAGGTGAACGGAAAGCCTATGCTCTGCACCATTGACGGCGTGCTTCGGGGCCTTCTGGCGGACGGAACGCCGGTCCACAAGGGGATGAAGTCCGGCGACGTGGATCCCCGCTGTAAGGAGGAGTACTGCTACACCGCTTCTGATAAGGCGCTGGCCGTGGGCGGCGGCGTGCTGGAGGCCGTGCTGCATTTTTACGGATAAAGGCAAAATCAGGCTCGTGCAGAGCCTGATTTTTTGTTAGGTTGTCTAAAGTATTGTAAGTTTTTTATACGGTTTGAACAATGGAATATCCGGAAAAGCTGTGGTATAATAACAGTGACCCTAAATGTGGGGGACATTCCATACAAGTACGATAATTCACTATAAATGAAAAGGAGTATCTGCCATGATCGATCTGAAGAAGTATGGTATCACCGGTGTGAGCGAAATCGTCTACAATCCCTCCTATGAAGAACTCTTTGCCGAGGAGACCAAGAAAGAACTGACCGGCTATGAGGTCGGCCAGGTCACCGAGCTTGGTGCCGTGAACGTCATGACCGGTATCTACACCGGCCGCTCTCCTAAGGACAAGTATATCGTCATGGACGAGAATTCCAAGGACACCGTGTGGTGGACCACGGAGGGCTATAAGAACGACAACCATCCCATGAGCGAGGATGTGTGGGCCAAGGTGAAGGACATCGCCGTCAACGAGCTGTGCAATAAGCGCCTGTTCGTGGTGGACGCTTTCTGCGGCGCAAACAAGGACACCCGTATGGCCGTCCGCTTCATCATGGAGGTGGCATGGCAGGCCCACTTCGTGGAGAATATGTTCATTAAGCCCACCGCCGAGGAGCTGGCGAACTTTGAGCCCGACTTCGTGGTCTATAACGCCTCCAAGGCCAAGGTGGAGGACTTCCAGGCGCTGGGCCTGAACTCCGAGACCTGCGTGGCCTTCAACATCACCTCCCGCGAGCAGGTCATCATCAACACCTGGTACGGCGGCGAGATGAAGAAGGGTATGTTCTCCATGATGAACTACTATCTGCCCCTGAAGGGCATCGCCTCCATGCACTGCTCCGCCAATACCGACATGAACGGCGAGAATACCGCCATCTTCTTCGGCCTGTCCGGCACCGGCAAGACCACCCTGTCCACCGACCC
>CAKTRJ010000011.1 GCA_934597345.1 uncultured Oscillospiraceae bacterium
GCTGCAGTCGAGGCTCTAACCCTTTCACTTGATTATTCTGTATTTTTTGATAGAATGAGAATATCGCAGGACAGCTGTAAAACGGATATGGGACAGGGGGCGATGCTATGCCGTTGGGAATACAGCAGAACAACGATTTTACGCAGTTCACAATGGATGTCTGGAATGACAAGATCTTTTATCAGGAGAAGGAGTTCCCGGCGGGATTCATGGCGATGTCCATTCTGAACATTCCCGAAGAAGAACTTCCGGAGCTGATACAGGCCGGCGGCGCACCAACCTTCCTGTTTCCTGTGGTGGTACAGGGCAGCGATGAGGAGGCTGCGGCGGTATTCCCGCAGCTGCGGGAACGGATATTGTATCTGACCGAACTGCTTTGGAAGTATCCGCCCTTTTGCTATAATGACTACGAGAAGGAAATGCGCCGGATCAATATCCTGTTTGACGAGAGAAACCTCCTGCAAATACGGACGCCCGATTCGGAGTTCCAGACAGAGTTTCTGAGATTCTGCGTCGGGATCATACGCATCCCTATCGCCATGTATCACTTCTATGCAGCGGGGCGGTTCTTTGAGCTGGATTATCTGCGGCGTCTGAAAAAACGGAACGAAACACATTTCGCCGTGGCCGCGCATGACTGCTTCAACAGCGAGCAGTTTTGGGATGAGATGCGGAGTTTACAGAGCTTGGATATGGAGCCGTTCACGGTCTACCCGGAGCTGTCCTCCACCTATGTGTTTGCCCGCAGTCCTAAAAACGAAAAAGAAATGGTGTTTGTGGAACGGGTGATTTTTCCGCGCCTGACCGATTTCTACACCTATGACCTGATGAACGGATTGCACCACGGCCACGCGCCCAGCCAGTGCCAAGGCTGCGGAAGATACTTTCTGACCACCAACGGTCACATCCCTAAATACTGCGACGGCGTCGCCCCGCAGGACAGCCGCTATACCTGCCGGCAGTACGGCGCGATGATGCACCAGAAGGAGCAGAACAAGCAGCACCCGGTCTACCGCCTGTTCACCACCCGCACCGACACCATCCGCAAGCATCACCAGAGAGGGAAGATCTCCGATGACCTGCGGCGGGAGGCACTGTATCTGGCGGGGAGCTACCGGGACAAGGCACTGATGGACAACGACTATGCCGCTGACGGATATGCGCGGGACATGGAATTGGAACACATTTACGCGGAGGCGGAAAAGCGGCTGAAATGAGGAAGGGGGCGTTCCTGTGACGAAAAATATGTACACCGTTGCCGGGGACGGCCCCTGCAATGAAGAGTTGGCGTTGCGAATGCAAGCCGGAGACAAAAACGCCGCGGAGTGGCTCGTCTCACAGAACGAGGGTTACCTCACCGACCTGGCGCGGGCGTACATACCGTGGTGTGAGATGGAGGATTTGAAGCAGGAGGCGGCGCTGGCACTGCTGGACGCGGCAGGGCGCTTTGATCCCGCCTACGGAACGAAGCTGCTGACCTATGCGACGCCCGTGATGGAAGCGGCGCTGTCCGACTACGCCGCGCGGTATTCTTCCTCTCTGTCCATTCCCATCAGCCGGTACAATCAACTGCGCAGGGTGGCATACCTCTGCGCCGAGGGATGGGACTCATCTGATGCTGAGTTGGTCAAGGTGGTGTGCGGAGAACTGAATGTATCTGCCAAGGTAGCTGGGGCATTGATAAAAGAATACCGGACGCTGTGCGGCGCGCGGCAGTTGGGCGACGATGTGTTCTCCATCAGCTGCGGCGGCGATCCCGCTGTGGCCTATGACCGTCTCATGCGCCGGACGCTGCTGATGCAGCGGATGGAGGAGGTGCTGACGCCCAGAGAGTTGAATCTGGTGCGGAGCTACCTCGGCATCGGCCAGCCGGACGAGGTCGGCATGACTTTTCAGGAGTTGGCGATCTATCTCAACTACAATGGCCCCAGCGGAGCGGAGAAGGCGTACAAGGCCGCACTGCGGAAACTGAAAAAGGACTTGTATGGCGGGGCCTACAGCCGGTGGCTCTCCGCACAGAAGGCCATCCGCGCCGCCAAAGCGGAAGCGGAGCAGGCCGCGGGGCAGCGCACAACGCCGCAGATCACGGGGCTGGATGAAAAGGAACTGATGGAGCGATTTATCTGCGAGGTCGTTTCGCTGATCCGTGTCCATGAGATATTCAGCGACGCATTGGAGACCGAAACAGAATAAGCGGTACGGCACCAGGCTTGGTCTGATACCGTACTGCTTTTCGTTTATCCCATGATGCCGATTTTATTGCCGTTCTCGTACATGTCCTCGGCGTATTCGACATGGTTGGGGCCTTGACTTTCTATCCAGCCGAAGCCCGGCACATAGACCATGTTGTCCGGAGCGCTGTCAGGTGATGCCGGGGCAGGCTCCGTTTCTTGCGGTGGTGTGGCATTCTGTTCAGGGGAAGCCTGTACTTCACTCGACGGAGTTGCTTGAATAGGCGATGGTCTCAGTGCAGTGGCAGCTTCTTTGACTGGCTCCGGTTGCGTTACATCCGACTTTTCTTCCTCTGGCATTATGATTTCTTCAATTTCTGGCAATTCCGGAACTTCGGGCTGTGCGGCGATTACGGCGGGCGAAGTAGGCGACGCAGATGTTTCCACGGCTGGCTCGTTCTGCAGTCACACGGCGGCACACAGGGCCAGACAGGCGGCGGATGCGGCTACAGTAATGATTAGCTTCTTCATTTTGCTTCTTCCTTTCTGGACATGGAAAGAGCGCCCAATCTTTTCGCCGTACAGCGAGAGACTGAGCGCTCTTTTTCATGTTGATTCAGTTCCATAGAGAGCCGCCACGCCAGCTCAAATCCAGAGATAAAGCTGTCGATGGATGTGTCCTCCACAATGCGGTCTTTGGCGTCGATGATCTGCAGCACCAGCCGCCGTTCCGGCTTTTCCAACACTTCAATGAGTGCCTGATGGCATTCCTCGATTTCCTTCTTCTGTGCTGGGATCTCCAGCGGCGTGTAGACGCAGTCGTATAGATTTTTAAGTAGTTTATAGTTCATATTTTCTCTCCAATTTGCAGAATTAGATTTCTTCGTCTTGTATTTGCGGTAATTTTTTTGCTGTGGCTATTCCTTCTTTATATCCAGCGACTTTATACTCCATTGCCATGGAGGAAATAGCCACCGAGGCAAGTTCAAACCAATCCTCGAACAAATCTTTCTGTTCAGGAGTAAAGGTGCGTAACATCCGTTCCAACTTCTTTCTATATTCATAGTTAACAGAAAAATCCAACATATGGATACCTCCTCTTATCGGCACGAACATTATCACACATTTGATTTGAAAGCTATTCATCAACACCAACAAAAATTTATTGTATTATATGTTTTAGTGATACCCTGCTCAATTTTTCCTTGTTTTATTGCTGCAAATGCAATATAATGATATCAGTTATGGTGGTGATTCTGTGGCAGATAACATGACCAAGGAAGAACGCGGAAAACAAATGGCCTTGGTTAAGAATAAGAATACGAAACCAGAAGTTGAACTCAAGCATTTGTTTTGGAATCTTGGCTATCATTATCGGTATGCTAACTGGAATAAACTTCCCGGAAAACCCGATTTGGTTTTTGTGAAAAGGAAAAAGGCCGTTTTCCTGCACGGATGCTTTTGGCATAGACATCCAGGGTGCCCAAACACAAGGTTGCCAAAAAGTAATATTGAATTCTGGGAGAATAAGCTTTCAAAAAATGTTCTTCATGATGAGTTGGTGTATGCTGAACTACAGAAACTCGGATGGAGTTATTTGATTATATGGGAGTGCGAGATGAAGAAATCAAACCGCGCTTTGCTTGAAAACCGAATTCACTTATTCATGGACGGAGAAGTAGTATGATAGTAAATTCGATTGAATTATTTACTGGCGCCGGCGGATTGGCAATGGGAATGCAAATGGCTGGTTGTCATCATCGTGTATTAATTGAATGGGACAAAGACTCGTGTGACACACTTCGCGGGAATATTGTCAGTGGATATGCGCCTGCTAAAGATTGGAAGGTAATTCAATCGGATGTACGATTGATTGATTATTCCTCCTTTGATTCTTCTATTCAATTAATCGCCGGTGGACCGCCTTGTCAGCCCTTTTCACTTGGCGGAAAGCACCAAGCGTACAATGATCACAGAGATATGTTCCCCGAAGCTGTTCGCGCAGTTAGAGAACTAAAGCCAAAGGCTTTTATCTTCGAAAATGTAAAAGGACTATTGAGAAAATCTTTTTCAACCTATTTTAACTACATTCTTCTTCAATTAACATATCCCGACATTGTTCGAAAAGATAACGAAACATGGGTTGAACATCTGGGGCATCTTGAAAAGTTGCATACCAGTGGGCACTATAACGGAACAAAATACAATGTCGTTCCGCGTCTGCTAAACGCAGCTGATTACGGCGTACCTCAAATCCGGCACAGAGTGGTTATCGTTGGTTTTAGAGAGGATTTGGGCGTTGAGTGGTCTTTTCCTGATGGCGAGTATTCGAGAGAAGCACTTCTCTACTCTAAATTTGTTACAGGCGAATACTGGGATATCCATAAAATTGCAACAAAACATCGCTCAGCACCTCCTCAAGCTGATTTGAAAAAAGCAGAGCAATTTGCTTCTAAATACGCAGGATATAAAGACAAACCGAGACCTTGGAAAACCGTTCGAGATGCGATTTTCGATTTACCTGATCCTCGGAGCAATGCGGCTATTGGTGTTCCAAATCATGAGTTTAGACCGGGAGCGCGATCCTATACTGGGCATACTGGCAGCATATTGGATGAGCCGTCTAAAACCATAAAGGCTGGCTCACACGGTGTTCCTGGTGGAGAGAATTCTGTTGTTTTAGATGACGGTTCTGTTCGTTATTACACAGTACGTGAGAGTGCTCGTATCCAAACCTTCCCAGATGACTATCTTTTCTTTGGTTCTTGGACTGAAAGTATGAGACAAATTGGCAACGCTGTTCCGGTTAAGCTGGCCCAAATGGTTGGTGCGTCTATTGTCAAGGAACTACAAAGGAGCGAGAAATAAATGGCTACAGTGAAAAAGAAAGAAGATATTTTTGCTCCAACTCCATATAACCCGTTAGACAAACGGAACTTGGGAGAAAGTGTTGCCGGAGCAATGCTTAAAAGCGAAATTCATCCGTTACCTCCCGAAAAATTTAAGGGTGCTGGAATCTACGCCATTTATTACACCGGTGATTTTGAGGCATACAAAGATTTATCGGCTGTAAATCGTGAAGGAAAATTTGCTCGTCCAATTTATGTAGGAAAGGCTGTTCCGGCCGGTGCGCGAAAAGGCGGAATTGGTCTCGGTGCCGACCCTGGCACGGCGCTCTTTAAGCGGCTTTGTGAACATTTGGAATCCGTAAGAGCTGCGGAGAATTTAAACGAAGAAGACTTCTTCTGTCGTTATCTTGTCGTCGATGATATTTGGATTCCACTCGCGGAATCTCTTTTGATTGAAAAATTCCAACCTGTATGGAACCGTGTCCTTGATGGGTTTGGAAATCATGATCCCGGAAAGAATCGATATGAGCAAGAAAAATCACCTTGGGACAAATTGCATCCGGGACGCGACTGGGCAAATAAAATGAGACCCTGTGCAAATACACAGGAAGCACTTATTGAACAGGTAAAAGGCTTTTTGTCTTCGGAAAACTAATTTAGAATGATGAAGGCATCAGAGCCATATTCGTTTTTGCTCTGATGCCTTTCGTTTTACCATTGAGATTCGTGCAGTGGCGTAATGCTTTATCATACTGATATATGCACATATACATTTCAATAGTCCAAAGGAGCCTCAGATATGATTAGTGAAAATTCCTTGAGACAAATATCAGATATTTTTTGCGGAGATACCTCTGGATTCTACTCATATAAATCCGGCCCCAAACTTGTTTCATTTTTTAATCGGTACTTTAATGCTACAGACCGATATGGTCAAGGATTTCCGTCCAGATGGGCATATGTGTATGATAAGCTTGCTACTATGCTGAACAATAATAGATTCGATTCTTTTCTCGATATAGTTCTTAGCAAAGAATACTTGATGCAGGATCTTAATATATCACAAGTCGAGTCGGCGGAGAAGTCAAATGAAATTCTAAGTGAATTCAATCGAATTCTTGCGCAAGACCGATACAAGATTACCCGGAATAAAGGTGTGCACCATCTTGTCTTAGAAAATGATGATTTGGTTTTGATTGGAAGTGGTGGTTTCGCAAATGTATATCGCCAGAAATCTACAGGGTTAATTGTTAAAAAACTCAAAGACGATTTTCTTGCAGACAAGGGAATTCGCAGTCGCTTCAAGAGAGAATTTAACATAACTAAATCGTTGCAGGACGCACATGGAATTATCGAGGTGTACTCGTTTGATGAGGGCAATTGTTCCTACACAATGGAGCCCGCAGAAATGACATTGGAAAAATATGTCAGAGATAATGCGCTGACAGATGCAATCAAAATCAACTGTATTCGTCAAGTTCTCTTTGTCATGACTGAGGTACACAAACGCGATATCATTCACCGGGATATCAGCGCAAATAATATCTTCATCATATCTGGAATGGTGAAGATTGCAGACTTCGGCCTCGGAAAAGATTTGAACATATTCAATTCGCATAACACATTCTTAACCAGGGGCGTTGGCCAGTATGCATATTGCGCACCAGAACAGTTCATGATGCTCAAAGACGGAGACAAACGCAGTGATGTATATTCTCTTGGCCGGGTAATTAATTTTATTATGACTGGTGACCCACGCGACCCGCACCATATGTTTAGAGGCGTTGCAGAAAAAGCCACGAACGATAATGCTGCCTATCGTTATGCTGACGCGGGTCAGTTGTCAACATTCTTTGAAAAAGCGGTTGCATTCCGTGCTCAATCAGAAAATCAGGAGCGCATCGATGAAAAAATTCTGCATAAAATCTTTGATGGTGATGTTGAAAGTTATATTTATGATCTAAGTGCAGAAAAGATATCCTCGGCACTACATTCTCGAAAATCCGGTTTTAGCGATACGTTGCTGGCATTTATGCGACTGGATGACTTACATGCCCTACATATTATCCAAAGTATTGATAAGTCTTATCAAGAGGTTTGTGGACGTTCATTTGAGGCCTATGATCCTTTTGCGACCTTTGCTTATAGAGTTCTGAAGGACTCGTTTCCTTTCGTTGTAAAAGAAACCGCTGCAAATATTCTACGTTTTGTGGCGACTGATGTTAACCGCTTTAGCGCCCAGCGTTTAGTGGAAGAGTTGAAAGAGGATGGCTTGGAGCCGATGATTGAAGATATTTTGGATTCTTAAAATCTTTCACTAAGGTGACATCGCCTTTAGGTTCTCGTGCAGTGATGCGTTGGGGTTCGAGTCCCCATACCCGTACCAAAAGCCACCGTAATTCCGTGGGAATTACGGTGGCTTTCTGCATGATCAGGGCTTTTTCGCCGCAAAAACAGCGGCCATTGTAGAGGCGGCATATAGGGCAAAATCAGAATCGCCTTCCCGCATCAGGGCAGGAGGGCCGTCATGATACCCGAAAGAACGGCCGATATGACCACCATGCCGACGGTGCCGAAAAGCCACTTTTTGCACTTGTCCTTTCCGGTGATATACGGCTTCAGATCCTCCGTGCCGGGGATCGTCCACGCTTTCGTGCGACCCACCCAATAATCATCGATCAGGAAACGGTCGATCAGATTCATGACGGACAAGATCACCAGCAGCTGCCAGAATCCCGTCAGGAAGCCGCGGGCGCCGTTGACCGCATAGACGCAGACCAGCACATAGGCGATATAGCCGGGGATGCAGAGCAGCTTGAAGCCAACGGCGTTACGCCTGATCTTTTCCTGTGTGGTCAGCCCCAGTGCCACGCACCGCGCCTGCACCTGTGGACTGTACAGATGTACCATGCCGACAGCGCCCTTCCGGATGCCGACGGCGCAGACCAGCACCAGCAAAACGCCCAGTCCCAGCCCTTCCAGCAGGGTCTTCAGGATCAGTTCTCTCATTTCAGATACCTCCCGGCTTCCTTTTCCAGCGCCTGCCACACCGGATACGCCGCGCCGTTTTCATCGAAGAAGCGCTTCATATCCCGGTTCAGGGCGCTCATCTCCTCCACCGCGTTCATGGCATGATCCGACACGCAGATCTTGCCCAGGCTCGTGGCGCAGATGAGCTTAAAGAAGCGCAGGCAGGTCTTTCGATAAGCGGCGCTCTCGAAATCCGCGTCCTCCTTCGGCAGGATCCCATGCCCGGCGTTCCGGATGGCGCGGTAGCCCTCGATATTGGCGTCAATGAGCCGGTTCAGGTAGGCGGTATTCCCCTTGAGCCGCTTCAGATCGCCGTCGGACTTATAGCAGGCGAAGGCCGCCGGCAGCACAAATGCCGCGTGGCACAGGAGATAGTCCTCCATGTTAGGCTCGTAGGCCACCTTATACTTCGTCCCGGAAAATATCTGGCCGATCAGCGTCTCGTTGGAGGCTGCACCGCGCAGCTGGCCGATGGTGATCTTGCGGAGATCCACCGAAACGACGCGGTCGCGCTCCCGATGGCCCGCCGCGCTGACGAAGGCGAACATCACGTTTTTCTCCGGCAGCAGCGCGGCTACCTCCGCCGCGCGCACGTCGTTGCCGACGAAAACGATGTTCTTTGTCGCGTTGGCCCGCAGGATTTCGATCATGCTCTCCAGCTGCATATAGCGCACCACGGCAAAGATCACGTCATAGCGATCCTCCGGGGCCAGCTGGGTCACCACCGGGATATGGCTGACACGCATGCGGGGCGAAAATTGATTTTTGATCCGCAGTCCGTTCTTCTGCAGCTCCTCCGCCCACTCTCCCCGGGCCAGCAGCGTGGTGTCTTTCCCGGCGCGGAACAGATCGTTGGCCAGGTTGCAGCCCAGCACGCCCGCGCCGAATACCAGAATTCTCATAGCAAAGCCTCCTGCCTCTGAAAAATCATGTCCCCCGCCTTACCGCGGCGTCCGGGGAACTCCGTTCCGACTTCAAAATACTTCATATCACTTCTCCAATACGACGATCTTGTTGGAGATGTTTCGGATAAGAGGTGTATCCCCCCCAGCAGCTTATAAACCGGCATAAAAGCCGCCATTCCCTCGGTCAGGCACAGGTTCCCGACAAGCATCAAAAGCGCACCCAGGGTGCCCAGCAGGCAGTCTTTTCGATACGTCCTGAGATCCATGTGATCTCTCCTCACATGATCATTGGTGTCTTTTTGTCTTGCAGCAGTTAGATATTGCTAACCGCCGTGGTTTATTATATCACCAGTTCTGGGCAAATACAATATGATCCTCAGATCCGCGGCGGTAAATTTCAAATGCCGCAGGTCTGCTGCCGCTGCGGCAGATACCCGCAGGGCGGCAAAATGTTCTTGGAATATTCCGGGATCCATGCTAAAATGGTACCAGAACCCCCAAATCATTAACATGTTGGAGGAGCATCATCATGAACGACCGCATCCTGACGCTGGCGCGTGAGCACGCGCCCTGTTACCTCTATGAATATGACGTGATGCAGCGGCAGGTGGAGACGCTGCGCCAGACCTTCCCCCGCTACGACCTGCTGTACTCCATCAAGGCCAACCCCTTCCCGCCGGTGGTGCGGGCGCTGGCCGGGCTCGGACTGGGCGCGGACGCCGCCTCCGCGCCGGAGGTGCTGCTGAGCCGGAAGTGCGGCATGGACAGGACGGACATCTTCTTCTCCGCCGCCGGAAAGTCCGACGCGGCGCTGGAGGCGGCGTGGGACGAGGGTGAGATCATCGCTGACTCTCTGGGCGAGGTGGTGCGCATCGGCGCGCTGTGTGAAAAAAAGGGGCAGCACCGGGCCATCGGCGTGCGGATAAATCCCGCCTTCGGCATGGGCGGCGCGGCGGGCGGAAGCAGCAAGTTCGGCATCAACGAGGAGGATCTGCCCCGGCTGAAAGCGCTGCTGGACACGCTGCCAGTGACGGTGAAGGGCATCCATGTCCACCTGAAGTCCCAGAATCTGGACGCCGACGTGCTGGGCGGCTGCTACCGGGACAGCTGGGCGCTGGCCAAACGGGTACGGGACGCGCTGGAGTGCGAAATGCGTTATGTTAACTTCGGCAGCGGCGTGGGCGTGGCCTATGACGAGGCCTTCGAGCAGCCCATGGCACTGGAGCGGCTGCGGACGTACACCGACGCCATCGCCGCCGACAACGACGCCACGCTGCGGGCGCGGCTGATGATCGAGACAGGCCGCTTTCCCACGGCGCAGGCAGGCACCTACTGGCTGCGGGTGGTGGACAAAAAGTTCTCCCGCGGCAAGACCTACGTCATTGCGGAGAACTGCATGAACGGCCTGCAGAAGCCCGCGCTGGCGGCCATGCTGCGCCATGAGCTGGGCGGCGCGGCCCCCACCCCCTATGAGCCGCTGTTCACCTCGGAATGGGCGTTCCCCGTCATTGCCCACGGCGACGAAAGCCGCACGGAGACGGTGGACATCGTGGGCAATCTGTGCTGTGCCGCCGACGTGCTGGCGGAGGACTTCACCGGCCCGGCGCTGGCGGTGGGCGACCTGATCGAGGTGCGCAACGCCGGAGCCTACGCCTGTACGTTGACGGCCCAGCGGTTTTCCAGCCACACGCCGCCGCAGGAGCTGCTGGTGTACGGCGACGGTACTGTGGAAGCGTAAAATTTGGGGGAACGGAGCGGTTTTTGCCGTTTCGCCCTTTACAGGGATAAAGAAACCATGTAAAATAGTAAAAAAGCCCTGCGGGGCAATATGGGAAAGGAAACGATCACTATGGGTAAATTTGTTGTCAAAGCCATCAAAACCGGCTTCGTGTTCAACCTGAAGGCCGGAAATGGCGAGACCATCGCCACCAGTGAGGTCTATACCACCGAGGCCGCCTGCCTGAAGGGCGTGGAGTCCGTCCGCAAGAACGCCGCGGACGCCAAGCTGGAGGATCAGACCGTGGCCGAGGTGGCCGCCGTCACCAACCCCAAGTTCGAGATGTATACCGACAAGGCCGGTGAGTTCCGCTTCCGCCTGAAGGCCCGCAACGGCGAGACCATCGCCGCCAGCGAGGGCTATAAGGCCAAGGCCTCCTGCCTGAACGGCATCGACTCCGTTCGCCGCAACGCACCGGACGCCGCCGTGGAGAAGATCGAGGGCTGACAAAACCGCCGATACGAAAAGGACTGACACTTTGCGTGTCAGTCCTTTCTGTTTTTATGTCAACCAATACACTCATGACAGCCAAACGACTTTTTCTGTCATTGCGGATAAACGCCCAGATCCCGGGCGACTTTGGTAATGAAGTCCTGCACGTTGGTGACCATGGTGGTGGCACTGAGACTGCCGCGATCCAGCAGCTTATTGACCACGAACTCGTCGGCGTCCACGGCATAGAGGTAAACAGGCCGTACCGAGCCGTCCGACATCACCCGGAAGGAGGGCGTCATGTTACCGGCGGCGATGGTATGCAGCATGGTGGCAAGGCAGATCACCGTGGTAGCGCCCCGGACAAGCCCGCGCATGGCGGAAGCGCCCTCGTACACGTCGGCGTAAACCTCCGGCAGCGGGCCGTCATCGCGGATGGAGCCGGTCAGCACAAAGGGAACATTGTGCCTGACGCAGCCGTACATGATGCCGTTATCGATGTGGTGATCCGCAATAAACTGCGGGATAGAGCCGCTGCGGCGCACCTTGTTCAGCACGTCCAGATGGTGATAGTGGCCGTTGGGGCGGCTGCGCTGGGTGTAGATGTCCTGCCCCAGCGCCGTATGGAGATAAGCCGCCTCCAGATCGTGGGTGCCCAGGGCGTTGCCTGCCAGCAAGCCGTGGCAATAGCCGTTGGCGATCATGGCCTCCATCGCGGCGCGTGCGCCGGCGTCAAAGGCGAAGGCGGGCCCCATGACCCAGATGATGCGGCCATGCTCCCGCTCGTGACGCAGCAGCGCCGCCAGATCGTCGTAATCCTTGGCGTAGGAGGTCTCGCGGCTGCGGCCCTGGCGGAACACGAACTGGTCGTCGTTGGCGTTCTCCTCCGTCACGAAGCCGTTACAGTGCATGTAGATGCCCTCCTCGCCCCGCTCGGTGCGGCCCACGATCACCCGGTCGCCCGCCTTCAGGTTGCGGGCCTCCACCGTGTCAAGGCAGCCGTCCGGGCGCAGCACCACACAGGCGTCCATGCGGCTCTCCTCCGCCAGATGCCACTGTCCGTCGATCTTGAAATACTCCGGGTACATGGAGGTGCTGTGAAAATCATCCGGGGCCACGCCGTCCCGCTCCGCCGCCTGCCACCGGGCGTCGGGCGCGGCGGTAAAGCAGGGCTGGGTGAAATCGGGATGATGATATTCCGGTAACGTAAATGCCATGGTTTCCTCTCTCCTCTCAAATGCTCAGTTCACGGCGGCGCAGGGGCATGCTCATGCACCGCGGGCCGCCCCGTCCGCGGGACAGCTCGGAGCTGGGCATCTCCAGCACCTGTATGCCGTTGTCCCGCAATATGGCGTTGGTCACATAGTTGCGGTCGTACACCACCACCCTGCCGGGCGCGATGCACAGCGTGTTGGAGCCGTCGTTCCACTGCTCCCGCTCGGAGGCCACCCGGTCGCCGCCGCCGCAGCGGATCAGCTTCACACGGGGCAGTTCCAGCGCACGGGCCAGAATATCCTCCAGCGTGCCGGTGCGCTCCTCCACCCGCAGGCCGTCTCCGCCGTCGGAGGTGATGTGATAGACCCGCAGGGTACCCAAGATCTCCGGATGCACCGTGAAGGTGTCCCGATCCACCTGGGTCAGCACTGTGTCCAGATGCATGAAGGCCCGCAGATCGGGAATATCCAGCGCCAGAATGGCCCGGATCTCCGCCGTTTCATCCCGGAAGATGTTCCGGGCCAGCACCTCGATGGCCTCCGGCGTGGTGCGCTGGGACATACCCACCGCCAGCAGCCGGGGACTGAGGTTCAGGATATCACCGCCCTCGATGCTGAAGGGATCCTCCCGCCGGTAGTAAAAAGGCACCTGACCGGCGTAATCGGGATGGTATTTCAGGATATACTGACCATAGATGGTCTCGCGGCGGCGGGTAGCGGAGTACATGGCGTTGAGACTGACGCCATGGCCGATGCAGGCGAAGGGATCGCGGGTAAAGTACAGATTGGGGATGGGATCCAGCACAAAGCGGTGGCTGCCGCGGGTCATGGACACCAGCGCGCCCTGCTGGCTCTCCGGCAGAAACTCCTCCACGCTGACGCCGGTCATGGTGCGGCGCACCAGCTCCCGGTCATCCAGCGCCATCAGGTAGTCATACAGCGCCGGCTGATAATGACGGGCGATACGGCCGCCCTCGTCGATGAACTGACGGACGAACCGGCGGCGCACCTGGGGATCCACCGCCAGCGTCCGGACCATCAGCTCCTCCAGATACACCACCTGCGTGCCGTTTTCCCGCAGCAGGGCGGCAAAGGCGTCATGCTCCTGCCGGGCGGCCCGCAGGTAGGGGATATCGTCAAACAGCAGCCGCTCCAGCTCGCCGGGCACCAACTGCTCCAGCTCCGCGCCGGGACGGTGCAGCAGCACTTGCTCCAGCGCGCCTATCTCACTTCTGACATTGATCGGCATAGGCTCCTCCCCTGTCGTCTGATATGTTCCATTCTATTGTACAGGGTTTCCCAAAATGAGAAGGGACATTCCGGCGGCGTTCTGTGGTATTTTAACGGTGACCTCCCTGCCGCAGGCGCAAAAAAGACCGCTGTGGAGAAGCTCCACAGCGGTCTTTGTATGTATTTCTCAGCCCCACAGGGTGGTCAGCATGGGAATGACCTGCTTCTTGCGGGACATGACGCCCGGCAGGAATGCCGTGTTGTCCTTGGGCTCCACGGCAAAGGCATTGCGGATGACCTCGTCGCTGCCGATATACAGCAGCTGTGTGCCCTCCTGCAAGACATCCGTCAGCATCAGGATCACCATGTCGTAGCCGTGCTCCTGCCGCATCTGGCGCATAGCCTTCAGCAGATCGTCCTTGCGCTCCATCAGGTGCTCGGAGTTGATACACGTCACCTGACCCACGCCCAGATTCTGCTCGGCGATGTGGAACTCCTTGAAGTCGCTGCGCAGCAGCTCCTCGGCGGACTTGCCGTCCACCGCGCCGGCGGCGAACAGTTCACGGCCCAGATCGTCCAGCGATACGCGGGCCATACGGGCCAGGCGCTCGGCCATGGCGATATCCCGCTTGGTGCAGGTGGGGGACTTGAACATGACCGTATCCGACAGGATGGCCGCCGCCATCAAGCCCGCCATATGGGGCGAGGGCATGACGCCGTGCTCCTGATACATGGAGGTGATAATGGTGTTGGTGCTGCCCACCGGCTCGTTGCGGACGTTGATGGGCTGGCGGGTCTGGATATCCGCCAGACGGTGGTGATCCACGATGGCCAGGATCTCCGCCTGCTCGATGCCCGGCACAGTCTGGGACAGCTCGTTATGATCCACCAGCACCACCTGCTTGCGTCTTGGCCGCAGCAAATGGTAACGGGACAGGGTGCCGACCACCTTCTCCTCCTCATCCAGCACGGGATAGCAGCGGTAGCGGCTCTTCAGCACCACCTCGCGGACGTCGTCGATATAATCATCCAGATGGAAGCAGATCAGATCGCCGGTGGCGCAGGGGCGGGAGATGGGGATGGCCTGATAGATCAGGCGGTGGACGCGGCTGGCGTCAAAGGGAGTGGAGATGATGCAGGTCTTGCCCGCGTTCTTGATCCACTCCGGATCCACATCGGTCTGGCACAGGATCAGGCAGGACACCTGCATGTCCAGCGCGCGGCGGATCATATCCGGCTGGCTGCCGCACAGCACGATGCTGTCGGAGCTGTCGAACAGCAGGTTCTCGCAGCTCTGGGGCAGGGCAATGGACACGCTGCCGGACAGGGTATCCACCAGGTCGCCGCCCTCGCCCACGACGCGGCCCTCGATAACGCTGAGGAGGTTGAACATGGGGACCTCCTCCACCACGGGGTTGGCGATGGTGTTCAGGCTGAAGGTGGCGATGTCACCGGCGGACAGCATGCCGTACAATGTACCGTCCTCGTTGGTGACGGGGATGGCGGAGATCTTCTGATTGCGCATCAGCTGCCACGCCCGATCCATGGTGACGGAGGAGTCCAGGCAGGGCGGCCGGTCAAAGTCCAGATCACGCACCTGGGTGCGGACGTTCTGGATCAGCCGGGGCGGCTTGAAGCCGAAGCGCTTCAGCATCCGGTTGGTCTCGTCGCTGATGGCGCCCAGATGCACCGCCACATACTCCTTTTCGCCCAATGCGTTCTTCAGCGCGGCGTAGGACATGGCGGCGACGATGGAGTCGGTATCCGGGTTGCGGTGGCCGGTCACATAGATCTCGTTCATACCTTTCAAGCTCCTTTGCATAGCGTTTTCCTTCTTTGCTGATATTATAGTGCAGGCCGCGCCGCCGGTCAATGGGCTTGATTTACAGAAAAAACCATGTTATCATTAAATTTAAGTAAAGAAATCACAGAAACAGGGTGTTATATGTATCTCAATCATCATCTTCACGAGACAAAGCACCTGAAGGAGGCCAACCTTCTTCAGGAAGAAAAATACCTGCATCTGACCACTGAGCCTGTGGGAAGGCTGGTGTGCGAAATGGCGGTGCCCACCATCATCTCCATGCTGGTGACGGCGGTGTATAATCTGGCGGACACCTTCTTTGTGGGACTGATGCACTCCAACGCGGCCACCGGTGCGGTGGGCGTGGTCTTTTCGCTGATGGCCATCATTCAGGCCACCGGCTTTTTCTTCGGGCAGGGCAGCGGCAACTACATCTCCCGCCAGCTGGGCCGCCATGAGACCGAGGATGCCGAGACTATGGCCATCACTGCCGTGACGCTGGCCTTTTCCATGGGCGTGGTGGTGCTGATCCTGGGCCAGATCTTCTTGCAGCCCCTGGCCCGGCTGCTGGGCTCCACGGAAACCATCCTTCCCTATGCCTGCGACTATCTGCGGATCATCCTGCTGGGCGCGCCGTATATGACCGCTTCCTTTGTGCTGAACAACCAGCTGCGCTTTCAGGGCAGCGCCATGTACAGCATGATCGGCATCGTGGCGGGCGCGGTCATCAACGTGGGGCTTGACCCGCTGCTGATCTTCACCTTCCAGATGGGCATTAAAGGCGCGGCGCTGGCCACTATCATCGGGCAGCTGTTCTCCTTCGGATTGCTGCTGTTCGGCTGCACGCGGGGCGGCAACCTGCGGCTCCACCCCAGCAAGATCCGCTTCACCCGCCACATTTTCAAGGAAATTCTCCGGGGCGGCTTCCCCAGCCTGTGCCGCCAGAGCCTGATGGCCATTTCCACCATCTGCCTGAACAACGCCTCCGGCCTGTACGGCGACGCGGCCATCGCCGCCATGAGCGTGGTGAGCCGGATCATGACCATGGCCAACTCCGCTCTCATCGGCTTCGGCCAGGGCTTCCAGCCGGTGTGCGGCTTCAACTACGGCGCCAAGCTCTATGACCGGGTGCGGGAGGGCTTCCGCTTCTGCGTCAAATGGGGCACACTGTTTCTGGTGGCGGCAGGCATCCTGGGCTACATTTTCGCGCCCCAGCTGGTGGCCATCTTCCGGGATGATCCGGAGGTGGTGGCCTTCGGCACGGTGGCCATGCGGTGCCAGTGTGTCACCTTCCCGCTGGCGGCCTACGCGCTGGTCAGCAATATGATGACCCAGACCATGGGCAAGACGCTGCCGGCCACCATTCTGGCCGCCGCCCGTCAGGGCCTGTTCTTCATCCCCGCCGTGCTGCTGATGCCCCTGTGGCTGGATCAGCTGGGCGTGCAGCTGGCCCAGTCGGTGGCGGATGTGCTGTCCTTCGCGCTGACGCTGGTGATGATGCGGCGGGTGTTCCTCAACCTGAAGGCCGAGGAAAACGCCGACATGCTGCTGCGGCATCACCGGGAATCCGCGCCTTATTCCGCGGAAAATGCGCCGGAACTGCCGGAAACGCCCTGATCCCCCCTTTACAGCCCACATTTTTTCGGATATAATAGTTTAGTTACTGAAATCTACGATATAAGGAGATCGACACATATGGCCGTTATCGAATACGATGATTATAAGCAAAAGCTGCTGGCACTGGAGCCTACGCTGGGCGAGCTGGAAAAGGCGCTGGGCATCCCCAAGGCCCGGGAGGAGCTGTCCGCCCTCCAGAAGGAGACGGAGCAGGACGGCTTCTGGAACGATCTGGAGCGCAGCCAGAAGGTGAGCCAGCAGATCAAGCGTCTGGAAAACAAGATCAAGAAGCATGACCGTCTGGTCAGCGAGTGGGAGGATACCCTGACCCTGTGCGAGATGGCCCAGGAGGAGGACGACGCCTCCCAGCTGCCCGATGTAATCGACGGCTATGAAAAGCTCCAGAAGGAGATCAGCGAGCGCCGTCTGGCCGCCCTGCTCTCCGGCGAGTACGACGCCAACAACGCCATCCTCACCTTCCACGCAGGCGCCGGCGGCACCGAGGCCCAGGACTGGACGGAGATGCTGTACCGCATGTACACCCGCTGGGCCGAGCGCCACGGCTACACCTATCAGCTGATGGACTACGAAGCCGGTGAAGAGGCGGGCATCAAGTCCGCCACCATCCTCATTGAGGGTGAGAACGCCTACGGCTATCTGAAGAGCGAGAACGGCGTCCACCGTCTGGTGCGCGTCAGCCCCTTCGACGCCAACGCCCGCCGTCAGACCAGCTTCGCCGCCCTGGAGGTCATGCCGGAGCTGGACGACGACAGCGAGATCGAGATCCGGCCCGAGGACATTGAGATGCAGGCCTGCCGTTCCTCCGGCGCAGGCGGCCAGCACATCAACAAGACCTCCTCCGCCGTCCGCCTGACCCACCTGCCCACCGGCATCGTGGTGTTCTGCCAGACGGAGCGCAGCCAGTTCCAGAACCGCGACAACGCCATGAAGATGCTGAAGGCCAAGCTGGCGGAGCTGAAGCTGCAGCAGCATGCCGAGAAGATCAGCGACATCAAGGGCGTGCAGATGAAGATCGAGTGGGGCAGCCAGATCCGCTCCTATGTGTTCATGCCCTACACTCTGGCCAAGGACACCCGTACCGGCTACGAAATGGGCAACATTCAGGCGGTGATGGACGGCGACATCGACGGCTTTATCAACGCCTATCTGACCGCCGCCGCCAACGGCGAGCTGAAGTAAAAAACCGTATAAAAAATAACGCTGTGCTTTGCACAGCGTTATTTTTTATACCCGGTACACGTCCTTCTCCGTGACGATAAGGGCAAACCGCTTGTCGTGGGGCTCCATGGGCACCTGGTCCGACAGCAGCTTCTCCCGGCACAGCAGCGCCGCCGGGCCGTGATAGCGGTCAAAGAAGCGGTCATAGTAGCCGCCGCCCTGTCCCAGCCGGTCGCCCCGCAGGTCGCAGGAAAGGCAGGGCGTCGCCACAAAGCCGATGTCCGCCGCCGTCAGCAGCGGGCAGTCCGCCACCGGCTCCAGAATACCGTACGCACCCGGCGTCAGCTGATCCAGCGACGTTACATGGCATAGGGCCATACTGTGTTCCGCGCCGCAGCGGGGCAGACACAGCGTCTTGCCGCTGTCCAGCACGTCCCGCAGCAGTGCCATGGTGTCGATCTCCCGCTCCGTGCCCACAAAGGCGAACACCACCTGCGCCGCCCGGTACTCCGGCAGCTCCGTCACGCGGCGGCAGATGGCCGTGGCGCTCTCGTCCCGATAGCTCTGGGGCAAAATGCGCTCCATGGTGCGCAGCTTCTTCCGCAGCGCCGCTTTCTGTTCCGCAACGGTCATTTCCCGTTCCTCCTTTGTGGCGCGCTCCGCCTTCTGGCGGCGGGCGATCTCCATTATCCGCTCATACATCTCGTCGCCCACGCACTTGCGGGCATACTGGCACCACTGCACGCAGTTGAGGGCGTCGTTATACGCCACAAAGCCGCATTTATCGCAGGTCACCTGGGTATCGGTGGAAAATATCTCGATGGTATTGCCGCACACCGGGCAGGTTTTCTCCCGGATGGTGGGGGTGCGGGGCTTTCCCTGACAGCCGTCCATGATCATGGTCTTGTCCTCCTTTGTTCAGTAGAGCAGCCGCCGTCCCGGCTCACCCGCCGGAAAGAAGTCTGTCTCCTTCACAGTATGCCCCTTTTCCAGCACCAGAAACTGCGTTTCCCACCGGCCGGACACCAGATTTTCCAGCACCCGGTTGCTGCCGGTCACATAGTCTAGGTCGCAGCGGATCAGGTCGGCGCACTGCTGCATCTCCGCCACGAAGTCCTCGGCGTAGCAGTCGTATGCGCCGGTGTCGATCATGTCGGCGTGGTGATAGCCCTCCATGAACCCGCCGAAGATGGAGGTGCCGATCTCCATACCGTACCGGCGGCAGATCTCATCCTTGAAGGCCGCCACCGAATGCTCGCCCCGGTCGCAGTCCCGGAAGTAGATATGGCCCTCCTGCTTGGCGTCGGCGTGCAGCGTGTCGTCGGTTTGCAGCATCATGGTAACGCAGTCGTCCATTTTCGGCAGCACCGTGTGGCAGGGCAGGGTCACGCCCTCCCATACGCCGCCGCAGCTGCACACGCAGGACAGTACCGTGGTGATAGAAGCGGGCAGCTCCGCCATGGTGCGCAGCAGCGTCTCGTGCATCACGGCGGGCTCCTTGTGGTTCTCCCACGCCAGCTCCCGCACAGGAAAGTCCGTCCCCATTTTCTGCTGGGCCGCGTCCAGATGACGCCGCACCGAGGCGCAGCACAGGATCAGCGTATCGTTCTTGTCCAAAGGCACACGCCTCCTTTTCTCTGTAAAATACTGCAAAACCTGTCATTCCGAGGCAGGCGGCCGCCGTCGGGCGGCTGCCTGCCGTGGGAATCCGCTTTCCCGGGAAAACGGATTGCCGCGTCGGCCCGTTGGGCCTCCTCGCAATGACAAGCTTCATTTTCTGCCTGCCGCTGGGCAGGCTTATTTTATTTTTACTTCGCCTTCCGCAGGAAGCCGAACCACATGGTGAAGCCCACGAACAGGCCGCCCAGAATGTTGCCCAGCGTCACAGGGATCATATTCCCGGTGAAGTAGGTGCCCCAGGTCAGGGCGTCCAGATTCAGGCCGTACTCCACAGCAGACGCCGCGTAGGCGGGTACGGTCTTGGCGAACAGGCCCATGGTGCAGTAGGTCATGTCGGCAATGGAGTGGTTGAAGCCGCAGGTGACGAAGAACATCACCGGGGCCCACGCGCCGATAAACCGGCCCATGGTATCCTTGGCACCCAGGCTCAGCAGCACGCCGATGGTCACCAGCACGTTGCACAGAAAGCCCATGAAAAAGGCATTCTGGAAGGGCATGGTCATCTTGCCCAGCGCCACCTTCATGGCGTACACGGCCAGTGCGTTGCTTCCGGCGGACAGCCAGCCGAACTTGGCGCACAGCACCGCCACCAAAATAGAGCCGATGAAGTTGCCGATGTACACGAACAGCCAGTCCTTCAGCATGGCGGCCACGCGCACCTTCTTCTCTAGCACGCTGATGAAGATCAGCGTATTGCCGGTGAACAGTTCCGCGCCGATCAGGATCACCATGCCCAGACCGAAGGCGAACAGCAGTCCGGAGATGGCCCGGATGGTGCTGTTGTTGTCCAGGCCATAGCTGGCCATGTTGGTCACGCAGGAGGGGAAGGCGATCAGCATACCGGCCAGCACGCCCAGCAGCAGCATTTTGCTGACGGGCAGGCTGCTCTTCTTTACGCCGGCCTCGGCGTAGTTGGCCGCGATCTCGGCAGGAGCAAACAGATTCATGGTCAGCCCTCCTTACGCCAGCGTGCGCTCGGCGGCCTCCACCACATGACCGATCAGCACGGAGGTGGTCACAGCGCCCACGCCGCCGGGCACAGGGGTGATGGCCTCGACGATAGGCTCAACCTCGGCGAACACGGCGTCGCCCGCCATGCCGCCCTTGCCCTTGGAGGTCACCTTGTCGGGATCCCAGTTCATGGACACGTCAATGACGATCTGGCCGGGACGGACATAATCCTTGGTCAGGCTCTTCAGCACGCCTGCGGCAGACACCAGGATGTCAGCCTCGCGGGCCACTTCCTCCACGTTCCTGGTCTTGGTGTGGCACACGGTAACGGTGGCGTTCTTGCCCAGCAGCATCATGGCGGCGGGCTTGCCCACCACCAGAGAGCGGCCGATCACAACGGCCTTCTTGCCAGTGCAGTCGATGCCGTAGTAGTCCAGGATCTCCATGCAGGCCTGGGGGGTGCAGGGCGCGAAGCCCAGCTTCTTGCCCATGAACACACCGGCGTTGGACAGGTCAGTCATGGAGTCGATATCCTTGCAGGCGGCCAAATGGTTGCAGATCTCGTCCTGATCCGCCTTCAGGTGCTTGGGCAGGGGGCGGAACAGCAGGCAGCCGTGGATGCTGTCGTCGGCGTTGATGGCCTCGATTTGGGCGATCAGCGCCTCCTTGGTCACATCCTCCGGCAGCAGGAACTTCACCACGTCCACGCCGATCAGCTCGGCACGGGAGGTTGCGCCCTTCTCATAGGACAGGTCGGAGGGATTCTCGCCGCAGCGGATGATGGCCAGCTTCGGCATGACACCCTTTTCCTTCAGCGCCGCCACGCGCTGCTGCAGCTTCTCGTTCATGGCGGCGGTCACTTCTTTACCCAGTAATTGCTTTGCCATATTCTTTTCCTCCCTTATTTGAAGAAACCGACCTTGACGGTCTCAAAAATGCCGTCGGCCTTCTTGCCGTACACGTCCAGCATGGTCAGGCACTTGGCGTTCATCTCCTCCGCCACCTCGCGGTTGAGCAGGGTCTTGGTGTTGATGAACACGTTCAGGGACGCCGCCTGCAATGCCGCCTTCACGATGGTAGCGCCGCAGCCCGCGTCAGACACCGCCAGACGGGAGCCCTTCTCAGCGAACACGGCGATGGCGTCGATGGCCTCGCAGCACAGCTCCATGATGTGCATGGGCACCTGGCATGCGGTGATGGTGGCCTCCTCCATGATGCGGGGCCGGTCGGGGTCGTCCTTGGGGATGCCGTAGGCGTTGGCCAGAGGGATAAAGCCCTCGGCGTCAGCAGGCACCTGATCCAGCAGCTCGGTCTGGAGGGCGTCGCACTTCTTCTGCAGGGCGATGATCTCCGCCTCCACGTCGGCGTACTTCTTCTTGCCCACGGTCAGGGAGCCGACCATGTTGCCCAGGGCGGTGCCGATGGCGGCCACCAGCGCGGACGCGCCGCCGCCGCCGGGAGCAGGCTCGTTGGAAGCCAGAACCGTGACAAATTCACGGCAGGACTTGGTGGTATAATCCATAGTTCTCTCCTCGTTGTTTTCAGTGGAAAATTTAATTGCTCATCAGAAAAGCTCCGGCGGCTTGAAGCCGCCGGAGCTTTCGTAAAATAGCCTCGCAGAGTTCACGTCCGCTCTTAGAACAGGCCGCTGACCTTGCCGGTCTCGGTGTCCACGTCGATGCGGCGATAGGCGGGGTTGGCCGCGGTGCCGGGCATCATGGAGATGGTACCGGCCATGGGGCACAGGAACTTGGCGCCGCCATACTCCAGAATGTCACGGACAGCCAGACGCCAGCCGGTGGGCACACCCTTCTTGGTGGGATCGTCGGACAGGGACAGATGGGTCTTGACCATCATGGTGCAGTAATCGGCATACTTGGGATCGCTCTCGAAGCGCTTGGCCTTCTCCACCGCCAGAGGCGCCCAATCCACACCGTCAGCGCCGTAGACCTCCTTGGCGATCAGCTCAACGCGCTGACGCAGAGGCATATCCAGATCGTACAGGAACTTGACGTTCACGGGCTCCTCGCAGGCCTCCACAACGGTCTTGGCCAGCTCGATGGCACCCTCGCCGCCGAAGCGCCAATGGTTGGACTCGGCGCAGCGGATGCCGCGCTCCTGGCACAGCTTCTTCAGCAGAGCGATCTCGGCGTCGGTATCGGTATAGAAGCGGTTGATGCAGACCACGGGGTTGATGCCGGACTTCTTGATGGTGTTCACATGATGGAACAGGTTGCAGGTACCCTTCTCCAGCAGCTCCAGATTCTCTTCGGTGTACTCCTTGGCCAGAGGTGCGCCGGGGGTGACCTTCGGGCCGCCGCCATGCATCTTCAGGGCGCGGACGGTGGCCACCAGCACGGACACGTTGGGGGTCAGGCCGCTGAGACGGGTCTTGACGTTCCAGAACTTCTCGAAGCCTATGTCGGCGGCGAAGCCGGACTCGGTAACATGATAGTCGAACAGCTTCAGGGCCAGACGGTCAGCGATGACGGAGGACTGGCCGATGGCAATGTTGGCGAAGGGACCGGCGTGGACCAGAACGGGCTGGTGCTCCACGGAGTAGCACATGGTGGGGTTGATAGTGTTGCGCATCCAGGCGGTCATAGCGCCGGCAACCTCCAGATCCTCGCAGGTGACGGGCTCACCGCTGCGGGAGTAAGCCACAACGATCTTGCCGATACGCTCGCGCAGATCCTTCAGATCGCGGGCCACAGCCAGAATGGCCATCAGCTCGGAGCCGACGGCGATGCCGAACTTGGACTCCATCATGAAGCCGTCCAGACGGCCGCCGATGCCGATGATGATGTTGCGCAGGCCCTGGGCACAGAAGTCCATGACCCAGCCCATCTCAATGCGCTTGGGATCGATATCCAGACGCTTCAGACCCTTGGCGGCCAGCCACTCGTCGTTGTTGTTGCGCTCGTGCTGCATACGGGCGTTCAGGGCCACCATGGCCAGGTTGTGGGCGTTCATGATGTCGTTGATGTCGCCGGTCAGGCCCAGAGAGAACTCGGTCATGGGCATCAGCAGGGCGTTGCCGCCGCCGGCAGCGGTACCCTTGACGTTCATGGTGGGGCCGCCGGAGGGCTGACGCAGGGCGCCGCCCACGTTCAGGCCCAGCTTGCCCAGACCCTCGATCAGGCCCAGGGACACGGTGGACTTACCCTCACCGAAGGGAGTGGGGGTGATGGCGGTGACTTCGATGAACTTGCCGTCGGGCTTATCCTTCAGGCGGTTCATGACCTTGATGAAGTCGATCTTAGGGGTCTTGCCGTAGGGGATGATCTCCTCGGGCAGCAGACCCAGCTTCTCGCGGAAATATTCCACAGGGGGAAGTGCCTTTTCCGCCTCCTCGGCGATCTGCCAATCCTTATAGATGGTAGGATCCAGCGTCACGTGGCCGTTGGCGTCAACATACTTGCCGTCTTTGAATTCGATTGCCATGGGGTTATCCTCCTTGTTATCCTCAGGTCGTCCCTGAATAATGAATGAATGTATCCTGCGGCGCCCTGTGCGCCGGAGTTTACTGGGTGATCTGGGCGCTGCGGCGCACCACCTCGGTGGCCTTGTCCCGCAGCATCTGCTGGCGGACAACGGTCAGGAAGCCGTTGTCGAAATAGGGCTTGAGATCCTCCGCGCTCATATGGTTGTCGGCGCAGATCCGCTCGATGGCGGCGTTCATCTCCTCGTCGGTGACGGTCAGGTTCTCCAGCTGGGCGATCTTCTCCACTGCCTTCTGGGTACGGAAGGCCTCCAGCGCGTCGGGACGCATATCCTCCCGCAGCTTCTTCTCGTCGCTGCCGGTGAACTGGCAATAGGCCTCCAGCGTCAGGCCCTTCTGGGCCAGCTGGGCGGCCAGCGTCTCCATCTGGGCCTCCACCATGCGATCCAGCTCCTCGTCAGAGGGCTGCTCCTCCACGGTGGCGGCGGCCTGATGCATCAGCTGCCAGCGCAGTTCCTGCTCGGCCCGCTCGTTATAGTAGTCCTGAAGCGCCTTGCCCATGTTCTCCCGCATCTGCTCCATGGTGTCGCACTGGCCGATCTCTTTGGCGAAGGTATCGTCCATCTCATAGGCGCCATGAGTGCGGATCTCATGAACGTGGCAGCGGAACTCGGCGGGCTTTCCCGCCAGCTCCGGGGCGTGATACTCGGTGGGGAACGTGACGGTGACGGTCACATCGTCGCCGATGTTGGCGCCCACCAGCTGCTCCTCGAAGCCGGGGATGAACATGCCGCTGCCCAGGGTCAGGGTCTGCTTTTCGGCGGTGCCGCCGGGGAACTGGACGCCCTCGGAAAATCCGGCGTAGTCCAGCACCAGCTCGTCGCCCAGCGCCGCGGCGCGGCCGGTGACGGGGATAATGCGGGGATTGGCCTGCAAAAGCCGCTGCAGCTGGCGGTCGATATCCTCAGCCGTCACATCCACATGCTCCAGCTTGCCCTGCAGGTTCAGATAGGTAAAACTCATGCTATTTATTTCCTTTTCATCTCTTGTCGGATGGCGGAGATCAGAATATCTCCCGCCACCACGCGATCCTCCGCCGAAAAGCCGGAGGCAAAATTGTCGGAATACAGGATCTGGCTGGAGGGCGGGAATTCATCGTCCCCGGCGTAGATCATGATCTGCATCCGGTAGCCCCCCAGAAAGCCGAAGCCATAGCCCGCGTCGCCGTGGGACAGCTTTTCGCCGCCCATCCGCTGGCAGGCGGCGGCGAAATTGGCCACCTGGGTGCCGAAGGTGAAGGCCGCCCGTGTCAGGCAGCGGCCCGTATAGGGCGTAATGTACAGCTCGCCCCAGGGCATCTCCCGGAAGGTCTTATAGCCCAGCGCCAGCGCCGCCTGCCGTCCCTCCAGCAGATACCGCAGCAAAAAGGTCTGGCAGGGCAGGTTCGTCAACGCGAAGGCATCCTCCCGATCCGCCGTGATGGCGTATTCCGGCCACGCGATGCGGTAGGTGCTGTTCAGCAGCTGCACCGTAAAGCAGCCGTCCTCGAAGGGCACGCCGCAGCGCTTTGCCGTCTCCCGGGGGTCAAGCTTCTCAAAAAGTGCCAGATAGTGGGAAAACGGCACTTCTTCCTTGTTGTTTTGTATCTCCATCGGTCACTCCTGTACGCTGGACGGGAACAGCTCCTTGTTGGTATGAGGCAGGAAGCAGGCCGCCACGAATTCCTCCATGTACTTCGGCTCGGTGGACAGCTCCAGATAGGTCATGTTGCTGGCCAGCTCGTGAACCTTCTCCTCCGCCGCGTTGGACAGCACCAGCGCGTAAGCGCCCGCCAGCGAGGAGTTGCCGATATACTGGAACAGCTCACGATCCACATCGGGGAACATGCCGATGCGCACGGCGTTTTCCATGTTGATGCCGCTGCCGATGCCGCCCGCCACATAGATGTGCTCCAGCACGGACACATCCATGTCCAGAGAGGACAGCATGATATGGATGGCGGAGAAGATCGCGCCCTTGGCCCGGATGAAGCACTCGATATCCACCTCAGTAATGGCGATCTCACGACCGGTGTCGCTCTCGTTGCTGAAAGCCAGCACGTAGCGCCCCATACCGTGCTCGTCACGGAGGATACGGCGGTTCTCCCGCACAAAGTGTCCCTTGGCGGAGATGGCGGAGGTGCGGTACAGCTCGGCGATCACATCGATGATGCCGCTGCCGCAGATACCCACCGGCTTCTGGCCCTCCTTGCCCACGATGGACAGAGTAGGCTCCAGCGTTTCCCGGTCGATGGTCACGGCCTCTACCGCGCCGTCGGTGGCCCGCATACCGCAGGAGATGTCGCCGCCCTCAAAGGCGGGGCCTGCGGAGCAGGCGCAGGACATCATAAAGTCCCGGTTGCCGAACACGATCTCGCCGTTGGTGCCCAGGTCGATGAACAGCGAGAACTCGTCCTTGTCCCAGATGCGGCTGGTCAGCGTACCGGCGGTGATATCGCCGCCCACATAGGAGCCGATATTGGGCGCCAGCACCACCTTCGCGTCGGGGTTGGCCACAAACCGGATGTCACCGGCCTTCAGGCCGTCCCAATGGAAGAAGGTGGGAATATAGGGCTCCATGCGGACAGGATCGGCGTCCACGCCCAGCAGCAGGTGGTTCATGGTGGTATTGGAGGCCACGCAGCACCGTAGGATGCGGTCGGCGTCCACCTTGGCACTGGCGCACAGCGCCCGCGTCAGGGGCTGGAGGGTCTCCTCCACGATGGCCTTCTGCAGGCGCTCCGCGCCGCCGGGCCGTCCCTGCTCCACGATGCGGTTGATGACATCCGCGCCGTAGCGGATCTGGCCGTTGCCGCCGCTGCCCTTGGCCAGCAATTTGCCGGTTTTCAGGTCGGTGATCACCGCCGAAACGGTGGTGGTGCCGATGTCGATGGCAAGGCCGCACATAGGCTGCGGCTCGTTGGCATTGCGCACGTCCATGGCCTGAAATACGCCGTCGCACAGCGTACCGGCCACGGCCACATGGAAGCCGCTTTCGCGCAGCACCCGCGCCAGCTTATGTACCGTGGGATAGCTCAGGCGCACCTTCTCACAGCCCAGCGCCGCCTCCAGCGCCATGGTCAGCCGCTCGGTATCGGGCATGGTATCCTCCAGCGTGGGCTCCTCCATGGTGACCTCCGTCTCCACGAAGTCGTTGCTGAAATCCACACCTGCCGCCTTCAGATCCTCCTCCAACCGGGTGAAGATGGCCACCTCCTCGCCGGTGGACAGATCCGCAGTCTTCATGCGGCTCTGATAGGCGGAGGCGATGTCCGGCACCATCACGGTCACGTCGGAGCTGACCTTGCTGGCACAGCTGAGACGCCAACCGGCGGCGTAGTCCTCATCGGTGATGTGGCTGGTCTGTAAGCCCTCCACGGTGCCCTCCAGCAGCTTCACGCGGCACTTGCCGCAGGAGCCGTTGCCGGAGCAGGGCGCGTCGATGGCCACATTGGCGGCACGGGCCGTTTCCAGCAGCGTTTCGCCGGGCGCGGCGGTGGCCGTCACCGGCGTCGCGCCGTTTTCAAAGGTAAAGATGACCTGATACATATCGTTCTCCTTGGGGTCGCGTTTTTCTGTGGGGTTTGGTTACATCAGGGGCTCCATGCCCAGCACGGGATGATTCTTCTCCGTCAGGAAGTTCATCAGCTCGTCGCAGTCAGTGCAGATGGTCTCGTCAGCGATCATGTCGCTGAAGTTGTCGATGCCATACAACTCCTTGGCGGTCTTGTTGAGACGCTCTGCGATGTCGTCTTTCAGCTCCTTGGGCATCCACACGATGCGCTCGATGCCGCCCTCGGCGTGGATGAACTTCTTGGAGGAGATGAAGTGGCGGCCATGGCCCATATAGCCGGGGGTCTGAACGCCGCCGCCGGTGCAGGAGGCCAGCTCGCCGAAGGTCATGCCCACGGGAGTGGTGCCGCTGTACTCGCGGTTCACCACGATGAAGCCGTTGGACATTGGCTCGATGCCGCAGATGCACTCGAAGCAGCCGCAGGAGGTCATGGGATCCTCCAGGATGGAGTACAGGGTGACGGACTCCACCGCGCCGTGGGTGGCGTTCTTCACGGTCTCGTTGACGGATTCATAGGAGCCGGTGCGCTCGTCCAGACAGCCGGTCTTTTCGATGGGCTGGGACGGGCCGTTGGGGTTCAGCTCATAGGTGGCCTTGGCGTCCAGCCAGGACACAGCACCGCACAGGCCCAGACGCTCAGGGGTGACCACGCAGCAGTGGGCGGGGGCGAAGGACTGGCACAGGATGCAGGTATAGAACTGATCCACGGACTCGTCGGACATGGAGGCCAGACGGTCGTCACGCATGTTGTAGCGGGGCATTGCCTGCTCATCCAGCAGCTTCTTGGTCTCGGCCGCGTCGGTGATCAGGGTGATCTGACACTTATCCACAACGGCGTCGAACTCGTCCATGATCATGTGGTACAGCACCTCGCCGAAGTCCTTCATGCGCAGGCCCTTCTCAAAGGCGTCGTTGGACACGCGGACACGCAGCAGATTGCGCTGGCCGGTGTGCATCACGCCCTCCATGTAGTTGAACCAGGCATGGATCTTACGCTCGATGACAGACTCGAAGTCGGGCTGCATCTTCTTGCCGTACACCTCGATAAAGGTGCCCATGGCATATTCCAGATCGCCGGAGTCGATGTCCGGGCCGATCAGTGTGATCTTGTGATCCTCCACCTGGTCGGCGTCCTTCATCAGGACCAGCTCGCAGGTGGGGTTCTTGGCGGACCAGAACTCGGCCTTCACGTCGGCCTTACGGATGATCTCGCCCTCGAACGCGGCGGAGAAGGCCACCGGGATGGGCAGATCCTTGGACTTGATCTTGATGTTGCGCAGCTCCAGAGAGCGCTTCACGGTCTCGCCGTGATCCAGCACGGACTCCAGCGCACCGGGCACCTGATTCTCGCCCAGATCGATGTCCACCACCACGGGGAAACCCAGCGCGATAGCGCCGGCACCGGCGGAGACCACCACGCTGTCGATGGCGCCGAAGGTGTTGACGAAAGCGGGCACGCGCTCCTTGGTATAGGCCAGCAGGCCGGGCAGGTCGCCGGGCTGCACGTTGCCGAAGATCAGCGCCGCGCGGATGGCCACGGTGACAACGTGGATGACGGCGGTCACGTCATGACCCAGGGGGATCACGCGGAACTCAAGACCCATCTTCACGCCGCCCTCGGCGCACTGCTCGATGACGTCGCCCACCATGAAGGTCATGATGCCCTTGGACTGATAGTCCTTGACCACCTTCACGGCGTCCTCAGGGTTCTCGGCCTTGCCCAGCACCACGGCCACACCGGGGATATCGCCGGTGACCAGCGGCACGCCCAGAGAACGGATGATGGGATCGGGGACGAAGCCGATGCCGGGAACCGTCGCCTCCTCGTAGGCGTCCTTGGGCTCCACGAACTTCAGGCCCTCCAGGATCTCAGCGCCCACAGCGGTGGCAAGACCGGCGTTCAGCGCCTGACCCAGATCCTCCTGATTGGTGATCAGGCTTTTCAGCACGCCCACGCAGGCGGGCAGGTCGCCCAGTGTTTTTATCTTCACGCCGGTGGCGGCGTAAATGGTGGGGAAATAGTATGCGGTATCAGGGAATGCGATCTCCTTGTCTGCGCCGTATTTGGCGATCGCGTCGTTGACGGCACCTTCCGTCAGGCCGGCCACGGCGTTGGAACCACCATAGATCAGGTCGGTCAATACGCTCATAATGTTGATCCTCCTATTTCAAATTTATAGAATATGCAACACTTTCTCCCTCCGTCCCAAGGCGGAGCGAGATGCCGGGGATGCACTTTTCCCGCCGCCGCGATGCGGCGGCGGGAAAAGCGATAGGTTTTTTACTCGTCCAGATAGCTGTCGGAATACAGAACGTGATTCTTGAAGATGTCGCAGGACTTGATGGTCTCCATCAGACGCAGGTCGTTGGGGTTGACGATAGCGGAGGTCAGGCCCTGCATCATGGCCATGGCTACCAGCGTGGAGTCCAGGATGGGACGGACAGCCTTGGGGGCACCGTTGGAGTTGTTGGACAGGCCGCCTGTGGACTTCAGGCCCTCGTCGGCGAACATCTTGATGGCGTTCAGCACGTCCATCTGCTTATCCTGCATACCCTTGACCACCAGGAACAGGGGGTCGAACCACAGGTCGGAAGCGTCCATGCCCAAGCTCAGGCCGCGCTCCAGCATGTGGTGGCAGTGCATCATGCGCTCCTCGTTATCCTTGGCAATACCGTCGGCGGAGCACAGGGCGATAACGATGGCGTCGTTGGCAGCGGCCAGATCGATGTTGGAGATACGGGAACCGGCGTCGGCAGAGTTGACGATGGGCTTGCCGTTGGTGCGGTTATAGACGTGGATACCGGCTTCGATGGCCTTCTTATTGGCGGTATCGAGAGCCAGAGGCACATTGTTGAAGTTCTCCTGCAGCAGCTTGACCGCCCAGGTCATCAGCTCGGGGCCGTTGGACTCGGCAGGGCCGATGTTAACGTCCAGATAGGTGGCGCCGGCCTTGATCTGCTCGGCGGCACGCTTCAGGATGGGCTCGGGGTTCATGGTGTTCATGGCCTCGCGGATCACGGGGCTGATGCAGTGGATGCGCTCGCCGATGGTGACGAACTTGGGGGAGTTGGGGTCGCGCTGCTTGTAGGTGACGCCCATATCCACCACGTCGATCTTGGGGATGGACATGGAGATCTTCTCGAAGTCCAGAGGAGCGTCCGCGTCCACGACCTTCTTCTCCTCGGCGGGCTTCTTGGAGGCGGCGACAGCCTCGGCGGCCTTGATGTACTCGCCGTCGCGCAGGTACTTCACCAGCTCCACGGCCTCGCGGGTACCGACCACCACGTTCCAGTCAGGCAGCTTATCCTGAATGTCGCCCTTCATCACGGCAGCCTTGCCGGGGATGATGAGGGTACGGTTGTTGATCTTACCAGCGATGTCGTACTCATCAAAGAACTTCTTGATGGAGCCGGAGGAGAACTTACCGGCGGCCCACGCGGTCAGCACGGACATACCGGAGGCGTCGGTGATCAGCAGGTTGATGGGCACCTTGGCGCGCTCCAGCTCGCCGGACACCAGGAAGTAGGTCAGGGCGAAGTCCACAGTCAGGGCGCAGGGATCGTCGGGGGTCGCGCCGTTGATGGGATAGATGCCCGGCTCCACCTTCATGGGCTTCTGAGGATCAGTGAACACGTTCTGGCGCAGGCCGTACAGAGGCAGAGCCTCGGCATAGCGCATAGTCTCCATGACCACGATGGAGCCGTACTTCATGGTGAACAGGGACGCCAGCGCGGTCTCCATATGCACGTCGCCGTGGCACAGCTTGGCCAGATTGACGATGGAGGGATAGCCGAAGGTACGGTCGCCGTCCTTCAGGGCGGTGCGGCGCACCAGCACGGCGTTGGCGAAGGTCTCCTTGATGGTGGCGCCGGTCACGTCGATGACCAGGTTCTTGTTCTCCAGCTTCTCCAGCGCGGCCACGGTGTCGTGGATCTCGGCCAGATCGGCGCCCTTGACGCCCAGCACCACACCGGCCTCCACAGCCAGGGCGCTCATGGCCTCGTAGTTATCCTTATTGGCGCCGTTCAGCAGAGGCTTGGTGTCACCGATGGCGGCCAGGGCCAGCTTGGCGTTGTCCACGCTGTCGGTGTCGATGATGACGGCACGCTCAGCGGCGGCAGCCTTCTTGCACAGCTCGGCCAGACGAGCACCGTCGCCGCCGTCGTGGACCAGCAGGAACTCCACATACTCACGCTCGCCGATACGCTCGTAATCCACGGCCTTCATCTCGGCCAGCTTGGCGTCCACAGCGGCGTCGTCCATGCAGGTGCACAGGGACACGGCAAAGCGGTTGCGGTTGACGAAGGTCTTTTCATGACGCATCATGACGGTCTCGCCGCCCAGCTTCATGCCGCCCACCTCGATGGCCTTCATGGGGGGCGCGGTCGCCTCGCTCAGCAGGGCGATGGCCTCGTCGGACATATAGGGACATTTCTCGATGGGCAGAGCGCCCTGGGCCACCTTCATGCAGAATGCCATACAGGTAGGAACGCCGCACTCCTTGCAGTTCTTCTTGGGAGACAGCTTAAAAATATCTAAACCTTTAACAGCCATTGTTTGGTTCCTCCTTTCCGCGTCAGACCAATGCGCCGATCATGGCGGCGATGGTGCGGATAGCTTCGGGGTGGCGCATGATGACGGCATCGGAGCCGCTGGCCAGCACGGCGGCGGCGGTGACGATCTCCATCTCGATGCCGCGCTCTTCCTGAGAGCCCCACTCGGGCATGTCGGCCTCAGGCATGATGGACTCCTTCACGCCCCAGGTGTCGGCGGACACGGGGGTGATAATGGGCATCTGCAGCATGGCGTCGGACTGGCCCAGAGCGGCGTCCTTCACGCGGTCCAGCGTGGAGGCCACATACTCGAAGCCGTAGCCGGCGGCGGCGGAGCCGATGTTCATGACGATGGACTGCGCGTTGACGCCCAGCTGGGTCATGACGGTGTTCAGCTGCTTGGCCAGGTTGATATCCACGGCGGACTCGGCGCCCACCTTCTGGCCGTAAGCCAGACCTGCGCCTGCGCCGATGGCCTTGTAGTTCTCATCACGGGCGGACAGCACCAGAATGTTCTTGCCGGCCAGTGCCTCGGCGATCTTGTTGAACAGCTCGGTATCCTTTTCGATATTCTTGCAGCCCATGACCACCAGCGGCATATCGGTGGCGTCGGCCACGGACTTGGCCAGCTCCACGCACTCGTCAACGGACTTGTTCTCGCCGTTGGGGTCAGCGCCCTCCAGATGCAGGCAGATGAAGGAAGCGCCCTCCATCTCAGCGGCACGCTTGGCCATGTCGGCCACAGTGGCGCAGCCCTCGTAGAACTTCTGCTCGCCGGGCATAGTGCACATGGCCATACCGGCGTCGGTCAGCTCCACGCCGATCTTGGGCGCGTTGGCGATCTCACCGTCGAAGGTGTGGAAGGCCAGCACGTTCTGACCGCCGATGGCGACGGCCTTATCGCCAACACCCAGAACCACTTCATTGATGTGGGCGTTGTAGGTATGTGTCTTGGGAACGAAAGACATCTTGACAAATCCCCCTTGTAGATGTTTTTAGAGTTTCAGTTCTTTGATGATCCCGGCCAGCGCCTGCTTTACCGGCGAACTGTCGGGCACCTGGGAACTGGGTTTTCCTTCGCAGTCATAGGCGTAGACCGTTTCGTCCTGGGGCAGTACGCCTGCCAGCCCCAGGTGGTATTTTTCGATCTCCTCCGCCACGCCGGGGTTCAGCTCCCCGTTGGGCGCGCGATTGACGATCAGCTTCATGGTGCCGGGCTTCAGCTCCAGCTCCCGGATCATCTCCGCCAGACGGCCCGCCGCCTGGATACCGCGCCGCGAGCAGTCAGAGATCAGCAGCATGGTGTCCACATGAGGCAGGGTGCCGCGGCTGATATGCTCCAGGCCCGCCTCGTTGTCGATGACCATATATTTGTAGTTGCCGACGTACTTGTCGATCTGCGTTTTCAGCACGCCGTTGACAAAGCAGTAGCAGCCCTTGCCCTGAGTCCGGCCCATGACCAGCATGTCATAGTCGTCCTCCTCCACCAGGGCGGAGCTGAACTTCATTTCGGCATAATCGGCCTTGGTCATACTGGGCGGCACGGTGCCGTTTTTCTCGGCCTGTGCCATCTCCTCGCGGATGTCGCCCAACGTGGTTTCCACTTCCACGCCCAGCACCTCGTTGAGGTTGGAATTGGCATCCGCGTCCACCACCAGCAGCGGGCCCTTCCCCGCCTTGCACAGATAGTCGATGAGCATGCCGCAGGTGGTCGTTTTGCCGACGCCACCCTTACCTGCTACTGCAATGATATGTGTCTTTCCCATAGTTCGATTCTTCCTTTTGCGGTGTCCGCGGGGAGGGACGCTCCCCACGGGACACAGGGATTTCAGCTTCTCAGATCAGGTCCAGCAGACCGGCAGCCTTGGCGATGTAGGCCACATCGTCGTACTTGTTCAGGGCATACAGGTGGATGCCGTCCACGCCGCAGGCGCGGTACTCGTCGATCTGGTTGATGGTGTACTCGATACCGGCGGCCTTGAAGGAGGCCTTCTTGCCCTCCACGTCGGCGTCGAAGGGATCCTTGACGAAGGGGTTGGGGAAGATCCAGTTCTTGGAGATGATCTCGCACAGGGCGCGGGGCATGACGCAGCCGTTGCGGCTGAGGGCCATGTTGATGGTAGCGGCCTGATCCAGGATGGGCATGATACCCACGTCCACGGGCATGGTGATGCCGGCGGCGCGGATGGCGTCCAGCCAATAGCGGAACTGATCCATATCCCAGCACAGCTGAGTCATGATGTAGTCGGCGCCGTTGTCCTGCTTCTGCTTCAGGAAGGCGATGTCAGCCTCCAGAGAGCGGCAGGCGATGTGGCCCTCGGGAGAGCCGGCCACGGCGATGGTGAACTTGTCACCGAACTCCTGACGGACAAACTTCACCAGCTCAGTGGCATAGTGCAGGTCGCCGCCGGTGCCTTCCCAGCCGAAGGGCAGGTCGCCGCGCAGAGCCAGCATATGGTCGATGCCGTGATCCAGATAGTTCTGCAGCTGCTCACGGATGCCTTCCTTGGTGTTGCCGATGCAGGTAAAGTGAGTGACGGGCGTGCACTTGCCGTCCTTCTTGATCTTGTCCAGAACCTCCAGATTTTTGCCCACGTTGGAGCCGCCCGCGCCGTAGGTGCAGGAGATGTAGTCGGGGTTCAGGGTGTACAGCTTGTCCAGGACGCCGTTCTCGCCGCACAGCTTCTCCATGCCGACGTCGGTCTTGGGGGGGAACACCTCAAAGGAAAATGCAGCTCTCTTGCTGAAAATGTCCTTCACGCTCATAAGTTACCTCCTTAGTATCCACATACAAATAATTTATCATGATCCCGATCAGGGGATTTAGATACAAGCTTACTGGCGCAAAATCTGACGATTTTGCTGCCAAGACTTTTTACGGTCTTGGCCCCCTCTGTGAGGGGGCTGTCGAGCGCAAGCGAGACTGAGGGAGAGAATAAAAGGCTTAAATTCTCTCCCTCCGGCGCTTCGCGCCACCTCCCTCTCAGAGGGAGGCGATGTAAAGAATCGAAGCTTTTCACAGCTCCGTGAACAGGAACTTCTGGAACAGGCCCGCGCTCTCGGCAAAGACGGTGATCTCACCTCTGGCGTTGGTCTCGGCGGTGATGTTCACCTCCGCGCCCTTGATCTCCCGCCGCACCCATTCCGCCGGGTCGTCGGTCTCCACCTCGAAGAAGAACACATCCCGCATCTGGTTGCGCGCGCAGCTGTTGGCGATCTCACGCACCACCTCATAGCGCTTCATTTCCGGCCTCCTGAAAAAAGAAAAAACGGCCCCCATGTTCAAGACAACTATGTTCGCCTTCGCACCACAGGGCCGCGCGCACCGCGCTTTTGCCGGGGCAGTTACGGCGTTTTTCACCGCGTTCCTTTCCCCATTGTTATTTTTTCTACAATTAGAAATTATAATTGAAACCATGCGTTTTTGTCAACCTTTATTTCGTGCAAATCCTACAAAACGAATATTTCATTTTCCCTGACTTCCCGTTTCTCTACACGTTGTCGTTAAATTCACCGTAATGCTATGTGAATTTTTTGACGGATTGACGAAAATATTTTTTTTACTTCTTTTTGCTTGTTTTTTCCTGTCAATCACGGTATGATACAGGCAGTGTGCGCAGTTCGGATCGCATTTCCCGCTGCGGACATTCCCTTGCTGCAAGAGTAGAAGTGGCGCGTTAAGTGCCGGTCGGATGGGAGGTTGCCGCCGGACGAAGGAGCTTGCTCCGCGATGCCATCTTCGCATCCGCTGTTGCAGAGTACGGCCACGCCGTGCGCGGAACAACTGCATACCCTTTCCCCAACCTCCTCCCACATTTTTGTTAGGAGGCCTTTTTTATGTCCAAAAATCCCGAAAAGTCCGGATGGAGCGTCCGCTCCATCGCCATCTGCGCCCTGCTGACGGCGCTGAGCGTCATTTTGGCCCGTCTGCTGATCCCCATGCCCAACGAGACCACCCGTTTCTCCATCGAGGCCGTGCCCATTTTCATCGCGGGCATGCTGTTCGGCCCGCTGCCCGGCGCGTTCACCGGCTTTGCCGCCGACTTCATCGGGTGTCTGTTCACCCCCTACGGCTACAACCCCATCTTCTGTGTGCCGCCCATCCTGTACGGCCTCAGCGCCGGGCTGTTCCGCCCGTGGCTGACCCAGAAGGTCTCCCCTGTCCGTATTGCCGTGGCGTTCCTCCCGGCCATCGTGCTGGGTTCCATTCTCTATCAGAGCGGCTCGCTGGCCCTTATCTACGGCGGCGAGAGCAAGCTGGCCTTCTTTGTGACGAAGCTGGCCACCCGCAGCGTGCAGTTCGCCGTCACCGGCGTGCTGGATGTGCTGCTGGTATGGGTGCTGTGCCGCTCCCGCGTATTTATCGCCGCCGGTGTGTGGCCCGCGGCCGCCAAACCGGCACAGAAAGGAGTGTCAGGTCAATGACACTGGAAGAAGCCTTACATTACATACACGCCGTCTGCTGGAAGGGCAGCATCCCCGGCCTGGAGCGCATCAGCGCCCTGCTGGACAAGATGGGTCATCCGGAGCGGACGTTGAAGTTCGTCCACGTCACCGGTACCAACGGCAAGGGCTCCACCTGCGCCATGGTGGCCTCGGTGCTGCGGCAGGCGGGATACCGCACCGGCCTGTACACCTCGCCCTACATCGTCCGGTTCAACGAGCGGATGCAGATCAACGGCGAGATGATCCCCAACGAGGAGCTGTGTCAGATCACCGAGGAGATCAAGCCCCTGGCCGACAGCATCTTCGAGCAGCCCACCGAGTTTGAGATGGTCACCGCCATCGCCTTCGCGTGGTTTGCCCGCCGCAAGTGCGACATCGTGGTGTGCGAGGTGGGCATGGGCGGTGAATTCGACGCCACCAACGTCATCGGCGCGCCGGAGGTCGCCGTGCTGTGCAACATCGGCCTTGACCATACCGAGGTGCTGGGCGACACGCTGGAGAAGATCGCCGCCACCAAGAGCGGCATCATCAAGCCCGGCTGCGACGCGGTGCTGTACCGCTCCACCGACGGGGTGGAGGCCGTGGTAGAGCAGCGCTGCCGCGAGGTGGGCGCCGCGCTCCACAAGGTGGATTTCACCCAGCTGCACCTGCGCTCCTACTCGCTGGAGGGACAGATCTTCGACTTCGGCGGCCGGGAGGGACTGCACCTGCCCCTGCTGGGCGAGCATCAGCTCCACAACGCCGCCGTGGCGCTGACCACGCTGGACGTGCTGCAGAAGCGTGGCTGGCAGATCACCGAGGAGGACATCCGGCAGGGATTGTCCCGCGTCACATGGCCCGGACGGTTCCAGATCATCCACCGCGACCCGCTGTTCCTGATCGACGGCGGTCACAATCCCCAGTGTATTCAGGCGCTGGCCCAGAATATCACCGATTATCTGCCGGATCGTCCCCTGACGGTGCTGACCGGCGTGCTGGGCGACAAGGATTACCACTGCATGTACCGCAGCGTGGCGGATCACGCCGTGGAGTTCATCACCGTCACACCGGACAACCCCCGTGCCCTGACAGCCCAGGAGCTGGCACGATATCTGGCCAGCTTCGGCAAGCCCGTGACGGCCTGCGACAAGGTGGCCGACGGCGTCCGTCTGGCCATCGACCACGCTGGGAAGGACGGCACGGTGCTGTGCTACGGCTCGCTGTACCTGCTGGGCGATGTCATTTCAGCAGTTGAAGAAATCAAATGACCCCAAAGCGGCAGGCTCCCTGCCGCTTTGGTTTTACAAGGAGACGCCCCATGTTTGCTGACTTACATATCCACATGCTGCTGTCCGGTTCGGACTGGAAGGCCGCTGTCGCCGGGCATCAGCCCTCGCCGGACGACGCCCTGATCCGCCGCCGTCTGGCCGCCTATCAGGCGGCGGGCATCACCTATCTCCGGGACGGCGGCGACCGGTTCGGCGTGTGCCTACGGGCCAGAGAGCTGGCCCCGGAGTACGGCATCACCTACCGCACCCCGGCGTTCCCCATCCACAAGAAAGGCCACTACGGCAGCTTCATCGGCCGCGGATGGTCGGATTTAACAGAGTACCGCACCTTACTGGTGGAAGCAAAGGCCGCAGGCGCGGATTTTATCAAGCTGATGGTGTCGGGCCTGATGGATTTTTCCATCTACGGACGGCTGACAGAGACGCCGCTGATGGGCGCGGAAATGCACGACCTCATCGCCGCCGCCCACGATATGGGGTACGCCGTCATGGCCCACTGCAACGGAGCGGAAGCGGTGAAAAACGCCGTGCTGGCAGGCGTCGACAGCATCGAGCACGGGGCATATCTGGACGATGAGGCCTGCCATGCGCTGGCGGAAAGCCGCGCCGTCTGGGTACCCACCCTGTCCACCATCGGCAATCTCATCGGCAGCGGACGGTTCCCGGACGATGTGGCGGAGCGCATCCTCCGGTCGGCGCAGGAAAATGTCCGCAGGGTGGCCGGTCTGGGCGGACTCATCGGCCTGGGCTGTGACGCGGGCGCGTTCCGGGTGCCCCATGTGGAGGGCACCCTCAGTGAGGAGAAATGGCTGCGCGAGACGCTGGGCGAGCGCACGGACGCCGTCCTGACCGCAGCAGAAGAACGTGTCAAAACCATATTCTGCGCATAAAAAACCGGATTCGGGCTTTGCCCGAATCCGGTTTTTTCTTTTGGAAAGCTTCCCTTACATGAGGGGCTCCATCTCCAGGACGGGATGGCCCACCTCGGTCAGGAAGCCATACAGCTCCTCCATGTCGGTGGTGACAGTCTCGTCAGCGATCATGCTGGTGAAGTTGTCGATGCCGTACAGCTCCTTGGCGGTGGCGTTGATGCGATCCGCCATCTGATCCTTCAGCTCCTTGGGCAGCCACACGATGCGGCCCATGCCGCCCTCGGCGGCCAGGAACTTCTTGGAGGCGATGAACTGCTTGCCGTGGCCCATGAAGCCGGGGGTCTGAACGCCGCCGCCGGTCATGGAGGCCATCTCGGAGAAGCTCATGCCCAGCGGGGTCATGCCCACATGCTCACGGTTGGTGATGACCACGCCGTTGGACATGGGCTCGATGCCGCAGATGCACTCGAAGCAGCCGCAGGAGGTCATGGGATCCTCCAGGATGGAGTACAGGGTCACGCGCTCCAGCGCGCCGTGAGAGTACTTGCTGACGGCCTCGTTGACGTCCTCGTAGGCGCCCAGGCGCTCGTCCAGGCAGCGATCCTTGGGGACGATCTGGCAGGGGCCGTTGGGATCCAGCTCATTGGTGGCCTTGGCATCCAGCCAGGACACGGCGCCGCACAGGCCCAGACGCTCGGGGGTGACGATGCAGACGTGGCTGGGGGAGAAGGCCTGGCACAGGATGCAGGTGTAGAACTTATCCACGGACTCGTCGGTCATGGACTTCAGGCGGGCGTCACGGGCCACGAATGCCTCGTTGGCCTTGGCGCGGATCTCCTTACAGCCCTCGGGACGGGTGCAGATGCGAACCTGGCACTTGTCCACCACGGTCTCGTACTCGCCCTTGACCTTGGCATACAGCACCTCGCCCAGGTGACGGGCGCGGAAGCCGGCGTCGAAGGCGGACTTGGACACGCGGACGCGGATCATGTCGCGCTGGCCGGTGTGCATGACGCCCTCGATGCAGTTGAGGAAGTTGTGGAACTTACGCTCGACAACAGGCTCGAAGTCGGTCTGCCAGGACTTGCCGGCCACCTCCAGGGTGATGGTTAGGCAGATCTTGGAGCCGGGCTCGAACTCGTCGAAATCGGGGCCGTCCAGAATGATGGCGTGATCCTCGATATTCTGGGCCTCCTCGGTGCGGCAGAACTCGCAGCAGTCCACGCGGGAGCCGTCGATCTCGATCTGGGTGTCATTCTTGCGGATGATCTCGCCCTCGAAGGCGTTGGAGAAGGCCACGGGGATGTCGATGTTGGTGACCTTGATCTTGATGTCGCGGGCCTCCAGAGAGGTCTCGATCCAGTCCTGCGTATTCTCGTTGATGATCAGGGACTTGGGAACGGCCCACATGTCGTCGGTATCGTTGGTAATAACGGGGAAGCCCAGCTGGATGGCGCCGGCGCCGCAGGCCACGGTGATGTCGGGCACGGGGGCGTAGGCGTTGACGAACGCGAAAATGCGGTGGAAGGAGTAGTCGATATGGCCGTCATAATCGCCGGGCTGGACAGCACCGAAGATGAAGGCGGCGCGAACCACCAGAGAGATGATGTGACCCACGGACCAGATGTCCTCGCCCACGGGGACGACGCGGACGTCGAAGTTCATGGTCATGCCGCACTCGATCAGCTGGTCAATGATGCCGCCGATCAGGAACACGAAGATACCGCGGGACTGATAGCCCTTGACGGTCTCCAGCGCCTCCTCCTTGCTGGGAGCGGGGCCGATCATGACCACGAAGCCGGGGATGTCGCGGGTGACCAGAGGCACGCCCAGGGTACGGACCTCGGCATCGGTGAAGTGGCCGTGGTAGTTGGTGCCGGCATAGGGGTCGGGGTTGCGGGCATACTTGCAGGCCTCGATCATCTCGGCGGCGATGGCGGCGCCAACACCGGAGGTGAAGATATCCTTGGTCTTATACTCGCGGGTCATCATGGCCTTCACGTCGGCCAGGGTGTCGCGCAGCTCGCCCAGGGTGGTGACCTTCTTGCCCAGATAGGCGTAAATGCAGGACAGGTAGTAGGCCGTGTCCGGCATCTTCATGGGAGCGGACTCGCCCAGCTCGGCGACGACGGCGTTGATCTCTGCCTCCGCCTTGGCAAACATCTCGTCGGAGCCTCTGAATACTCTGTCAAATAATCCCATTGATCTATTTCATCCTTTCAATTATTCATGTCTCGTCGATGCGCGCCTTGATGGCCCGGATCTCCTCCACGGCCCTGGGGCTAACATCGTAAGGGGAAAGGCCGCGCCGGTCGGCATCAATGACCTCGGCGTCATAGCTGATAAAGCCCAGCAGGTTCTCCTCCGGGATGCGGGAGCGGACGAATTCACGATCCGCATCGTCCCGGATCTTGTTGGCCACCACGTCCACCTTGGTGACGCCAAGGTCGGCGGCCAGCTGCTTCACCTTTTCATAGGTCTGCACGCTTCTGGCGCCCGGCTCAATGACCACGATGAAGCGGTCCATACACCCGGCGGTGCCGCGCCCCAGATGCTCCAGCCCCGCCTCCATGTCCATGATCACCACGTCGTCCTTGCGGAACACCAGTGCGGACAGGATGGACTTGAGCATCACATGCTCGGGGCAGACGCAGCCGCCGCCGCCAGTCTCCACCGTGCCCATCACCAGCAGCTTGACGCCGTTGATGTCCCGGGCAAACTTATCGGGGATATCGCTGACCTGCGGGTTCAGCTTGAAGAATTTATTGGTATAGGTGGCGCCGGTGCGCTCCTCTACCAGCTGACGCATTTTGGAAATCGGGGTGATGGAGTTGACTTCCTCCTCCGTCAGGCCCAGGGCCAATCCCAGATTGGCGTCCGGGTCCACGTCGGCGGCCAGCACGGTACGGCCCTCGTCGGCGTACAGGCGGGCCAGCGTGGAGGAGAGCGTCGTTTTGCCCACGCCGCCCTTTCCGGTAATGGCTACTTTCATTGGTTCGACCTTTCCTCAGTCAAGATACGGCTCTTTCTCAGATGCCCAGCGCGGCGCGCTTGGCTTCGATACCGGCGATCATCTTGTCGCCCAGGCTCTCGATATCGGTGTCCACGATGAAGCGGGCTTCCACCCAATCCTTCACGCCGTGCTCACCCTGCAGCAGCTCCACCACCTCGCTGGAGCCCTTGGTGTAGGGATCCACGCCCAGATAGGTGTCGATACCGGTGGCGACCACGTAGTTGCCGATGGAGACGGCCTTCTCGCTCATCCACTCGGGTGCGCAGCCGCACAGGGGGATCTGGGAGATGTTGATGCCCCAATCCTTGGCGATGTCGGAGGCCAGCAGCATCATGCGGGAGATATCCACGCAGGAGCCCATGTGCAGCACAGGGGGAATGCCCACCAGCTCGCACACGCGCTTGAGGCCCTCGCCGCAGTATTCCTTGGCGTCGGGATCCATCAGACCGGCCTTGGCGGCAGCCTGAGCGGAACAGCCGGACAGAATGACGATGATGTCGTTCTTCAGCAGCTTCTTCATCAGCTCGATATGCGCGGTGTCGGGACGGACCTTGGGGTTATTGCAGCCCACCATGGCCACGGCGCCCCGCAGCACACCGGCCTTGACGCAGTCGATCAGGGGCTTGGTGGTGCCGTATGTATCCACATGGGAGTTGCACACGCCGTCCAGTTCCTTCTTGATGGCCTCCAGAGAGTAGCCCACGCGGGCCTTGGTCTTCAGGTCGGGGATGTTGACCAGCTCGGGACGGCGGTTCTTGAAGTTCTCGATGGCGGTCTTGACGATATTCTTGGCGTTCTCACCGGCGCTCTCTGCATGGAACTCGATGAAATCGGAGTCGGGGATGCGGGCGATGGGAGAGGTGGTGATGAACTTGGTGTGGAAGCACTTGCTCAGGGGGCCCAGTGCAGGGAAGATGCACTGCACGTCCACCACGATGGCCTCGCAGGCACCGGTCAGCACCACGTTCTCCTGACTCAGGAAGTTACCGGCCATGGGGATGCCGTGACGCATGGTGACCTCGTTGCTGGTGCAGCACACACCGGCCACGGTGATGCCCTTGGCGCCGTTTTCCTTGGCGTAGGCGATCATCTCGGGGTCGTTGGCATAGAACACGATCATCTCGGACAGGGAGGGATCGTGGCCGTGAACGATGATATTGACGTTGTCCTTCTCCATCACGCCGATGTTGGCGGTGGTGTCGATGGGCTTGGGGGTGCCGAACATAACGTCGGAGAATTCCGTACCCATCATGGAGCCGCCCCAACCGTCGGACAGACCGGCGCGCAAGGACTGGCGGATCAGTGCCTCCGGCAGGGAGGAACAGCCCATATGGGTCATATGCAGAGACTGGGACACCTCGCGGTCAATGGCGCGGGGCTCGATACCGGCCTTGTTCCACAGCTCCTGGGTATGCTCGGGCGCGCGTTTGAGGAAGCGCTGCACGCCGAAGGGCTTGCCGTATTCCAGCAGGCCGATCTCGGCCATCTCGTGGGCCAGGTCATAGATGTCCTTGCCCTCGGTCTCCACGCCCCATTCCTTGGCGATGCGGATCAGCTTGTCAGGATCCTTGACCTGATAGTTGCCGCCCTCGCGGGTCTGGTACAGGGTGTGCATGATCTCACGACCATGGTCGGAGTGGGTGGCGGAGCCACCGGCGGTGAAGCGCAGATAGTTTCTGCCGACGATGCCGTGAACATCGCAGCCGCAGATGCCGCGGGGCGCCTTAGGGGTGATGCGGCAGGGGCCCATGGAGCAGATACGACAGCAGGTGCCTGCTTCGCCGAAGCCGCAGTGAGGGGTCTGGTTCTTTGCGCGCTGTTGCCAGGAATCCGCGCCGACCTTGACGCCGTTTTCCAGCAGCATGGCCGTGGCAGCTTCCATCTGTTCCACCGTGATTAAACGATCCCAATCTTTCAAAGTGTAATCCTCCTAACGGTTTTTTCGCCGGTCACCGCAGCACGGCAGCCGGCTTGCTTATCATAACTTGTGTTGCCCTAACGGATGACGGTTCCTCCCACCCTCATCTTTGTCACCACTTTAACAAAGTATTGGTCGCTTGTCAACAACGGAAAAGAAAATTTTACGTTTTTCTTGGAAAATTTTCATGGAATATAGCGGTTCTCCGGGCCGCGGCGGCATATGTCCGCGCTCTGTCGACAAGTGGTGGAAATGTCATGATTTTTCCGCAGACGAAAAAAATCCAGGACGGCAAAGCCGTCCCGGACAGATGCTTATGAAGTTATGAAACGCTTACTCGTTGCCGGGAAAGCTGGGGATGGTGGCAAAGCCCTTGGCCAGATCCTCGTCGGTGGGGATATAGTCGCCCATCTCGCCGTCGTTGTACTTGTTGTAGGCCACCATATCGAAGTAGCCGGTGCCGGTCAGACCGAACACGATGGTCTTTTCCTCGCCGTTCTCGCGGCACTTGACGGCCTCGTCGATGGCGGCGCGGATGGCGTGGCTGGACTCGGGAGCGGGCAGGATGCCCTCGCAGCGGGCAAAGAACTCCGCCGCCTCAAAGACGCTGGTCTGCTCCACGCTGCGGGCCTCCAGATAGCCGTCGTGATACAGCTGGGAGACGATGCCGCTCATGCCGTGATAGCGCAGGCCGCCGGCGTGGTTGGCGGAGGGGATGAAGCCGTTGCCCAGAGTGTACATCTTGGCCATGGGGCAGATCATGCCGGTGTCGCAGAAGTCATACTTGAACACGCCGCGGGTCAGACTGGGGCAGGAGGCGGGCTCCACCGCGATGATGCGGTAATCGGCCTCGCCCCGGAGCATCTGGCCCACAAAGGGGGAGATCAGGCCGCCCAGATTGGAGCCGCCGCCGGCGCAGCCGATGATGATGTCGGGCTTGATGCCGTACTTCTCCAGCGCGGTCTGGGTCTCAAGGCCGATGACGGACTGGTGCAGCAGCACCTGATTCAGCACGCTGCCCAGCACATAGCGATAGCCCTCGCGGGTGGTGGCAGCCTCCACAGCCTCGCTGATGGCGCAGCCCAGAGAGCCGGTGGTGCCGGGGAACTCAGCCAAAATCTTGCGGCCCACCTCGGTGGTGTTGGAGGGAGAGGGAGTCACATTGGCGCCGTAGGTGCGCATGACCTCGCGGCGGAAGGGCTTCTGCTCATAGGAGCACTTCACCATGAACACGCGGCAGTCCAGACCCAGATAGGCGCAGGCCATGCTGAGCGCCGTGCCCCACTGACCGGCGCCGGTCTCGGTGGTAACGCCCTTCAGGCCCTGCTGCTTGGCATAGTAGGCCTGCGCGATGGCGGAGTTCAGCTTGTGGCTGCCGGAGGTATTGTTGCCCTCGAACTTGTAGTAGATCTTCGCAGGGGTCTGGAGCTTCTCCTCCAGACAGTAGGCACGCACCAGCGGAGAGGGCCGGTACATCTTATAGAAGTTGCGGATATCCTCGGGAATCTCAAAGTAGGCGGTGGTATCGTCCATCTCCTGCTTCACCAGCTCGGCGCAGAACACACCGCCCAGCTCCTCGGCGGTCATGGGCTTCAGGGTGCCGGGGTTCAGCAGGGGTGCGGGCTTGTTGGTCATGTCCGCGCGAACATTGTACCAATATTTGGGCATCTCATCCTCGGTCAGGTAGATCTTGTAGGGGATGTTTCTGTCCTTGAGCTCTTTCATGATGTTTCTCCTTTATATTCTATAATGTATATTTTTCTATTTACGCGAAATAATCGATCTTCATGGCGTGCTTGACCTTATCCAGCGTCCTGGCGGCCTCGGCCTGAGCGGCAAAGCTGCCCTTGCGCAGAATTTCCATAACGGCGGCGGGGTCCTTGGCCAGCTCCTGGCGGCGGGTGCGGATAGGCTCCAGGGTCTCCTGCAGGACGTTGTTGAGGAACTTCTTCACCTTCACGTCGCCCAGGCCGCCCCGCTCATAGTGGGCCTTCAGCTCCGCCAGGTTGGCGTAATCCGGCAGGTAGCGGGCGAAGTGCTCGTCGGTGCAGAAGGCGTCCAGATATAGGAACACAGGGTTATCCTTGGTGTTGCCGGGGTCGGACACCTGCAAGTGGTTGGGATCGGTATACATGCTCATGACCTTGGTACGAACGTCGTCGGGATCGTCGGCCAGATAGATGCAGTTGCCCAGAGACTTGCTCATCTTGGCCTTGCCGTCGGTGCCGGGAAGGCGGAGGCAGGCCTCGTTGTCCGGCAGCAGGGCGGAGGGCTCCACCAGCGTCTCGCCGTACAGCTCGTTGAAGCGGCGGACGATCTCGCGGGCCTGCTCCAGCATGGGAAGCTGATCCTCGCCCACGGGAACGGTATCGGCCATGAAGGCGGTGATATCCGCCGTCTGACTGACGGGGTAGGTCAGGAAGCCCATGGGGATGCTGTGGTTGAAGCCCCGCAGCTGGATCTCCGCCTTGACGGTGGGGTTGCGCTCCAGACGGGCCAGCGTCACCAGATTCATGTAGTAGAAGGTCAGCTCCGTCAGCTCGCTGACGTGGGACTGCACCAGAATGGTGGACTTGGCCGGGTCGATGCCGCAGGACAGGTAGTCCAGCGCCACCTCCAGGATGTTGTCCCGCACCTTCTGGGGATGGTCGAAGTTGTCGGTCAGCGCCTGCGCGTCGGCGATCATGAAGAACAGCTTTTCAAACTTGCCGCTGTTTTGCAGCGTAACGCGGTTGCGGAGGGAGCCTACAAAATGCCCCACATGAAGCCGTCCGGTAGGACGGTCGCCTGTCAGAATGATCTTTCCCATGATCGTTTCTCCTTTTTGTATGTAAAAATTATTTTAATAAAATAAAAATCTGTCCCATGGAAGAATTTCCATGGGACAGATTAAAAATACAAATCTGCGGTACCACCCACATTGACGCAAAAGCGTCCACTCTGCACGCACCATCATGCGCTCCGCCGGGGTAACGGCCGCGGATGCCGTCGGGTATTACTGGCCGTTTCCGGTTTTCTCCCCGCCCTCGTAAGTCCATTCGCCGTACATTCCGCTGCCCCGCTCCCACCAACACGCGGCTCTCTGAAAGGTTCCTGTACAGGTACTCCTCTTACTCAATGGTTTGCTTTTTTGATTATGGACGTACTTTAGCACTTTTGAATTGGGTTGTCAAGAGGGAATTTTTGATTTTTTTGAGGTATGGCACATCAAAGGCCCCCTTGTGTAAAGGGGGCTGGCTCGGCGCAAGCCGAGACTGGGGGATTGTCAGGTCATTTGACAACCCCTCCGTCGCCTGCGGCGACACCTCCCCTTACACAGAGGGGAGGCTTATTTATTGCTCCTTACAGCGCTCTCATGAACTCCGGCTTCAATCCCACGCCGGAAAGCCCCGACTGCACCTTGTCCAGCAGCGCCTGCCGGTCACGGTTCAGCGTTCCCTTCAGCGTCAGATAGTTGCTGGCGTGGTTCATGCGGAACACGCTGCCCTCAGAGTCGATGTGCTGCAAAAACAGCTCCGTCTCCTTCAGCACCTCCACAGGACTCAGCAGGGTGAATTCGCCCTCCCGCACCCATTGCTCCAGCGGCGTGCCGCGCTCCACCATCAGCGTCAGAAGGCCGATGTACTCCGGCTTCATGGCGCTGAGAGCCTCCGCCGTGCCGACGGCATGCTCCCGCCACAGCTCCACGCTGCCAAGGCCGGAGATGGCTGTCACCGACAGCGCCATACCGCAGCGGCGGGCCTTCTGTCCTGCCGCCACGATGGCGGCGGCGCTGTGGCCCTTGCTCATCCGCTCCAGCACCGCGTCGCAGCCGGATTCCAGCCCCATGTACACCATCTGCAGGCCCCGCTGCCGCAGAAGCCGCAGGTCGTCCTCCGATTTCACCTGCAGGCTGGCGGGGGAGGCATAGCAGGTCACCCGCTGGCACTCCGGGAACAGACCGTAGATCAGGCCCAATATCTGCACAAGATCGTCGGTTTTCCGCATAAGGGCGTCGCCATCCGCCAGAAAGACCCGCTCCACCCGGCGGTACAGCTGGCGGGCCGTCTCGAAGTCCTCCCGGATCTCCGCCATGGGCCGCATGGCAAAATGCTTATCGTCATACATATCGCAGAAGGCGCAGCGGTTGTGGCTGCACCCGTAGGTCACCTGCACGATCAGGCTGTACGCCTCGGACGGCGGACGGTAGACCTTTCCCTTATATCGCATGGTTGATCACTCCTTTGCCGCTATTATGCCATACTTTCCGCCGTTTGAAAAGCATATTCTTTCCCGGCAGCGCATAGGCTGTGGCATATCAACAAACGAGGTGGACATCATATGGACAACAACTTCAACCGCGTGCAGCTGTGCGGCACGGTGGACAGCGCGCCGGAGCTGAGCCACATCAACCACGGCGTTTCCTTTTACAAATTCACGCTGGCGGTGGAGCGGCTCAGCGGACTTGCGGACAAGCTGACGGTGATCGTCTCAGCGCCGCAGCTGGAGGCCGTGCCGCTCCGGGAGGGCGACACGGTAACGGTGCGGGGCCAGCTGCGCTCTTTCAACAACAAAAGCGGTCAGGGCAGCCGTCTGGTGATCTCCGTGTTCGCCCATGTGCTGGAAAAGGGCGGCGAAGCGCCCCTGAACGTGATCCAGCTGTCGGGCGTGCTGTGCAAGCCTCCGGTGCTGCGGCGGACGCCTCTGGGCCGGGAGATCAGCGACATCATTCTGGCGGTGAACCGCCGCTATGGCCGGGCGGACTATCTGCCCTGCATCGCATGGGGCGCGGTGGCCCAGCAGACAGCGGCCATGACCACCGGCGACCGCCTGACCATCGAGGGCCGGGTGCAGAGCCGTACATACACCAAGGTGGAGAACGGCGTCTCCACCGAGCGCACCGCCTATGAGGTGTCCATCATGCGGCCCGCCCTGTTGGAGGAGTTCCTGTTCTGACTTGACGAGTCCCCTCCCCCGCCGTATAATGGCGGGAGGAAAGGGGGCGGCCCGTGTGGATAAGTGCGAGAGCTGCATATTTTACAGCTATGACGAGGACTATGACGACTATATCTGCGAAATGGATCTGGACGAGGACGAAATGGTGCGGTTCCTCTCCAACCAGAGCAGCCAATGCCCCTACTGGCGTCCGGGGGACGAATACCTGACAGCAAGGAAACAATAACTGGCGCAAAATCTAACGATTTTGCTGCCAATGGGGCTTGCGGATAACGCAAAGAACTCTTGTCATGTCATTGCGAAGGCGGCAAAGCCGCCTGTGGCAATCCGTCTCTCCTTTTGCGGGTGTGATGCTACGGATTCCCACGCCAGTGTGAGCACTGGCTCGGAATGACAGTGCAATGGCGGACAGAGTCGTCCTCCCCTATAGAATACGTTCCCCACATAACGGCATCCCAAACACACCGCCTGCGGGTTCCACATAGAATGGAACGCGGGCGGTGTACTGTTTTCCGTCGCCGCCGCGAAATCTGCTCTTCTCAGGAGGTTTGCCATGGCAACCATTACCAACCAGGCGGCACTGTCCTATAACGGCATCACCACCCTCTCCAACATCGCGGTAGGCGAGCTGGTGGAGGTGCTGACCGTTACCAAGACGGCAGCCGACACCACCTATACCCCCGGCAGCACCAAGACCTACGCCATCTCGCTGGTGAACTCCGGCGCGGCGCCCTTCACCGGCCTGACCATCACCGACACGCTGGGCAGCTACGCCTTCAACAACGGCACGCTGTATCCCCTGACGTATGTGACGGGGTCGCTGCTGTACTACGTCAACGGCATTCTGCAGGCCACCCCGGCCATCGCCGACACCGCGCCCCTGACGGTGACGGGCCTGTCGGTGCCTGCCGGCGGCAGCGCCATGCTGGTCTACTCCGCCACTGTCAACGAATTCGCGCCGCTGGGCGTGGAGGACAGTATCGTCAACACCGTCTCCGTCACCGGCGGCGGACTGGCCGCGCCGGTCACCGCCACGGAGACCATCAACGCCTCCACCACGCCGCAGCTGTCCATCAGCAAGAGCATCTGCCCGGCCACCATCGCCGAGAACGGCACCCTGACCTACACGCTGACGCTGCAGAACCGAGGCAACACCGCCGCCACCGCCTCCGACGAGCTGGTCATCACCGACACCTTCGATCCCATCCTCAAGGATCTGTCGGTCAGCTTCAACGGCACGGTGTGGACGGAGGGCGTCCACTACACCTACGACGCGGCCACCGGCGCCTTCGCCACAGTGACAGGCGCGCTGACGGTGCCTGCCGCCACCTATACGCAGGATGCCGCCACCGGCATCTACACGGTGGATCCCGGCGTTTCCAACCTAGTCATCACCGGCATGCTGTGATAAAAAAGGGAGACGGCAAACGCCGTCTCCCTTTCAGTCTGCTATTCTGTTATTTTTTATTGGATCGCAACACCACGGGGATATCCATGGTCTCGCCATCCCGGAGGATGGTCAGCGTCAGGGTGTCGCCGATGGTGTGCTGGCGGCGGATGGCCATCAGCTCGGCGGTGGTGGTGATCTCCTGCCCGTTCACAGCCAGAATGATGTCGCCCGTCTCCACACCGGCCTCCTCGGCGGCGGAGCCTGCGGCGACCTCCACCGCCGCCACAATGGTGCCGCCGTCTTCGGTGTCATAGGTGGCCACCATAATGCCCAGCGTGGGCGTGCCGTGGAACTTGCCGTCGGCGATGATATCGTTGATCACGAAGCTGGCGCTGGAAATGGGCAGGGCGAAGCCCAGTCCCTCCACCGTGGCCTCATCCGGTGCGCCGGTACCGCTCATTTTCAGGGTGTTGATGCCGATGACCTGCCCGTAGCGGTTGATCAGCGGGCCGCCGGAGTTGCCGTTGTTCAGGGCGGCAGTGGTCTGCAATACGTTCAGGATCCGGCCCTCCAGCTCCACGTCCCGGTTGATGGCGGAGAGGATGCCCTCTGTCAGGGTGCCCCGCAGCTCGATGCCCAGCGGGTTGCCGATGGCATAGACCCGGTCGCCCACCACGGCAAGATCGCTGTCGCCGAACTCAGCCGCCGGAAGATCCTGCGCGCCCTCCAGCTTCAGCACCGCCAGATCCTCGTCGGTGTCATAGCCCACCAGCTGCGCCGTGTAGTCCATGCCGTTGGCCAGCACCACCCAGCAGGTCTCACCGCCGGAGATCACATGGGCGTTGGTGATCACATAGCCATCGGCGGTCATGATGACGCCGGTGCCCACCGAGGCGCTTTCACCCTGCTCGGCCACCACCAGCACGGTGGCGGGGTTCACCTTGGCATAGACCTCCTGAGCCGTCAGCTCCGGACCGTGGCCGGAGACGATGTCCAGCTTCAGCGTGGGATCATAGTCGGTATAGCGGGGGATGGTGGTGCGGTGATCGCCGAAGATGTCCACGATGCTGCTGGCATCCTTGTCGTCGGTCCCGCCGTCATACGACGGGACGGCGTCCCTCCGCCAGAAAATGGCGGCCAGCACCACGACCACGGCCACCACGGCCATGACGCCCAGGAATATCCACAGGCCCAGATGCTTTTTCTTTTTCGGCGGCCGGGGCGGCGCGGGACGGATGCTCTCCGGAAGGGGCTGGTGATGGACGTAATAGTCCACCACCTCCTTCCCCTGCTGGGGAACGTACCAGTCCACGACCTCCTGCGGCTCGTTTCTGTCTCTCAGTTCATCCATATGTGTATTACCTCTCGGTGTTGTGGGGCGCGGTCAATTGCAGGGTAAAATCAAAGGAGGTCAGTCCGTTCTCGCTGGTGACGGAGATATGCTCCTTATGCTGGGCCAGAATGGTCTTGACCACATACAGGCCCAGACCGTAGCCGTCCTTATCCTCGCTGCGGGACTTGTCGGATTTGTGGAACCGCTCGAACAGCAGGGGGATCTCCTCCGGCGCGATGGTGGCGCCGTGGTTGCGGACGGAGATAATGGCCTTTTCATCGTTGGTGGCCAGCCCCAGATAGAGGGCGGAGTGGGGCGAGGCGAACTTGGCGGCGTTTTCCAGCAGGTTATAGATCACCTGGGTGATGAGATCCCGGTCGCCCTGCACCATGATGGAATCCTCCGGAATGTTGGTCTCCACGTCCAGACCCCGGTCGTTGATCTTCTGCTCCATGCTCAAAAGGGCGATGCGCATCACCTCGCAGATGTCGAAGTCCTCCTTCTTCATCTCCTTGGACTGGATCTGGGAGATATCCAGCATGCGGCGCACCAGCCGGCTCAGGCGGCGGCTCTCGTCCGAAATAATTTGCAGGTAGTGCTTCTCCCGCTCCGGCGGGATGGTGCCGTCCAGAATACCGTCGGTATAACCGGCGATGGTGGTCATGGGGGTCTTCAGCTCGTGGGACACGTTGGCGATGAAATCCCGGCGCTGCCGCTCCGTCTCCGCCAGCGAATCCGCCATGGCGTTGAAGGACTGGGCCAGTTCGCCGATCTCGTCGCTGCGGTCCAGCTCCGGGATGCGCACGTCGAAATCACCGGCGGCATAGGCGCGGGTGGCCTTCACCATGTCGGTGATGGGCTGGATCTGCCGCATGGAGGTGACGGAGCTGGCCAGAAAGGCGATCAGCAGAATGATGGCGGAGGTCATCAGGAACAGGCCGATAAAGGAGCGCCACACCTGCATGATCTCCGACTCGTCCATCACCGCCAGCACAATGCCCAGCAGCAGGCTGTCCTCGCCCACGACGGGGACGGCCACGGCGAACTTCTTGACGCTGTATGTGCCGTTGACGTTGCTGCGGCCCTGATAGAGAGCCTTCTCCGACAGGATACCGTCCACGATCTCCTGAGGAATGGTGATGCTGCGGCCCACCAGATCGTTGTCGGTGGTCAGCAGTACATTGCCCTGGGGCGAGCAGATGAGGAAGTCCACATCCGTCATCCGTGACGCCATGTCCGCCAGCTTCCGCAGGGCGGCACCCTGGTCGACGGTGGCGTCGTCCGCGGCGGTAAAGTAATCGGCGGACACCTGAGCGATCAGCTCGGCGCGGGTGCGCATCTCGCCCCGCTTGTCCGCCGTGGTGGTGCCGTAGCTGAGTGTAAAGAAGCTGACGCCCAGCAGCAGCAGCGTCAGCAGCACCATACCGGCCGTCAGCGCGAACTGATGCCAGTACAGGCTGTTGGATTTCCGTTTGAACTGCTCGATCATGACGGCTGCTTCACTTCAAACTTATAGCCCACGCCCCACACGGTCTTCAGCGCCCACTGGTCAGAGACGTTCTCCACCTTCTCCCGCAGGCGCTTGATGTGCACGTCCACGGTGCGGCTGTCACCGAAGTAGTCAAAGCCCCAGACCTCGTCCAGCAGCTGATTGCGGGTATACACCCGGTTGGGGGTCACCGCCAGATGGTACAGCAGCTCCAGCTCCTTGGGCGGGGTGTCCACCTTTTTGCCGTCCACCAGCAGTTCATAGCTGTCCAGGTCGATCACCAGCTTGTCGAACACCAGCCGCTTGCGGGTGTCGTCGGGAATCTCGCTGCGGCGCAGCACGGCGTTGATGCGGGCCATCAGCTCCTTCATCTCGAAGGGCTTCACCAGATAGTCGTCGGCGCCCATCTCAAGGCCGGTGATGCGGTCGGTCACGTCGCCCTTGGCGGTCAGCATAATGATGGGGGTCTTGCCCTTTTCCCGGATATGGGCGCATACGGCCCAGCCGTCCATCACCGGCAGCATGATGTCCAGCAGCACCATGTCCGGGGCCTTGGCGTCGTATTCCTCCACGGCCTTGCCGCCGTCGTAGGCGATGCGCACCTCAAAGCCCTCTTTTTCCAGGTACATGCGGATCAGGTCGGAAATATTGTGGTCGTCCTCCACCACAAGGATGTTGCGTGCCATATATGATAGCCTCCAATGTATTTCTATACTATATTGCCATTATATCGAAGTTGTGGGACGTTTCCTGAACTTTCTGTAAACATACGCAAGAAATAATAGCATAGTATACCATACATTTCAGCCGTTGTACAGTCCGATCGTCACGCCGGTGTAGTACCACTGCAATATCTCCTGCCATGTTTTTCCCTCCTTGGCCAGCGCGTTGGCCCCGTACTGGCTCATGCCCACGCCGTGGCCGTAGCCGGTGACACGGAAGGTCACACTGTCGCCGGAGGCCTCCACCGTGAAGGCGGCGCTGCGCAGGCCGTACAGGCTCCGCAGCTCCTTGCCGGTAACGGACACGCCGCCCACCGTGGCGGATGCCACCCGTCCCGTATCCGTCAGCAGCACGTCCTTGACCCAGCCGCCTGTGTCGCCGGACAGCTTCGTCTCCGGGTGGGCCTTGCAGAAGATGGCGCGGAACTCCTCAGCAGTGAAGGTATTGACGCTGTAATAGTTGGGCACGCTGTCGGCGTCCTCCGGACTTTTCACGCTGACAAGATACGGCAGCTCCGCCGCCCACACGTCGCCGCTGGCGGCGGTGGCCCCGGCGGAGGAGGAATGGAACACCGCCATGATGGGCGCGCCCTCGTACAGCACCACCTGACCGTCAGTGTCCGTCACCGCCTGTTGAATTTTGACCTCGCACTGGTCGAATTTATCGCCCCATTTGGCTCTGGCATCCGTCTCGCTGAGCCACGCCGTACAGCAGGCGGGATCGGTGCACACGTCGGCGTCCGGATGGCTGTCCTTTGGCGCGGACGCCATGCGGTAGTAGAGATAGGTGCGCTCCGCCACCGCCTGCGCTTTCAGGGCTTCGGTCTCAAAGGCGGCGGGCATCTCGCCCCGTACCACCCCCGGCAGATACTCCGCCGCCGTCATGGTCTCCACGGCGCTGCCGTTCCACAGCCGCACCGTGTGGGCGGCATCGGAGCCTGTACCGTCCGGAACGCTCTGCTCCGTTTGCAGCGGCGCGGCTGTGCTGCCGCCGGTGTTGGCCGTCTCCCCCACCCGCAGCCACGGTGGAAGGAACAGCAGCAGCAACAGCAAAAGTCCCGCTCCAATGGTCTGTCTCATGGTCACACTCCCCTTTCTCAGACCTCCAGTGTAGGGGAACACCACGGCGAAAACGGAAGAATCCGGAATTATGACAGCCATCAGGAAAACATTTAATACTTTTGTAATACTTCCTTACGATGATTTTTAACAACCGTCGGGTATCTTAATACTTGCAAGAGACAAAAACTTTTTTCATCAATCTTCCTGCCATAATAAGCCGAGGGCGTTCCGCCTTCGGCTTTATGGTTTTTATTGGGGTATTTCGCTTGTGGGGGACAAAAAGGCCCCCTTGTGTAAAGGGGGCTGGCTCGGCGTCAGCCGAGACTGGGGGATTGTCTTGCTTCAGCAATCGGAGCCTTCGGCCAGAACGGCGTCAAATTCCGTGTACGTGGCCGCCGCGCTGTCAGGGACGGCCACGGTGATGAACCATCCTGCCATATCGTCTGTTACGACTTCCGCGTGGGTCGTTTCCGCAATGTGGACGCACAGGCCCGTGCCGTCGCCGGTGATGGTGTCCACCGCAAAGCGGTATGTGCCGGTGCTGGCTACCACATACACCAGCAGCAGGGTGTTTTCGGAGAAGAATGTCTCGTCATATTTTGCCGTTACCTCATTGAAAGACGGGACTTCGTCATATGCGAGGGAGAGCATTTCCGGATAGTCCAGAGAATCCTTGAACTGCGTCAAGTCCTCCAAAGTGTCAAATTTATAGATGGGAAAATGGAGAACGCTGCTGATGGTCATTTGATCCTCGTTCAATGCGCCGGAATCAAGCGCCTCTGAGCTGGAGACTCTGCTCACGGTAGTGTCGGGATCCTCCATCCATGTGGTGTCGATGGGCTTTCCGCCGCAGCCCGCCGCGCTCAGCAGAAAAAGGAAAGCGAAAAGGAAACAGATCAGCTTTTTCATGGGATGTACCTCCTGAAAATAGTGGGGCATCTATATTATAAGACGGAAAATTTTCCCGAAATGTTCCCAAAATTCGCGCTATTTCGTATTTTTCTATTTCCGCAGTTCCTTGAAAAACGCCGACAGCACCGCCTGACAGTCCTCCGCCAGAATACCGCCCACCAGCTGGGGGCGGTGGGGGAAGTTCTCCATGAACAGGTTCAGCACGCCGCCGCAGGCCCCCATGGCACGGTCGCGGGCGCCGTAGAACACCCGGCGCACCCGCGCGTTCAGGATGGCTCCGGCGCACATGGGGCAGGGCTCCAGCGTCACATACAGGTCGCAGTCCTCCAGCCGCCATGTGCCGAGGACGGCGTTGGCCTGTGCCATGGCCTCCATCTCCGCGTGGGAGCTGACGGCCTGCTTCTCCTCCCGCTGGTTGCGGCCACGGCCGATGATCCGGCCGTCCCTGACGATGACGCAGCCCACCGGCACCTCGCCGTGGGCGGCGGCCTCGCAGGCCAGCGCCAGCGCCTGATGCATATAGTCCTCGTGGGTCATGAGCAGCGCTCCTTTTTAAAAAATTTCCGGAATGAGGTTAAACCCCGGCATATTTGTCCAAACTACTCGTACAATATTGGCAGGGGAAGTATCCCCGCCTCGAACGAGGAGGACATATCATGGCAAAAAAGCAGAAGGATACCCAGTGGCCCACCGACAAGGAGCTGCGGCAGGAGCTGGATCAGATCAGCCGCCAGCTGAAGGAGGCCTATGACCGCTTCAACTACGCCTGCGAGCCGGAGCTGGTAGAGGCCAGCATTTTCGAGATCAACGCCCTGAAGGCGAAGTACGATTATTTCCTGCGTTGCGTCAAGGAGCGTGCCGGAATGCCCACAGGCCGCGGCGCTGCGGCTCCGGCAGTCCGGGAGAACTGCGTCGCCGCGGCATCCATCAAGGGAGGGAGCGCATGTCGGTCGTAGAAAAGGTATCGTTGGGACTGGTGCTGCTGTTTCTGCTGGTGGCCATCTGGCGGCTGTTCAAAACGCCGCTGAAGCTGGCGCTGCGGCTGGCGGTGAATACGGCGTTGGGGTTCGGCGCGGTGTGGGTGCTGAACCTCACCACCGCCTATACGGGGCTGAGTCTGGGACTGAGCCTGTTCAACGCGCTGGTCATCGCCATATTGGGCGTGCCGGGGTTCTGCCTGCTCCTGCTGGTGAAGTGGGTGCTGGGTACATAAAAGCACAAGTCATCGGTAGGGCGGACAGAGTCGTCCGCCCCTACAAAAATCTGTAGAAAACCACATACGCCATTCTCACGGCAGGGTTCACGCCCTGCCGTTTTTCATCGTTCGTCCTTCGTCAGATCCCACCCGTACAGGGGATACCTTTGCAGACTGCCGAACAGCTTCTGCTTCAGGTCGGGGTATCGCTCCTCCAGCGAGGCGATCAGCTCCTTCACCTCCTGGCGGCGGCTGTGGCCGTCCATGGGACAGGGATTGTGGACGATGGGCAGGCCCTCCCGCAGGGCCACGCGGCGGATGTCGTCCTCGTGGCAGTACAGCAGCGGGCGGATCTGGGTCACGCCGGTGCGGTCAAGGAACGTCACCGGCTGGAAGCAGCCGATGCGGCCCTCGAACAGCAGGTTCATCAGCAGCGTCTCCACCGCGTCGTCATAGTGGTGGCCCAGCGCGATCTTGCGGATGCCCTTTTCCGTCAGGGCGGTGTTCAGGCTGCCCCGCCGCAGCTTGGCGCACAGCGAGCAGGGGTTCTTCTCCTTCCGCTCCTCGAAGATGATCTGGTACACCGGCACCTGTATCCGGGTGTAGGGCACCTCCAGCCTTTCGCACAGCGCCGCCACGCCGGAGAAGTCCATGCCCGGCATGCCCATCTCCATGGTGATGGCCTCCACCGTGAAGGGGATGGGGTAGAATTTTTGCAGCCGGGCCAGGGATACCAGCGTCAGCAGACTGTCCTTTCCGCCGCTGACGCCCACGGCGATACGGTCGCCCGGCTCGATCATGTGATAGTCCTCCGCGCACCGGCGGACAAGTCCCAGAATATGCTGCATGGCGTACACCTCCAAAAGTGAAATTGCAAACTCCGAAAACAAGAGATATCACGAGAAAACGGGAGAAAACGCAAGATGTTTTTATCGTAAATCAAATTGCTGTTGACAATCCGCTCCCGCTATGCTATAAATATCCTTGCGCGTTTGGCGCGTTTCCCTACGATTTTAGCAAGGGAACACGAAAAAGTAAAGCAAAATACATTATAATAAATTTGGAGGAAAACACCATGTCCACTTTTATGGCAAACAAGGCCAACATCGAGCGCAAGTGGTACGTCGTTGACGCCGCCGGCAAGCCCCTGGGCAAGACCGCCGTCGTCGTGGCCGACCTGCTGCGCGGCAAGGGCAAAGTCACCTATACCCCCCATGCCGACTGCGGTGACAACGTCATCGTCATCAACGCTGGCAAGGCTGTTCTGACCGGCAACAAGCTGGAGCAGAAGTACTATCGCACCCACTCCGGTTGGATCGGCGGTCTGAAGGAGACCAAGTACCGCATCCTGATGCAGGACAAGCCCGAGCTGGCCATGCGCGTGGCCGTCCGCGGCATGATGCCCCGCAACACCGTTACCAAGGACTCCCTGAAGCGCCTGCACGTCTATGCCGGCGACACCCACGAGCATCAGGCACAGAAGCCCGAGCTGGTCAAGTAATTGAAGGAGGAAACGAAGAATGTATCAGTCCAAGAATCCCTACAAGTACGGCACCGGCCGCCGCAAGTCCTCCGTTGCCCGCGTGCATCTGTTTGAGAATGGTTCCGGCAATATCACCATCAATGGCCGCGACATCGACGAGTACTTCGGTCTGGAGACCCTGAAGATGGTCGTCCGTCAGCCCCTGTCCGCCACCGATACTCTGGGCAAGGTGGACATCGTTGCTACCGTGGAAGGCGGTGGCGTTTCCGGTCAGGCCGGCGCCCTGCGTCACGGCATCAGCCGCGCTCTGCTGCTGGTGAACCCCGAGTACCGCGCCGTCCTGAAGAAGGCCGGCTTCCTGACCCGCGATCCTCGTATGAAGGAGCGTAAGAAGTACGGCCTCAAAGCCGCCCGTCGCGCACCGCAGTTCTCCAAGCGCTGATCGGACGCAAATTTACAACTCAAAAGCTCAAAAACCCCGGAAAATCGGCATTTTCCGGGGTTTTCTTATACCCTTTTCGTCTGATAGCTTTTGGAGCTTTTCGCTGTTTTTGACCGTATGTGGCCTCGGTTAACCCATTTTATAAGGGCTAAAAATGGGTTAACCGGGACAAATGGGTGAGTAAATGGGTGAGTAAATGGGTTAACTGAAGGGTCAACACAAGGTGAATTTGCGGAGTTTTTTCAGGACCACCCTAAGCAAAAATGACCTGCATTGACGCTGATGCGGTTTGTACTAATTTCATAAAATATGACTATGGGAAAATGATTTTAAATTCTTTGTCAGGAGGTAAGCCCACATGAAAAAAGGGATACTTATATATGACTCCTCCACAAATCGCTTTGACGTTTTGTATGAGGAAGGAAACAGTTATGGCGGCCTGCACTGCGGAACTACAATGGAGGCATTGATAAATGACGAATGGATACCCACTCGCATCGAGTACGGAAACGACTGGTATCTCGTAGGAGTGCAGAAGGAATCGTTACCCGGACTTCAAGTAAGAATATAGTATACACATGCTGCAAGGGCAGTCTCTTGATTAAGGGGCTGCCCTGTTTTTATATCCAGTCGCAGAAAGGAGGAACCCGTCATGCCGAAATGCCTGTTCAGATACCAATGGGTCAAGCTGCCCAGGACTCATTTGCCGGTCGGCAAGGGAATCATGGGTTATTGGGCGAAGCTGGCCTCGCGGGCGGCATTTCGCAAGGGTCGGGCAAAATACTGCGGATACACAAACGATGTAATGCCGGGGATGTGGTCCGGTGGCGTGGTCGGCTTGAAGAGCATTCTGGGCGTCAAAAGCCGTACGGAGGCTCTGGAAATCATGAATATGCTCAGCCAGTTCGGGTATATCCGTTACACGCTTGATGCGAAAACAAAGAAGCTGGAATATGTCGTCACCGATTGGGTCGTAAAATGCTCCGGCGCCGAATGCATGAGTGGAGCAGTCTATGCAACAGACGGCTATGGCTTTCTCTGCCTTCCCCGCAACATCACACAGCGCCTTGCGGATCAGCATTATACATTCGGCGAATCAGATGCATGGCTGGACCTCTGGTGCCACACGGTTTGGCAGGAGACCGGCAATGCGTTTTCTTATTTGGCGCCTGCCGTTCAATTCGGGAGACTTGGCGCCGCTTTGACATTGGAAGCCTTGGGACGGCGCTGGGGCTGGGAAAAGACAAAGGTGTGGAGATTTTTTCAGAAGAATGGGGATGCCTTCGCTCTGCACCGTCTGCCGGGCTCCTACGGCTGCCTCATTTTCAATAGACTGTATCCGTTGGATACAGAGGCTTCCCTGCCCACCTGCGCAGAAATTGAACGCATTATTGAGAAAATGCGTATTTGCGCCGGAAATGCGCATATTGGAGGCTCGGACAATGCACGCCTGAACAAGATGATCCTTTGGTATAGCCGCAGGATCATTATCATGAGAACCACTGATTATGCCGAACAGGTATCAAAAAATCGCGTTGCACTTTCGTCCCCTATAATACGCGCGTATACTTCTCTGTGTTGGAATTGTCAGAACTGTATCTATGACTGCAGAGGTGTAAGTAGTAGACTACGCCGCATAGATGCGAACCACATCCGCGGGCCATGTGCTTACGCGGATTTTTTCTTGCACTCACGAAACCGGAAAGGAGAATCGACATGAGCAAAATCGAAAGCAGTGCCGGAAAGGCGCTTTATGAACAGCAGGAAACCAAGCTGTCGCAGCAATCTGCCGCATTTATTGAGCTTTTAACAAAGCGCGGCATTCTGGGAGATTCGTCTATCGATGATGACAGAGTCCGCCAAGC
>CAKTRJ010000012.1 GCA_934597345.1 uncultured Oscillospiraceae bacterium
GGTAGAGCACCTGCATGTTAAGCAGGGTGTCCGGGGTTCGACTCCCCGACGGGGCACCAAAAAGATAAGCCACCCTGTGGGTGGCGTATCTTTTTACCCGCTGGGGATTCGAAACGACACCCGATTTTGCGTGAGCGAAGCGAGCAGGCAAAATCGAGGCAAAACAGTCCGGTGGACTGTTTTGCGGTGGAGAGGAGAATCCCCGACGGGGCGCTACCGGTGGCACGTTGCATCAGCGAGAGTCGAATCCCCTTGGCTCTGCCGCCTCGATGGCGGCAGAGTCAATTTTTTTTGCCCTCATCGTGTCAGCCAATGCCCGCACCCACTCGGGTTCGGCCATTGGGACACATCCTTGAAAGCGGCTTTCTGCATCCGCCGCAGGCGCTGCTTTCCCGCTTGACAAACAAACTGTGTTATGGGTACAATACAGTTATGGAAGGTGATACGGAAAACGGGATGGAGGACATAAAATGAATACGAACAGAAAGAGCGGAAAGCTGGCGTGGATCGGCTGGCTGCTGGTGGGTATCGGCGCTGCGGCGGTGATCGCACTGTTGGCGGTTCCCTGGTCTATGGCGGACGCCGCGGGACTTTCGGACGATGTGACCGTGGTGGGCGTGTCGGTGCTCCGCTGTACGGTATCCGACGAGCCGGAGATGGTCACAGTGCAGGACAGAGAAGGCTGCCGGCAGATCGTGGATCAGCTGCGGACGTGCAAGGGACGGTGGAACGGCTTTGCGGGAAAGACCTTCATACAGGATCACGGGGTATCGTATGAGATCTATATCAGCCGCCCCGATGAGCAGCCGGTGCATTACAGGCTGTTTGACGGAAAACTCTACTGCGGAAGCTTCCGCTACACCCTGACAAGCAGCGCCGCGGCCGCATTGACGCAGTGCATTACCGAACTGATGGAAAAATAAGAAAGAACGCCCAAGGCACAGCCTTGGGCGTTCTTATCATAGCGACACACATTCAAAGGCTCCCCTGTGCAAGGGGAGCTGTCGAGCGCAAGCGAGACTGAGGGGTTGACCGAGTGGTTGCCCGGTTTACGACAATCCCTCCGGCGCTGCGCGCCACCTCCCTTTACACAAGGGAGGCTTTGACTTCTGCGAAGTCCCAAAACGAGATTCTTTTGTGCATTACATAAATCCCGTCAGGTCGGTGAAGTCCTCCACCGGGGCGAAGGGGATGGGTTCACTGCGATCAGGGAGCAGGTCGGTCAGATCGTCCTCCTCTTCCGCGGGGACGTAGTCCACGAACTGGTAGCGGAGGCCGTTCTCCTCGAAGATCTCGCTCTCGCAGTCGATCTGCCAATGGGGGTCGGCGTCCAGATCGGGGAAAAAGGCATCGGCCTCGGCGTCGGCAAAGACCTTGGTGATGTACACCCGCTCGCACAGGGGGAGGAACAGGTGGTACACGCTCTCGCCGCCGATGATGACGGCATCCTCTCCGGCGGTGAACACCGCCTGTACGGGGGTGTGGGCGGTCTCGGCGTCCGGGGCGGCGAAATCGGGATTCGCGGTCAGCACGATGTTGCGGCGGCGGGGCAGGCCCTTGCCGCCGGGCAGGCTTTGCAGGGTCTTGCGGCCCATCAGCACGGTCTTGCCCTCCGTCAATTCACGGAAGCGCTTCATGTCGGCGGAAATGTGGAACAGCAGGTGGTTATCCCTGCCGATGCCCCAATTCTGGGATACGGCGGCAATGGCGAACATAGGCGTTTCTCCTTTACAGCTCAGATGGCGACGGGGATCTCGTCGTCGAAGGGCAGGGGGTGATAGTCCTCCAGCGAGAAGCTGTCGCGGGTAAACCGGTAGAAATCGGTGACGGCTTCATCCATATGGAAGGTGGGCGCGGACTGCGGCTCCAGCGCCAGCAGCTTCTCCACGGCGGGCACATGGCGGTCATAGATGTGGGCGTCGGCAATAACATGCACCAGCTCGCCGGCCTTCAGTCCGGACACCTGCGCCATCATATGAACAAGGACGCTGTACTGCACCACGTTCCAGTTGTTGGCGGTCAGCATATCCTGGCTGCGCTGGTTGAGGATGGCGTTCAGGGTATCGCCGGACACGTTGAAGGTCATGGAGTAGGCGCAGGGGTACAGGGCCATCTCGTGGAGGTCCTGAAAATTGTAGAGATTGGTGAGGATGCGGCGGCTGGCGGGATTGTGCTTCAGGTCGTACAGCACACGATCCACCTGATCCATCTCACCCTCCGGGTACTGGTGCTTCACGCCCAGCTGATAGCCGTAGGCCTTGCCGATGGACCCGTTTTCATCGGCCCAGCTGTCCCAGATGTTGCCCCGCAGGTCGTGGACATTGTTGGACTTTTTCTGCCAGATCCACAGCAGCTCGTCGATGCAGGATTTGAAATACGTCCGCCGCAGGGTCAGAATGGGGAATTCCTTACTGAGGTCGTAGCGGTTGATGATGCCGAATTTCTTCACCGTGTGGGCGGGGGTGCCGTCGGCCCAGTGGGGACGCACCTTCTGGTCGGTGTCCCACACGCCGTTTTGCAGGATGTCCTGGCAGTTCTGCTTGAATACCTCGTCAGCGTAGCTCATGGCGCGTTCCTCCTATGGTGATGCTTTGTACCATTGTAGCAAAAAAGGAAAGCGCTGACAAGCGCTTTCCTTTTGAAATATTTTATTCATCCATATCCACGGTGATGTTGTCCGTGCCGTGCTCCTCGAATTCTCCTAAGTACGTTTCCATACGGGCCATGATCTCGTCATAGTTCTCCGGCGTGATGGGGGGATCGTCCATGTCCCGCAGCGCCAGCTCCTGGGCCAGAATTTCAAAAAACGTGGTGTCCTCATAGGCCATGATGGCCTCGTGGATGCCGCCCTCGGCAAAGGCACGGCTGGGGATCAGCTCGCCGTTGTATAGCTCCGTCAGGGAGGACATGCCCTGTCCCAGACAGTGGGAGAACACAAGGCTTTCCACCTGATCATACTCCCGGATGCGGTCGTCGCCCCGTGTGGAGTTCAGCACCCAGTTGCCGATGTATACCAGATCCAGCAAGCGCCGGAATTGTTTCTGCGTCATTTTCAGTTCCATAAAAGCCACCTCCTGTGGGGCAAGGTTTTCAGTACTAAGATTATAGCACGGCTGTCAATGGGGTTCCAGATGAAAAAACAGCTATCTTCGGCAAATTTTTGCTTGTGAACGGCGGTAGAGCATAGTATAATACTATATTGACTTTTACGAGCAAGGAGTGGGTATATGGACGAACGGCCCATCGGGGTATTTGACTCCGGTCTCGGCGGGCTGACTGCCGTGCGGGAGATCCGCAGCATATTGCCCTTCGAGAACATTATATACTTCGGAGACACGTCCCGTGTCCCCTACGGCGGAAGATCCCGTGAAATTCTGCTGAAATACGCCCGGCAGGATGTGCATTTCCTGCGGAGCTTTGATATCAAGGCGCTGCTGGTGGCCTGCGGCACCGTGTCCAGCAATGTGCTGCCGGAATTGCAGCGCGAAAGCCAGCTGCCTATTCTGGGCGTGGTGGAGCCTGCCTGCCGCCGTGCGCTGGCCGTCACCCGCAGCAAGCGGGTGGGCCTGATCGCCACCGCCGCGTCGGTGCGCTCCGGCGCGTATGAGCGCACTCTTGCCGCCATGGACGGCGAGGTGACCGTTATTGCCAGGGCCTGCCCCCTGTTCGTGCCGCTGGTGGAAAACGGCCGCTACCGGGTGGGCGACTGCGTCATCGAGACGGTGGCCCGGGAGTATCTGGAGCCGCTGAAGGCGGAGGGCATCGACACCCTCATCATGGGCTGCACCCACTATCCCCTGCTGGAAGAGGTGGTGGCCAGGGTCATGGGCCCCGGCGTGACGCTGGTGGACTCCGGCGCACAAGCGGCCCGGCAGCTGAAGGACTCCCTGACGGAGCACGACGCGCTGTGCGGCCCGCGGCAGGGCGGCATCACCCTGTATGCCAGCGACATCACCGGCGATTTCGGCGCGCTGGCCCCGCAGTTTTTACGGGAACCGGCCCCTCAGGTGCTGGAAGTGGATATCGACAAATATTAAGGAGAGAGAACCGATATGAATATGATCCAAAAAGCCAAGGAACAGGTGCAGGAGCTGACAAAGCAGGCCTACACCGCCGCTGTAAAGGAAAACCTCCTGCCGGAAGGTGTGACCGTCGAGCCGTCAGTGGAGATCCCCAAGGACGTGTCTAACGGCGACTATACCACCACGTTTTGTCTGGCGGCGGCCAAGGCTATGAAGATGAACCCCCGCCAGGTGGCGACGATCCTGACGGAGCATATGGCGCTGGAGGGCAGCTATTTCACCTCCGTGGAGATCGCAGGCCCCGGCTTCATGAACTTCCGGCTGGGCGACAAATGGTTCGGCGATACCGTCACCGCCATCGAGGCGGCGGGCGCGGACTACGGCTGCAGCGACATGCTGAAGGGCCGCAAGATCATGGTGGAGTTCGTCTCCGCCAACCCCACCGGCCCCATGCACATGGGCAACGCCCGGGGCGGCGTGCTGGGCGATACGCTGGCAAGCGTGCTTCAGAAGTCCGGCGCGGACGTGTGGCGTGAGTTCTACGTCAACGATGCCGGCAATCAGATTGAGAAGTTCGCCAAGAGTCTGGAGGCCCGCTACTTCCAGATCATCAAGGGCGAGGACGCGGTGGAATTCCCCGAGGACGGCTACCACGGCGACGACATCCGTGAGCTGGCCCAGCTTTTCTATGAAAAAGAGGGCGACAAGTATCTGGACTGCGACGAAAAGACCCGTCACGACGCGCTTTCTCAGTTCGGCCTGAGCCACAACATCCCCAAGATGAAGGCGGATCTGGAGCGCTACGGCATCAAGTATGACGAGTGGTTCTTCGAGTCCTCCCTCCACGAGAGCGGCTACGTGGCCGATACCGTGGAGGCGCTGACGGCGCAGGATTATACCTATGAGAAGGACGGCGCGCTGTGGCTCAAGACCGCCGAGATCCTGGCCAAGAACCTCCGCGCCGCCGGAAAGTCCGACGCGGATATCGAGAAGCTGGCCTTGAAGGATGACGTGCTGCGCCGCGCCAACGGCTTCTACACCTACTTTGCCGCCGATATCGCCTATCACCGCAACAAATTCGCCGTCCGCGGCTTTGATAAGGTCATCAACATCTGGGGCGCCGACCACCACGGCCATGTGGCCCGCTTGAAGGGCGCTATGGACGCGCTGGGTCTGGATGGCGAGCACCGCCTGGACATCGTGCTGATGCAGCTGGTGAAGCTGGTGCGCGACGGTGAGGTGGTGCGCATGTCCAAGCGTACCGGCAAGGCCATCAGCCTGACTGACCTGCTGGATGAAATTCCCGTGGACGCCTGCCGCTACTTCTTCAACGCCAAGCCGGAGACCCAGATGGAGTTCGATCTGGGTCTGGCCGTTCGTGAGGACAGCGAGAATCCCGTGTACTACGTCCAGTACGCCCACGCCCGCATCTGCACGCTGCTGAAGGCGCTGGCGGCGGAGGGCTATCAGGTGAAGGATGCCGCCGGGGTGGGCTTCACCGTGCTGTCCGCGCCGGAGGAGAAAGCCCTCATCAAGCAACTGGCCCAGTATCCGGTGGTGGTGCAGCTGGCGGCGCGGGACTACGATCCCAGCTTTATCAACCGCTATCTCACCGAGCTGGCGGCGGCCTTCCACAAGTTCTACAACGCCTGCCGCATCAAGGGCGAGGCGGAGAACGTGCTGCTGGCCCGCCTGAAGCTGGCGGACACCGCCCGCGCCGTGCTGAAAAACGGCATGACGCTGATCGGCTGCTCCGCACCGGAGAAGATGTAAAAATAGCTGGCGAAAGATTTCAAAGCTACTGTAGGGGCGGACGACTCTGTCCGCCCCTATGATAATTTTAGCGGCAATGCATCGTATTTGTGGCCCCCTCGTCAGAGGGGGCCTTGAATGGTGCACCGGTACCAGAATGGCATATCACGCAGAACATAAAATATTTTACGATAAACGTTAAAAACTTCTTGACAACGGCAAGCGGTTCTGGTATCGTATAGATAACGATAAACGTTAAAAATTTTATGTTTTATGTAGGAGGTGCCTTATGAACGCCAATACGTTGAAGAAAGTACATCGGTTCAGTAAGGTGGGAAAGATCATCCTGACGGTGCTGCTGGTGCTGAACATTCTGGCTACCGTTGCCGCAGGAGTGACGTCTGCTGTGATGGCGGCATTGCCGCGGGATACGGTTTCGGTAAGCGTGACCAGTCAGGCGGTGTATCAGAGCAGCGGCAAGTTCGCGGAGGATCTGTGGCAGGTGTTGATGGGCGGACTGATGGGCGGACGGCAGTTTGAAACTGTCGCGGCGACCAACGGCTATGTCTCGGCGGACATGCATATGGAGGGGGAGCAAATGGTGATCGAGACGACCTCCGTGCCGATGACCTACACCTGCGGTGATGTGGTGCGTATCCTGTTGTTTACCGCGCTGGCCTCGGCGGCTACGGCGGTGATGCTATGGCTGCTACGGAAGCTGTTCAAGGTCATTGAGGGGTGCGGATCAGTGTTCTGTGAGGAGCTTGTGAAGAAAATGAAAGCCTTCGGCTGGTCGCTGCTGCCAGTGGCGGTGCTGGCCTCTGTGGCGGAAACGGTTACCCGGCGGTTCATGGCGACAGGCGTGACGGGTATTTATATCCAGTGGGGCCTGCTGATCGCCTTCGCGGTGACCATGTGCCTGACCGTCGTGTTCCACTACGGCGTGCAGTTACAGAGGGAATCCGACGAGACATTGTAAGGAGACGAAATGGGACACATTGTTTTGCGGCTAGACCGTGTGATGGCGGACCGGAAAATGAGTCTGAACGAGCTGTCGGAAAAGGTGGGCGTGGCCAACGTGAACCTGTCCAAGATGAAGAACGGGCGCATTAGTGCCATCCGGTTCTCCACGCTGGCGGCCATCTGCGAGGTGCTGCATTGTCAGCCCGGCGATATTCTGGAGTACGATCCGGAGCCCCCGGAGGAATCACAAAAAGGCATGGCGTGAGCCATGCCTTTTTGCCGGTTCCGGGCGCGGGATATTTTTAGCGTTCGCTTCACGAAGAGTTTCCAGAAAGTTCACAGCTGCGGGGTAGTATTTTCCCGCTTTGGTGGTACAATACACTGTGACAAATGTCACAGTGACGAAAAGGGAGCGAGGAGACTATGCAAGCCATCAAAGCGTTTGTCAAAGACCATCCCCATATGTGGTGGGGGCTGTTTCTGCCCATCTATCTGGCAGCGTTCTTTACCATCGAGCATTTCATCACGGATAACTACTGGGCCACGGAGCTGCCTCTTGACCGGCTGATCCCCTTCTGCCCGTACTTTATCGCGTTCTACATGAGCTGGAGCCCGCTGCTGGCGGTGCTGGGCATCTATCTGATCCTGAAGGACGCCGAGGGCTTCCGCCGGTATATCTGGATGCTGGCACTGTCGTTCTTCAGTGCCACGCTGTTCTGTATTCTGGTGCCCAACGGCCAGGATCTCCGCCCGGCGGATCTGGCGGTGACGGATATCTTCACTTGGGCGGTGCAGCTGACGTATACGCTGGATACCAACACCAACGTGTTCCCCAGCGTCCATGTACTGGGCGTGATCGCGGCGGTGACCTCCGTATGGGAGACGCCGGGCCTGCGGAAGAGCGGCTGGCGGTGGTTCGCGACGGTGTACGGACTGGTGATCATCGCCTCCACGCTGCTGGTGAAGCAGCATGCCATTCTGGACGTGGCGGCGGCTATTCCCTGGGGCCTGCTGTCCTATCTGATCATTTACCGTGTCGTTGGCCGACGGCGGGATATGCTGCCGCAGGCCAGCCCGCAGGGAGAGTAAAACACAAGAGAGAAAGAGAGAAAAACTATGGTAAGATCACCGTTATTGGAGGGCATCAGTCCGGAGGACTGCCGGACCATGCGGGACTGTCTGGGCGTCTATGAGCAGAGCTTCCGGCCGGAGGATGTGATCTATGACTTCGGCGACGGGCGGGATATGCTGGGCATCCTCACCGAGGGCAGCGCCGTGGTGGAGCGGATCGACCGGGAGGGCGGCCGCACCATTCTGGAGCATCTGGAGCCGGGCGGCGTGTTCGGCGAGCGGATGATGTTCAAGGCCGCCGGAGACGACAGCGTGGTGGTGCGGGGCGTCTGGCCCTGCCGCGTCAGCTTTCTGCGCTCGGAGGCGGTCATGCGGCGGTGTGAGCATGCCTGCGCCTGTCACAGCCGCATGGTGGAGAACCTGTTCCGTCTGGTGACGGAGAAGGCCACCTCTCTCTCCGAGCGGGTGGAGGTGCTCAGCCGCCGCTCCATCCGGGAGAAGCTGATGCGCTACTTTGAATTGCAGGCCGCCAAGCGGCGGGGCCGCTCGTTCCTGCTGCCGTTCTCCCTCAGCGCGCTGGCGGACTATATCTCCGCCGACCGCAGCGCCATGATGCGGGAGCTGAAAAAGATGCGGGAGGAAATGCTGGTGACCATCAGCGGCCGCCAGGTAACGCTGCCATAAAGCACAGACACCCGCCCGGAGTAAAACTCCGGACGGGTGATTTTCATATATACCAATTAACAATAGGACAAACCATTCCGCCCCGCGGATGGCAATGTTTATGCATCCGCTGTCCGGCGAATTGCCCGTCAATCCTTGTCAAAAGTGTGCAAGATATACATTGACGGAAGAATAAGTTCGTGATAAAATAAACAAAGTTACCGGCACCGCCTGCGGAAAGGGCGCAGGTCAGGAAATAACAGAAATGAGGGAGTAAGTATGTATCGCATCGTGAAAAAGGAAGCGCTGAAACCCACTGTGATCCTCTATGAGATCGAGGCACCCATGGTGGCCAAGAAGGCGCAGCCCGGCCAGTTCATCATTCTGCGCGTGGATGAGAATGGTGAGCGTATCCCCATTACGATCCATGACTATGACCGCGAGAAGGGCACCGTTACCATCATCGTTCAGACGGTGGGCGCCACTACCGAGAAGCTGAGCCACAAGCAGCAGGGCGACTGCCTGCACGATTTCGTCGGCCCGCTGGGCCGTCCCACCGAGACCGAGGGCAAGAAGAAGGTCTGCGTGGTGGGCGGCGGCGTCGGCTGCGCCATCGCGTATCCCGTGCTGAAGAAGTTCCATGACTGCGGCGCTGAGGTCCACGCTGTGGTGGGCTTCAAGAACAAGGACGTGGTCATTCTGGAGGATAAATTCAAGGCTGTCTCCAGCGTGCTGAAGGTCTGTACCGACGACGGCTCCTATGGCCAGAAGGGTCTGGTCACCGAGGCGCTGAAGGAGCTGCTGGACGCAGGCAACGTCTATGACGAGATCTTTGCCATCGGCCCCATGATCATGATGAAATTCGTCTCCAAGACCACCGAGCCTTACGGCGTGCCCACCACCGTCTCCATGAGCCCTATCATGATCGACGGCACCGGCATGTGCGGCGGCTGCCGCCTGACCGTGGGCGGCGAGACCAAGTTCGCCTGCGTGGACGGCCCCGACTTCGACGGCCATCAGGTAGACTGGGATCTGGCTGTCAAGCGTAATCAGATGTATCACGATTTCGAGGTGCGCAAGCACGAGGAAGTCTGCAATCTGTACAAGCAGGAGGTAAAGTGATCATGGCGAATATGAGCTTGAAGAAGAACGAGATGCCCTCTCAGGACCCCAATGTCCGCAATAAAAACTTCCTCGAGGTAGCGCTGGGCTACACCGAGGAGCAGGCGCTGGACGAAGCCGCCCGCTGCCTCAACTGCAAGAACCATCTCTGCGTGGACGGCTGTCCCGTCAACGTGCGCATCCCTGAGTTCATCCAGAAGATCGTGGAGAAGGACTATGAGGGCGCTTATCAGGTGATCCATCAGACCAGCTCCCTGCCCGCCGTGTGCGGCCGCGTCTGCCCTCAGGAGACCCAGTGCGAGATGCACTGCGTCCGCGGCAAGAAGGGCGACCCCGTGGGTATCGGCCGTCTGGAGCGCTTCGTGGCCGACTGGCACAACGCCCACAGCACCGAGGCTGCCGCCAAGCCCGAGTCCAACGGCCACAAGGTAGCCATCGTGGGTTCCGGCCCTGCCGGCCTGACCTGCGCCGGTGATCTGGCCAAGAAGGGCTATGAGGTCACCGTGTTCGAGGCACTGCATCTGGCCGGCGGCGTGCTGGTGTATGGTATTCCCGAGTTCCGTCTGCCCAAGGCCATCGTCCAGAAGGAAGTGGACGGCCTGAAGGCCATGGGCGTCAAGGTAGAGACCAACACCGTGGTGGGCCGCACCATCACCATCGACGAGCTGATGGAGGAGAACGGCTTCGAGGCCGTGTTCATCGGCTCCGGCGCGGGCCTTCCCATGTTCATGCACATCCCCGGCGAGAACCTGAAGGGCGTTTATTCCGCCAACGAGTTCCTGACCCGTATCAACCTGATGAAGGCCTATCGCGAGGACAGCGATACCCCCATCATGGATCTGAAGGGCAAGAAAGTCGCCGTTGTCGGCGGCGGCAACGTGGCCATGGACGCCGCCCGCTGCTCCAAGCGTCTGGGCGCTGAGGTGTGGGTGGTCTACCGCCGCGGCATGGAGGAGCTGCCTGCCCGTCACGAGGAAGTGGAGCACGCCATCGAGGAAGGCATCATCTTCAAGACCCTGAACAACCCCATCCAGATCAATGGCGACGAGCAGGACTGCGTCAAGTCCATGACCTGCATCGAGATGGAGCTGGGCGAGCCTGACGCTTCCGGCCGCCGCCGTCCTATCGAGAAGAAGGGCAGCGAGTTCGACCTGCCTGTGGACGCCGTCATCATGTCTCTGGGTACCAACCCCAACCCGCTGATCAAGAGCACCACCAAGGGTCTCGAGGTCAACAAGAAGGGTGGCATCATCGTCAACGAGGACGGCCTGACCTCCCGCGAGGCGGTCTATGCCGGCGGCGACGCCGTCACCGGCGCGGCCACCGTCATCCTGGCCATGGGCGCCGGCAAGCTGGGCGCCAAGTCCATCGACGAGTACCTCAGCAATAAGTAAGATCATAGTACACAAAAGGAAACACCCGTCGTCAGACGGGTGTTTCCTTTTAATAGAGAAAAGTGCGGGAAATGCCGCATCAACGGCAATTTTGCCAAAAAATCAGCAAGGAAAAAAGAAGATATATGTCGAAAGAACGTTGACAGAAGCAGGAATACTTTCTATAATAAGGGCGAAAAGCGGATGTGTCCGGACAGGTGCCGGACGCGTCCTGTCCAAGGAGAGGATCGTATGACAGACCGGGAGCTGCAAAAGTTAAAACGAGTCGAGCTGCTGCAGCTGCTGGTGGAGCAGAGCCGGGAGCTGGACGCGCTGCGCAGGGAGCTGGAGGAGACGAAGAAGCAGTTGGCGGACCGGGAGCTGCATATGCAGGAGGCCGGTTCTATCGCTGAGGCGTCCATGCAGCTCAACGGCGTGTTCGAGGCGGCCCAGCGGGCGGCGGACCAGTATCTGGAAAGCATCCGCTACCAGTCTGAGCATGTGGAGGAAAAGTGCGCCGCTCTGGAGGCGGCCACCCGCCTGCGCTGCGAGCAGATGGTCAAGGAGGCCGAGGCCACGGTTCAGCAGGCACAGAAGGATTCCGACGAGTGCTGGCGCGATGTAAAGGGCAAGCTGGAGGGCTTCCTTCAGCAGCAAACGGCTTTGCAGGGCCTGCTGTCCCGAAAGCCGGGTGAGGAAACGGAATGAAGCAGATCGAATCGCTGCCGACCACGCAGCAGCTGGAGGCGGAGCTGGCGCGGGTGCAGTATCATCACCGTTACAACAGCGTTCTGCGCAGCACCATCAGTATTCTGGTGGTTGTGGCGGCTGTGGCGGTGCTGGTGGCCACGCTGCTGCTTCCGGTTTTGCAGATCTACGGCAGCTCCATGACGCCCACGGTGGATGAGGGCGATATCGTGGTCTCGCTGAAACAGTCGGATCTCAAGCAGGGCGACATCGTGGCGTTTTATTACAACAATAAGATATTGGTGAAGCGGCTGATCGCCGGGCCCGGCAGCTGGGTCAATATTGATGAGGATGGAAACATTTTCGTTGATGACCAATTGCTGGAAGAGCCGTACTTGACAGAGCACGCGCTGGGCGACTGCAACATCAAACTGCCCTATCAGGTGCCGGATGAACGGTATTTTGTGATGGGCGACCACCGGTCCACATCGGTGGACTCCCGCAACACGGCCATTGGCTGCGTGGCGGAGGAACAGATCGTGGGACGAATCGTGTTTCGCGTCTGGCCGCTTTCCCAGTTTGGATGGATCAACTGACAGAAAAGGGAGAATCAAACGATGGAAGATCGTATTCCCCAGCAGGCGAAGGAACTGAATCATAAGCGCGCCCGACGGCGCACCTGGCACAAGGTGCTGGCGGCAGCGGCATGTGTGGTGGTGTTCTGTACCACCTACGCGCTGATCCTGCCCGCCATCACACTGGAACAGACCGCGTATTGCGGGTATGAGGAGCATACCCACAGTGAGGCATGCTATACCCGGACGCTGATCTGCGGGCAAGAGGAGGACGCGCAGCCCCATCAGCACACGGATGCGTGCTATCAGACGGAGGATGTGCTGATCTGCCCGCTGCCGGAGGGTGGCCACGTCCACGACGAGACATGCTATGATGAACAGGGAGAATTGGCCTGCCAGCAGGAGGAGGGCCATATCCATACCGCGGAATGCTACCAGGCGCGGCCGGCGCTGGTTTGCGGTATGGAGGAAACCAGCGCCGCACACGTCCATACGGACGTGTGTTATGAGGAACTCCTGACCTGCGAGCTGCCGGAGCATGAGCACACGCTGCCCTGCTATTCCGACCATGAGGCGGATATCGAGACGGCGGACATCTGGGAGCGCAGCGTCTCCGCCGTGGAGCGGAGCGACACCTGGGCGGAGGACGTGATCGCCATCGCCCAGAGCCAGCTGAGCTGCCGGGAGAGCGACAAGAATTATATCGTGACGGAGACCGGCGCTCAGAAGGGCATCACCCGCTACGGCCAGTGGTACGGCGACGCTTACGGCGACTGGTGCGCCATGTTCGTATCCTTCTGCCTGAACTACGGCGGCGTGCCGGAGAAGGCGATCCCCCATGAGTCCAGCTGCCCCCGCTGGCAGACGGCCCTGACGGAGCAGAAGCTGTTCCGTGACGCCGCGCAGCAGACGCCTCAGGCCGGAGATATCGTATTCTTCGATCTGGACGCCGACGGCGAGGCGGATCATGTGGGTCTGGTGGAGTCGCTGGAGGACGCCACGCGGCTGGTGGGCGAGGAAGAGGAAGCCTATCAGATCCTGCACACCATCGAGGGCAACAACGGCGACAGCGTGCAGCGCCATACCTATGACCTGCCGGACGATGAAACGGTGCTGGGCTATGTGCCGCTGGAGCTGGCGGAGCACAGCCTGTACCAGTGCGGCCTGCTGTCCCACCGGCATGGCGGGGACTGCACCGGCGCGGACGGCATGGTGACCTGCCAGAAGAAGGAGCATGTCCATGACGACAGCTGCCTGACGCCCCGTACCGGCGACCTGACCTATGAGGATGATCAGATCATCATGCATCTCCATGTGGAGGGTGAGAACGTTCTGCCGGAGGATACCCGCATGGAGGTCACCGCCGTGGACGCGGGCGACAAGGATTATCAGCCCTTTGCCGACTATACGGACAGCAAGAGCGTGGCTGACGATAGTCAGGAGGAAGAAGTGGCGGCATACGCTGCTGACACCCGGAGTGCGGCGGATACGGCGCAGATGATCATCCACGGTGTGACGCTGCTCAGCGGCGGCCAGGTGCTGGACACCACCGGCTATACGCTGACGGCGGAGGTGGAGGTCAAGCCCGCTGTGATCGAGCCGATGCTGGCGGAGCTGGCCGCGGTGGAGGACGCCGCGCCGGAGGCGGAGTTGGGCGTGGTGTTCACCGTTCTGCGGCAGACCGACGAACAGCAGGTGGAAGCGGTGGACAGCGTGCTGATGCAGACGGAGGACGCCGTGCCTACGCTGATGGTGCCGGTGTCCAACGGCGTGGTGGCGCTGGAGGTCGGAACGCCCAACCCTCACTATACGGTGCAGTATTACGCGGATATCCCGCGGTTTGTCACCAGCGGAAATGAAAATTATTATACCTTGGACGTGATCGACACCAGCGGAAAGAATCTGCCCACGAATGGCACTAAGCTAACGACAAAGCAGCTGTATCTGGAAAAGACGAACGAGCTTACGCCTGATGGGGAAAACAACGGACAGCGAACCAATTTGTACCGTGTCGCGACAGAGAACACGCTGACGAAAATGTACAGCAGCGGTTCGTATGAGTACGTCAAGGCGCCCAACCCCTCCTATGTCAACAAGCTGATCGACAATCCCAACTATACGCTGAAAGAGGTCTGGGTGCTGAAGGGCACGGATGAGACGAGCACGAACAAAGATGATTGGGATGTCTACGGCGCGGATATCCACTTTACCAACCGCAAGGAAGGCGTGGCTGACAAAGACAATGTGATATACATTGCCGATGGCGCTGTGATCCGTCTGGTATATGACGTCAGTTCCGACGACTTTACTACCCCGGCCAACTTCTATGATTATGATATTACCAACGGTGAGAAGGTCGCGATAGGCGATGAAAGTCGTTATTGTACCGATGGTCGAGGAATCAACCAAAGCGGCAATTATAAAACAAGTGCCAATGGACAGCGAAACTGGAGCGGCACAACAGATGTGTTTGCTTTTGGCAACGCCAACTGCGGCACCGGCATGGCAAACTATAAATTTGACACGAATTACTACTTAAACAAATATAGTACGCCCGGCAATACATCTCAATATGGCTGTACCTTTGGCCTGGCAAAAGAATTTCGGGATGGAAAAATCGTCTACAATGATTGGCTTTGTGTCCCGAACCTGTTTAACGATGGTTCTGCGGAGGGCAAGCACAATTACGAGAACAGCAGCCTGACCTTCAGCCGGGTGGGTGATACCTACACGCTGTCCGCCGCGACGGTGAATGGCGCTGGCAGTATCAACGGACTTCAGGACTTTTTCAACCCATCTCCGAGCCAAGACATTGTTTACGATGGCAGAACGTATACGTATACAGATACAAATGGAAAGCAGCAAACCGCAAATCGGCCTGTGATCTTTACCAATAACTTCTGGCCTATGGATCAAGCGACCGGTGCGCAAGATCCAAAGTTTGGAAAGTATGGCGTAAAAACATTTTACTATGGTAAGGAGAGTACAGACGGCGTAAATGTAAAGAATGCCCAGTCGGAATACGGTCTGTATAATTACTTGCCCATCAGCGACGATGGTAACGACCACAACAGCTTCTTCGGCATGCAGTACGCGGTCGAGTTTACGCTGACGAAGGACTATGTCGGCCCGCTGGAATACTACTTCTTCGGTGACGATGATATGTGGGTGTTCCTGGATAACCAGCTGGTGTGCGACATCGGCGGCGTCCACTCCTCGGTGGGCGAGTATGTGGACCTGTGGGACTACCTGGAAAAGAAGACGGAGGGTAAGCATACCTTGACCTTCTTCTATACCGAGCGCGGCGCGTCCGGCTCCACCTGCTATATGAACTTCACGCTGCCCTCGGTCTCCGGCATCAATCTGGAGCAGAAGACCGGCGAGCTGAAGATACGGAAGCAGGTGGTGGGCGATACGGGCAATACAGAGGAGTTTAATTTCAAGATTCAGTTCTATAAAGCCGACGGCAATGAGATTCAGGATGACTACTCTTATAGTAAGTACGATGGCAACGGAGAAGAGCTCAAATCCGATCTGGTCGTCCATACCGGCAGTGTGTTTACGCTGTGCGACGGCGAATACATCATCATCAAGTACTTGCCCTTCGGCCTCCGATACACCGTGACGGAAACGCCGTCGGACGGCTATACCGTGTCCAGCACCGTCAACGGCATACTGCAAACGGGGACGGACAGCAACACGGCGCAGGGCACCATCATCCGGAACGCCTCCAACACGGTGCTGTTCACCAACACCGTCGGCAAGGTGGGGCTGAAGCTGCAAAAGCTGGATGCCGACGGCACCACACCTTTGGATGGCGCTGTCTTCCAGCTGCGATCCGGCGGGGATGCGGTGGAGTTCGTCAAGAAAGCGGAAGGCAGCTACGCCGCCACGACGCAGACCAGCGATACCATCGATACCAACAAGCTGTATTACATCGCCCTGGCCAGTGACACAAGCTATGTGGTGGGACAGGCGCAGCCGGAAGCGGAGCCCTATAAAGCCCAGCTGCAAAAAAAGACCGGAGCAGATTCCCAGAAGGTCAAGGTATATAAACAGGACGACGGGTCCTACAGCTTCCGGTTGAAGTCTGACGGACGTTGGCTGGATCTGCACGAAGGTGAGTTGACGTCAGGTCAGATGATCCATTTCTGGAAAGATTCGGATACGGCTCCTGCCAATGATTGCCAGAAATGGTACCTGATATCCAACGAAGACGGCAGCTATTACATCCAGCCGCGTTTGGCAGGTATACAGGATAAGAACTTTGTCATGGATCTGAGCGGCGGAACGGTTGCCGAGGGTACAAATATCTGGCTGTATGAGAAAAACGGATCAGCTGCCCAGCGGTGGCTGCTGGTGCCGGTGGAGACCGATGTCCCGTCGGGTGGGATCACAACGGACCTGACGGTGGACGGCAATGGCATTTTGCAGCTGTCTGAGCTGATGCCCGGCAGCTATACGCTGGCGGAGACCAAGTCGCCTGCCGATCACAAGATCCTGGACAAGGAAATCTCCCTTACGGTGGACAAGGACGGCAATGTGAGGCTGGCAGATAACCAAAGCGATCTGGTCGAAGTAGACAGCAACGGCCTTGTGCTGAAGGTTTTCAACCGGCCGGTGGACAAGCAGCTGACGCTGAAAAAGGAAGTCTCCGGCAGCAGTACCACACAGAAATTCCAGTTTACCGTTTCCTATACGCGGGACGATTTTACATCGGGCACGCAGACTGTCACGCTGGGCAATGGCGAGAACACGACCATCGACATTCCCTGCGGCGCGACGGTGACCATCACCGAGAACAACTACGACGGCTTTACCGTCAGCTTTGACGGCGACGGCACGGAGCTGAGGCCCAACGGGGATGGCTCTGTTACCTTTACCATGACGGATAACGTGACCATCACGGCCACCAATACGGCGGGTTATGCCCTGCCGGAGACCGGCGGCAGCGGCGCGGCGCTGTATCTGGCGCTGGGTCTGCTGCTGATGGGCGGCAGCGCGCTGGCGCTGGGCCTGCGGCGGCGAAGGGAGGCGGGATGACGCCCCCGAGCGTGAGTTTCCGGCTTGACACGATATGACATGGAAATGAAAGGATACAAACACATGAAAACAATGAAGAAACTGGCATCCCTGCTGCTGGCGCTGGTGATGGCGCTGGCACTGGCTGTCCCGGCATTCGCCGCAGGGGAGACGTACAGCATTACCATCGCCAATGCTGCTGAGAACCATGTCTATGAGGCGTATCAGATTTTCGCTGGCGACCTGAGCACGAACGCCGATGACAAAAAGGTGCTGTCCAATATTATTTGGGGCAGCGGTGTGAGCGATGCGGGAAAGACGGCATTGGGTGATGCCGCGGCCAAGGCTGAAGGTATCAAGACCGAAGCGGATGCCAAGGACTTTGCACAGAAAATTGCGCATTATCTGACCAATCCGACTACAAGTGCTGCACAGACAGATGGCAAGTACGTTATTTCCGGCCTGGCGGCTGGTTACTATCTGGTGAAGGATAAGGATAATTCTCTGGCCAACAAGGACGATTTCTATACCGCGTACATCATGAGAGTGGTAGACAATGTGGAAGCTGCGCCGAAGGGCGACAAGCCGACACTGAACAAGAAAATCAAGCATAATGACGGTGAAACATGGGGTGTTGTGGGCGACAACCAGATCGGTGATACTGTGGAGTTCCGCACCATCAGCACTGTGCCGGACACCAGCAACTACACCAGCTATACTTACATCATTCGCGATACCATGTCTAATGGTCTGACTTCCAATGTGAAGAGCGCTGCTGATGTGACTATCAAGGTCAAGGATACGGATGTGCTGAGCACCGATTATTATACCGTCTCTGCAAGCGGCAACACATTCACGGTGACGATTGACATCATCAAGGCGGTTGCCGATGGAAAGATGGCGAAGAGTGACGAGCTTTACACCTACTACACCGGCGTACTGAACAGCAATGCGGAGGTTAAATCTGCTAATAACACGAATGAAGCAAAGCTGGAGTACAGCAACAACCCCAACAACAGCGAAGATAAGGCGACTACGCCTCCCAGCAAGGTATATGACTGGACATTCAAGATGAAAATCAACAAGGTTGATGAGAATAATAAGGCCCTGACCGGTGCAAAGTTCGTGCTGTCCAAGAGCGGCAATCTCAATGTTGCTGATTTGGAATGTGGCGAGGATGGTGTTCCCACCGTTACGACTGATCTGATCGGTTTGGTAAAGATTCAGGACGGCTATCGTATTGCTACCGCTAATGATACAGCTGAGAATATTACCTATGTCATTGAGGCCGGTGCCGTGACCATCAAGGGACTGGACGATGCTACTGACTACTATCTGTACGAGACGAAGGCGCCTGTGGGCTACAACCAGTTGAAGGTCCCTGTGAAGTTCACTATTACTGCGGCATACAATGCGGACGGTTCCCAATTGGCAAGTGACAGCCCCACGGTAAGCATCAATGATGGCGCGGCATCTACTAATCTTTCCACCAACATTGAGAACAAGGCCGGTTCTACGCTGCCCTCCACCGGCGGCATCGGCACCACCATCTTCTATGTGGTGGGCTCTGTGCTGGTCATCGGCGCCGCGGTGGTGCTGATCACCAGAAAACGGATGGGCAAGTCCGACAAGTAATTTGATTTTACACGCTGTGCGCCGGAGGGGGAACGCGCCCCCTCCGGGTACGGCGGCAAAGAGGACGCTGTCATGAAGAAGCAATTGCCTACGGTCATTTTAATACTGGTCTTTCTGGCAGGGCTCTCTTTGCTGCTGTATCCCACCGTCAGCGACTACTGGAATTCCTTCCACCAGTCCCGGGCCATCGCCTCCTACGCACAGGCGGCGGCGGAGCTGGACGACGACACCTATGAGCGGCTGCGGACGGACGCCATCGCCTATAACGCCCGGCTGGCCCAGAACGGGCAGAGCCTGACGCTGTCCCCCCAGGAGCAGGCGGACTATGAGGCCCAGCTGGATGTGACGGGTACCGGTATCATGGCGTATATCGAGATCCCGAAGATCAAATGCTCGCTGCCCATTTATCACGGCACCAACGAGGCGGTCTTGCAGATCGCCGTGGGCCACCTGGCCGGAAGCTCCCTGCCGGTGGGCGGCGCAAGCACCCACTGTGTGCTGTCGGCCCACCGGGGTCTGCCCAGCGCCAAGCTGTTCACCCGGCTGGACGAGCTGGCGGAGGGGGATACCTTCCTGCTCCAGACCCTGGGCGAGACGCTGACCTATGGGGTGGATCAGATCCTGATCGTGCTGCCGGAGGAAGTGGACGCCCTGAAGATCCAGGAGGGGGAGGACCTGTGTACGCTGGTCACCTGCACCCCCTACGGCATCAATACCCACCGGCTGCTGGTGCGGGGCCACCGCATCGAAAACCAGCCGGACGCGGACACCGTCCGGGTCACGGCGGACGCCATGCAGGTGGACCCGGTGCTGGTGGCGCCCATCGTGGCTGTGCCGATCCTGCTGGGACTGCTGGCGGCGCTGCTGATATCCACACGAAAAAAACGGTAAAGATGATAAAGATAAGGTGAGGAGGGAACGCGCATGAGGCGTTTTCTGAACAAACTCATACTGCCGGTGCTGTGCGCTGCCCTGCTGTGGGCGGCGGTGGTACCGGCCTGGGCGCACGAGGTGCCGGATCTGAAAAAGACCGGCTCCATCACCCTGACGCTGCAATATGACGGCAAGGCCCTGTCCGGCGGCAGCTTCGCCCTGTACCGGGTGGGCACCGTGACGGAAAAGGACGGCGATTACAGCTTCAGCACCGCGGGAACGGGGTTCTCCGCGTTCTCCGGTTCGCTGGACAAGCTGGACGCGGCACTGGCCCAGAAGCTGAAGGACTATGCCGATTCCCAGAAGATCAAGCCTGTGGCCAGCGCGAAGAACAGCGGCGGCAAGGCGGTGTTCTCTCAGGTGACGCCGGGGCTGTATCTGGTGGTGCAGACCCAGCGGTGTTCCGGCTATGAGCCGCTGTCGCCGTTCCTGGTGTCGGTGCCTATGAACGAGGACGGCCATTACCGCTATGACATCGACGCGGCGGGGAAGTTCAAGCCCACGCCGGAGCCGAGCAACCCCAATACGCCGGATAAGCCGAGCACGCCAGATAAGCCCGGCAACCGCCTGCCGCAGACGGGGCAGCTGAACTGGCCGGTGCCGGTGCTGGCAGGCACGGGGCTGGTGCTGTTCGCCCTGGGCTGGTGGCTGTGCTTCGGCCAGAGGAAGAAGCGCCATGAGACGTAAGCTGGGTGTGGTCTGCATGGCGCTGGGCGTGGTGCTGCTGGCGGGGGCGCTGGCCTTCGTGCTGCATAACCGGCAGGAGGATGCCCGCGCGGATCAGGCGGCGGCGGAGGTGCTGCCCCAGGTCAAGGCGGCCGTCGGCACAGTGGAGCCCTCCGGCGAGCTGATGCCGGAGCAGGAGGTGGATGGCTACGGCTATGTGGGCTATCTGTCCATTCCCGCCCTGGGGCTGGAGCTGCCGGTGATGGAGGAATGGGACTATGACCGGCTGAAGATCGCGCCGTGCCGCTATTCCGGCTCCACCGCCACGGATGATCTGGTGATCTGCGCCCACAACTACTCCCGCCACTTCGGAAAGCTGTCCGCCCTGACGGCGGGCGACAGCGTCAGCTTCGCGGATATGAACGGGCATGTCTGGCAGTATCAGGTGGCGGAGGTGGCGGAGCTTCCGCCGGACGCGGTGGAGGAAATGACGGCGGGGAACTTCGACCTGACGCTGTTTACCTGCACCTACGGCGGCGCGTCCCGCGTGACGGTGCGGTGCCAACGGGCGGACTGAGACTGCATCTTCATGAAAAGAAACTGCGGTTTTGTGTAAAAAACCGCAGTTTTCCCTTGCAATTCGGAAAAAGATTTGCTATACTACACCATACAATTCAAAACCTGTGTATTTCATGGGGGAGTAGTTGCGCACCTTTGGGTGCGAGTTAAGTCAACATGCATGGCGGCAACGCCTGGCTTAACCTTAGACAGCGAGACTCATGTGCAGTTCTAAATCTGCGCATGGAGGCTCGCTTTTTTGTGTATATCGGGCAAACTACCCGTATTCAGGAGGAAGGGCAATATGAAGCATTATCTGGAACAAGCGGACGCCGTGCTGCGGGATGTGGACTCCCGTGACAGCGGCCTGACCGCCGCGGAGGCAGCGGAGCGCCTTGCCAAAAACGGCAAAAACAAGTTGGCGGAGGCCAAGAAGGACTCCCTCATCAAGCGGTTCTTCCAGCAGATGGCCGATCCCATGATCATCATCCTGCTGGCCGCCGCCGCCATCAGCGCCGTGCTGGCGGTGGTGGAGAACGAGAGCTTTGCCGACGTGATCATCATCCTGTTTGTGGTCATCGTCAACGCCGTGCTGGGCGTGTATCAGGAGAGCAAGGCGGAAAAGGCCATCGAGGCCTTGCAGCAGATGGCTGCCGCCACCAGCAAGGTACTGCGTGACGGCCAGACCGTCACCATCCGCAGCGAGGAGCTGGTGGTGGGCGACGTGGTGCTGCTGGAGGCAGGCGACGCCATCCCGGCGGATGGCCGCGTACTGGAGAGCGCCAGCATGAAGGTGGAGGAGGCCGCCCTGACCGGTGAGTCCGTTCCCGTCACCAAGTTCATCGATCTGATCCACCTGCGGGACAACGCCAACGACGTGCCCCTGGGCGACCGGAAGAACATGGTCTACATGGGCTCCACCGTGGTGTATGGCCGCGGCCGCATGGTGGTGACCCAGACCGGTATGGATACCGAGATGGGCAAGATCGCTGACGCGCTGGCCAACGCCAAGGAGGGTCAGACACCCCTGCAGATCAAGCTGACTCAGCTGTCCGGCATCCTCACCAAGCTGGTGCTGGTGATCTGCGTGCTGATCTTCGGCGTGCAGCTGCTGCGGGCCGGTGCGTTCACGCTGGATGTGGTGATGCACTCCTTCATGATCGCCGTGTCGCTGGCGGTGGCCGCCATCCCGGAGGGCCTTGCCGCCGTGGTGACAGTGGTGCTGAGCATCGGCGTCACCAATATGTCCAAGCGCAGCGCCATCATCCGCCGCCTGACCGCGGTGGAGACCCTGGGCTGCGCCCAGATCATCTGTTCCGACAAGACCGGCACCCTGACCCAGAATAAAATGACCGTGGTGGACGATTACGGCACCGACCGTGACCGCACCGCCACCGCCATGGCCCTGTGCTCCGACGCCGTGCTGGCGGAGGACGGCGCCGTCAACGGCGAGCCTACCGAGGCGGCGCTGGTGGCGTGGAGCGCCAAGTGCGGCCTGCCCAAGCCCCGACTGCAGAACGAACTGCCCCGTGTGGGCGAAGCGCCCTTTGACTCCGGCCGCAAGATGATGTCCACCGTTCATAAGGCGGAGAACGGCTATGTCCAGTTCACCAAGGGCGGCCCCGACGTGGTGTTGGAGCGTTGCACCAGCTACTGGGACAACGGCGTGGCGCGTCCCATGACGGAGGAAAAACGTGCCGAGATCCTGGCCGCCAACAAGGCCATGGCCGACAGGGCCCTCCGCGTGCTGGCTGCTGCCCAGCGCACCTATGAGACCGAGCCGACTTCCTTCGAGGCCGACGATCTGGAGCATGACCTGTGCTTCTTAGGCCTGGCGGGCATGATCGATCCGGTGCGCCCGGAGGTAAAGGCAGCCATCGAGGAGTGCCGTCAGGCAGGCATCCGGCCCATCATGATCACCGGCGACCATATCGATACCGCCGTGGCCATCGCCAGGGAGCTGGGTATCCTCACCGAGGACAAAAAGGCCATCACCGGTGCGCAGCTCAGCGCCATGAGCGACGAGGAGTTCGAGAAGGAATATCCTCACATCGCCGTGTACGCCCGCGTGCAGCCGGAGCATAAGACCCGCATCGTCAACGCATGGCGCAATGCCGGATATGTCACCGCCATGACCGGCGACGGCGTCAACGACGCGCCCTCCATTAAGTCCGCCGACATCGGCGTGGGCATGGGCATCACCGGCACCGACGTTACCAAGAATGTGGCGGATATGGTGCTGGCCGACGATAACTTTGCCACCATCGTGGGCGCGGTGGAGGAGGGCCGCCGCATCTATGACAACATCCGCAAGGCCATCCAGTTCCTGCTGTCCTCCAACATGAGCGAGGTCATCTCCATCTTCGCGGCCACGCTGCTGGGCTTCACCATTCTGGAGCCGGTGCACCTGCTGTGGATCAATCTGGTGACCGACTGCTTCCCGGCGCTGGCGCTGGGCATGGAGGAGGCGGAGCCTGCCATCATGCGCCGCCGTCCCCGTGACGCCAAGGCCGGTATCTTCGCCGGAGGCATGGGCGTGGACGTGGCCTATCAGGGCCTTGTGATCTCGGCGCTGACCATTGCCGCCTTCTTCATCGGCCACTTCATGGAGTCCGGCGTGTGGGAGATCCCCGCAAACGGCCTCAGCCCCGACGGCACCACCATGGCCTTCGTCACCATGTCCATGGCGGAGATCTTCCACAGCCTGAATATGCGCTCCCAGCGGGGCAGCATCCTGAAGCTCCGCACCCGCAATAAGATGATGACCTTCGCCGCCATCGGCAGCCTGCTGGCCACCACCCTGGTGTGTGAGGTGCCCTTCATCGCCGCCGCCTTCGACTTTACCAGCGTGGAGTGGAACGAGTATCTGGTGGCGCTGGCGCTGGCCTTCTGCGTGATCCCCATCGTGGAGATCGTGAAGTTCTTCCAGCGGAAAGCGGAAAAATAAGCATAAAAAATGACCGGCAGCGCCGGTCATTTTTTATGGTTGCTGAAAAACCGTCATTGCGGGCCAGTCGGCAGACTGACGTGGCAATCCGTACTTTTGACACTACGGTGGAAGCTGAGACGGATTCCCACGTCGCTTCGCTCCTCGGAATGACAGAACTGGTCATCTTTTTATGTTATTCCTTGGGCTCCGTGTCCTCGGTCTTTGCTTTTTTCCGCTTCAGGGAGAACTTCTTCCCGCCGCTCTTGCGGCGGACAATGCGCACGACCACCACGATCACCGCCGCGATCACCAGCAGCCAGAACCAGCTGTACGCCAGCCATACGGCGAAGTCCTCCAGCGCATTGCCCACGGCCTTCAGACCGTTGACGAAGGACTGGCCCAGCCGCCCGCCGAAGGTGGTGACGGCCTCGTCCTGCCCGGACAGCTTATAGACCTCGCTGAGCTCCACGTCAATAGTGGCGTAGTCCACCAGCGCGTCATAGTGCCGCAGCGTGCCGCTGAGGTTCTCAATATCCCACTCCGTCTCGGAGATGGCGCTTTCGATGGTGATGATGTCCTCCATGCTGGTGGCCTTGGCCAGCAGCTCCTGCAGCCGATCCAGCTTGATACGGGCCGTCTCCAGCCGGGCCTCGGTGTCATAGTAGCTTTCAGACACATCGTCGGTGTTGGCGTTGGAATAGGTCACATGGCACAGCGCACCGGCCTTCTGGAAGAAGGTCTCGAACTGCTCTGCCGGAACGCGGATGATGTAGCTGCCGTAGCGGTAGCCGCTGCTGCGGTTGGAGGTGCTGCTCTGCTGGAAATAGCCGCCCAGCTCCTCTACCAGCGCATCGATGCCGCTGCTGGCGGCGTCAAAGTCCAGGGTCTGCATCTCCATATAGCCGGTGTAGATGCGCTTAGCGGGCTTGTCGGACTGCTCCTTGCTGTCGTCATACGCTGAAGCGCCCGGCTCCTCGGCAGCGTAGTCCATGTTGTAGTCCGCGTCGGCGGCGGTGTTCCAGTAGCCGCCGCTTTCACTGACTGCGGCTTGTATGGCGTTGTTACTGGCGGCTTTACCGCCGCAGCCTGCCAGCAGCAGGACCAATACCAGCGTCAGCAAGAGAGTAGTAATACGTTTCATAAGCAAAAACCTCCTTCATTTTGGGATCTTCCTGCTTATGTGACGCTGGCGGAAAGGAAAAAGTTCCCGGTTTTCGCAAAAAAGCAGCCGTTTTTTACAAACGGCTGCTTTTTTGACAGAAATAATGCCTCGCAGAGTTCGCGCTGCGCACAGCGCAAAGAAATCAAATCATTTTTCTGACGACATGTGCGTCAGAAAAATTCTTCTCGGCCGCCAGTGTGTCCGAAGGACGCGCGCAGCCGGCCGTAAGCCTTTTGGCAATGAAATCGAAGATTTCATGCCAGTTTTTTATTTTACATACTCCTTGGGATCGATCAGCGTGCCGTCCTTCTCCACGGAGAAGTGCAGGTGGGGGCCCATGCTGGCCTCGGCGGCGGCAGTGCCCACGTAGCCCACGATGTCACCGGCGGCCAGCTGCTGGCCCTGACTGATGGGAGGATTTTCCTGCAAACTGCTGTACTTGGTGACGTAGCCGCCGCTGTGGGTGATGCACACGGTGGTGCCCATCAGCTCATCCTGGGTGACGGAGGTCACCTCGCCCGCGGCGGCGGTTTTCACCGCGTCACCCTCAGCCGCCTGAATGTCCAGCCCCTCATGGGTGCGCCAGTCGGCCATGGTCTCGTCATACAAAAGCTCCGACATGCTGAACACCGTCACCGTGGTGCCGTCCAGCGGAGACACTACCTGGGGCAGCAGCTGGGCCGCGGCCTCTACGGGCGGTTCTTCCTCCTCCGGCTCCTCCTGCGCGGGCAGGTCAGGCTTTACCGGCGTTACCACCGGGGGCTTCGCCTGGGTGACAGGCTGGTTGGAGGAGGCCTGCTGGGCAGGCGCTTCACGGTGCGTTACCAGATACCCCGTTACACCGGCGGCCACCACGCACAGCGCCAGCGCGATGTAAAGGGCGCGGCGGTGCTGTTTCATAAATTCCATAACTTCTCCTTTCACCGGAGGCGTCTCCGATGGCCGCCTGTTACGGCCGGCGGCCGGCCGGAATGAAAAAATGACCTCTGCCGCCTATTTTGGACGAACAAAGGTCATTTTATACATTTTTACAGAATTTGGTGAAAGGAGTGCTTTCAGCTATCGAATTCGCCCTTCAGGTCACGGCCCATCAGCATGCGGATGGCCTCGTGGGGATCGCCGTTTTCGTAGAGGATGTGATACACCGCCTGGCAGATGGGCAGCTCCACGCCGTACTGCTTTCCCAGCTGCACCAGCGCCTTGACGGTATAGTAGCCCTCGGCCAGCTGGGTGTAGGGCTTGCCCTGCACGAAGCACTCACCGAACTGCCGGTTGTGGCTGTAAGGGGAGAACACCGTGGCCTCATAGTCGCCCAGATGGCACAGTCCGTAGGCGGACAGCTCGTTGCCGCCCATGGCCTTGATGAGACGGGCCACCTCGCGGGTGCCGCGGCTCATCAGCGCGCCCTTCAGCGTCACCAGTCCCGCGCCGTCCAGAAAACCGGCGGCAATGCCCACCACGTTCTTGGCCGCCGCGCCCACCTCGTTGCCCAGCAGGTCGTTGCCGTAGTAGAAGCGGATCAGATCGCTGGAGAATTCCTTCACCAGCCGCTGCTTGACCTGCTGATCCTCGCTGTCAATGACCATGCAGTTGGGTACGCCGCGGTAGAACTCCTGCACATGGCCCGGCCCCAGCCACACGGCGATGGCGTTGGAATCGTCCAGATACTCCCGGGCCACCTGGCTCAGCCGCTCGCCGGTGCCGATCTCCAGACCCTTCATGCACAGCGTGAAGATCTTGTCCCGCGGCGTCATGGCCCGCAGCTCCTCCATCAGGCCCCGCAGGCTCTGGGAGCCGATGGAGATGATAATGACCTCTGCGTCCTTCACGCAGGAGAGGTCGGTGGACAGCGTGATGGATTCCGGCAGCGTCAGCAGGTCATTGCTGCGCGTTTCCAGAAACCGCTGCATCCGGGCGGAGCCGGAGCGGCCGTACAGCGTGACGTGATGACCGGTGCGGTCCAGATACCATGTGATCAGCGAGCCCCAGCGCCCGCAGCCGATGACGGTGATATTCATGTATGTGGTTCCTCCTGAGTTGAGGGAATGATGAAATGGTGTTGTGGTATATTGAGGGGCGGACAGAGTCGTCCGCCCCTACAAAAGCCTCGAAGAGTTCGCGGCGCGGACGCCGCGAAAAAATGCAATCATTTTTCTGACGACATGTGCGTCAGAAAAATTCTTCTCGGCCGCAAGTGTGTCCGAAGGACGCGCGCGGTCGGCCGCAAACCTTTTGGCAGAAAAGTCGCAAGACTTTTCGCCAGTTATCTTACGATCAGCGTCCGTCCATCCATCTCCGGCGGGCAGGCCAGACCCAGCACGTCCAGAATGGTGGGGGCGATGTCGGCCAGACGGCCGGTGCGCAGCTCGCTGCCAGCGCCGCACAGGATGAAGGGCACCAGATTGGTGGTGTGGGCGGTCATGGGGCTGCCGTCGGGCTGCTTCATATCCTCGGCGTTGCCGTGGTCGGCGGTGATCATGGCGATGCCGCCCATTTTCACCGTGGCATCCACAACCTTGCCCACACAGGTGTCCACGGTCTCTACCGCCTTGATGGCGGCCTCCAGCACGCCGGTGTGGCCCACCATGTCGCAGTTGGCGAAGTTCAGGATGATCACGTCATACGCGCCGGACTCGATGCGCTCCACGCACTTGTCGCACACCTCAAAGGCGCTCATTTCCGGCTGGAGGTCGTAGGTGGCCACCTTGGGGGAGGGCACCAGCACCCGATCCTCGCCGGGGTACTGCTTTTCTACGCCGCCGTTGAAGAAGAAGGTGACGTGGGCGTACTTCTCCGTCTCGGCAATGCGCAGCTGGGTCATGCCCATGCTGCTGAGGTACTCGCCCAGACCGTTCTTCACCGCCACACGGGGCCATGCCACCAGCACATTGGGCATGGAGGCGTCATACTCGGTGTTGCACACATAGGTGGTGGGGAAGAACTCCCGCTGGAAGCCGTCAAAATCGGGATCCACAATGGCGCGGGTGATCTCACGGGCGCGGTCGGGACGGTAGTTGAAGAAGATGACGCTGTCGTTGTCACCGATGGTACCCTCCTTGTCGCAAACTACAGGCTCCACGAACTCGTCGGTGACGCCATTGGCGTAGGACTTGGCCACGGCGTCCACGGGATCGGGGTTCTGCACGCCCTCACCGTAGACCATGGCGTCATAAGCCATCTGCACGCGCTCCCAGCGCTTGTCGCGGTCCATGGCGTAGTAGCGGCCCATCACCGTGGCGATCTTGCCCACGCCGAGCTGGGCGCACTTATCCTGCAGCTCCTGCACGAAGCCCTTGCCGCTGGTGGGGGACACGTCCCGCCCGTCCAGGAAGCAGTGGACATACACCTTGGTCAGGCCCTTGTCCTTGGCCATTTGCAGCAGGGCGAAAAGGTGGTCGATGTGGGAGTGTACGCCGCCATCGGACAGCAGGCCGTACAGGTGCAGGCTGCTGTCGTTTTTCAGGCAGTCGTCCATGGCCTTGTTGTAGGCCTCGTTCTTGAAAAAGCTGCCGTCCTCGATGGCGCGGCTGATGCGGGGCAGATCCTGGAACACCACGCGGCCTCCGCCGATGTTGGTGTGGCCCACCTCGCTGTTGCCCATCTGCCCGGCGGGCAGACCCACGTCCAGTCCGCTGGCGGACAGGGTGGTGTGGGCGTATTCCTTGAACAGCCGGTCAAGCACCGGCGTGTTGGCCAGCGTTACGGCGTTGTCGTCGCTGGCGGGAGCCAGGCCGAAACCGTCCATGATGATCAGCGTAGTCGGTGTCTTGTTCATGACAGAACCTTCCTTTCTCGCGGTATGTCAGTCCTGATTGGCAGCGTTGATGATCTCCACAAATTCGGCGGGCTTCAGGCTGGCGCCGCCGATCAGACCGCCGTCGATATCGCTCTGACCCAGCAGCTCCGCCGCGTTGGAGGGCTTCATGGAGCCGCCGTACTGGATGGTGATGGAGCGGGCGATGCGGGCGCCGTACAGGTGGCGCACGGTGGTGCGGATGAAGGTGCAGACCTCGGCGGCCTGCTCGGCGGTGGCGGTCTTGCCGGTGCCGATGGCCCATACCGGCTCATAGGCGATGACGCACTTGCGCAGCTTCTCGGCAGGAACACCGGCCAGCGCGGACTTTACCTGCAGGGCGATCAGCTCCATGGTGATGCCCAGCTCACGCTGCTCCAGCGTCTCGCCCACGCAGATGATGGGGTGCAGGCCCGCGTCCAGCGCGGCCAGCGCCTTCTTGTTGACGGTGAGATCGGTCTCGCCGAAGTACTGGCGGCGCTCGGAGTGACCGATGATGACGTACTTCACGCCCAGATCCTTCAGCATCTCGGCGGACACCTCACCGGTGTAGGCACCGGACTTCTCATAGAACACGTTCTCGGCGCCCACGGACACCCGCAGATCCTTGAAGGCGCGGATGGCGGTGGAGATGTTCACGGAGGGAACGCACACCACCACGTCGCACCACTTGGCCTTGGGCATGATGGCTTTCAGTTCTTCGGCAAACTTCTTGGTCTCGCTGGCAGTCATGTTCATCTTCCAGTTGCCGGCGATAATGGTCTTGCGATATCTGCGATTCATGTTTTTTCTAAGCTCCTCTAAATTTATATTCAATGATCGTAAAGGTTGCGATTTTTATTTATCTAAAAGGCATGCCACACCGGGCAGCTCCAGACCCTCCAGGAATTCCAGAGACGCGCCGCCGCCGGTGGGAGATCGCCGCTGCACCGCCGGTGGCGGATAAAGCAAGGCGATCTCGAGGAAGTGCCCCGCCTGACGGACACGATAGTGGCCGGGAGGCGGATGGCACGACGGTCGCGGAACCGGCGGATAACTTACTTATCCAGCAGGCATGCCACACCGGGCAGCTCCAGACCCTCCAGGAATTCCAGAGACGCGCCGCCGCCGGTGGAGATGTGGGTGATCTTGTCGGCAAAGCCCATCTGCTCCACGGCCGCCGCGCTGTCGCCGCCGCCCACGATGGTGACAGCGCCGCTGTCGGCCAGGGCCTGGGCCATGGCACGGGTGCCGGCGGCAAAATTCTCGAACTCAAACACGCCCATGGGGCCGTTCCACACCACGGTGCCCGCGCCCTTCACAGCGTCGCAGAAGACCTTGGTGGTGGCGGGGCCGATGTCCATGCCCTCATAGTCGACGGGAATGTCCATGGTGCTGACCACCATGCGGTTGGCGTCGTTGGAGAAGCTGTCGGCGGCCACGGTGTCGGTGGGCAGCAGCAGCTTCACGCCGTTCTTTCTGGCCTTTTCGATCATCTCCAGCGCATAGTCCAGCTTGTCATTCTCACACAGGCTCTTGCCGATCTCGCCGCCCTGGGCCTTGGCAAAGGTGTAGGCCATGCCGCCGCCGATGATGATGGTGTCGGCCTTATCCAGCAGATTGCGGATCACGCCCAGTTTGTCGCTGATCTTGGCGCCGCCCAGCACCGCCACGAAGGGCCGCTTTGGATCGTCCAGCGCCTTGCCCATGATCTCCAGCTCCTTGGCCACCAGCAGGCCGGACACGGCGGGCAGGAAGGCCGCCACACCGGCGGTGGAGGCGTGGGCGCGGTGCACGGTGCCGAAGGCATCGGACACATACAGCTCCGCCATGGAGGCCAGCTCCTTGGAGAAGGAGGGATCGTTCTTCTCCTCGCGGATGTCGAAGCGCAGGTTCTCCAGCAGCATGATCTCGCCGCCCTTCAGGGCCGCGGCCTTGGTCTTGGCGTCCTCGCCCACGATATCCCTGGCGAAAATGACCTCCTGGCCCAGCAGTTCACTGAGACGTTTTGCCACGGGGGCAAGGCTCAGCTTTTCCTTCCACTCGCCCTTGGGCTTGCCTAGATGGGAGCAGGCGATGACCGCCGCGCCCTTGTCCAGCAGATAGCGGATGGTGGGCAGCGCCGCCACGATGCGCTTGTCACTGGTGATCTCGCCGGTGGCCTTGTCCTGAGGCACGTTGAAGTCGCAGCGCAGCAGGATCTTCTTGCCCGCCACGTCCACGTCCATGATGGTTTTCTTGTTGTAGTTCATCGTTCACGTCTCCTTTACAAGCGTGTTGTTATCGTTCCGCCATCTCGCCCATGCCCGTCAGGCCGGGAAAGCCGTTCTGACGCAGCGCCTCATAGGTGAGGATGGCAACAGAATTACTGAGGTTCAGGCTGCGGGCGTCGCTGCGCATGGGCAGCCGGATGCACCGGTCATAGTGGGCCATGCGGAAGTCCTCCGGCAGTCCCGCCGTCTCCTTGCCGAAGAACAGCCAGCAGTCGGGAGAGAACCGGGCCCCGGTATAGTCCTGCGGGGCTTTGGTGGTGGCCAGCCACAGATCGGCCAGCGCCTCGGGATGACGGCGGAAGAGATCGTCCAGCCCGTCATAGTCCCGCACCTCCACCAGATGCCAGTAGTCCAGCCCGGCCCGCTTCACGGCCCGGTCGGAAATATCGAAGCCCAGCGGGCGGACCAGATGCAGACGGCTGCCGGTGGCGGCGCAGGTGCGGGCGATGTTGCCGCAGTTCTGTGGGATCTCCGGTTCCACCAAAACGATGTTCAGCATATGAATCCCACCTCGCATGTTCAAAAAACCTTGCCTAGTATAAAACAATTCTTTCTGAAATTCAACATCAAAATTGTTAAAAAGGACGTTTTTCTCATTAAAATATTCGTTTTGAACGTCGATTTCTCGGGAAAACAGGGAATTCGTGCTTTTCCGCCATTTTTACCCATAACGGGCAAAAAATCTTGGTGGATTTTCTGCGTGAAAAGACTGGATTTTCCCGCAGAATATGTTATACTATCCATTAGAAGAAATGCTAGAAGCGTGCTGGCGCTCTTTTCAGGGGGTGTTTTCCAATGGATCACAATCTGGCGATCATTGATCTTCGCGCCGGCGGTGCCGGCGCTGATACCGCTATCAAACCGCTGATGCTGCATACAATACTCTTTTGCCCCGTTGTCCGGTGGGTATGTCAGGAGTTATTGCCCTGCGGCGTCGGGCGGTTTTTTGTTGTCTGTGACGAAAATTGGCGGGAGGAAGCCGCTGAGACCCTGAAAGAGATCCCCGGCGTGACCTTCTACGGCACCGCGGAGGAAGCACTGGATGCCGCCGGGGGAGATGTGATCGTGGTTCCCGGAGCGGTGGTGCCGGTGTGGGGCCAGGAAAACCGCGCTGTCTATACCGCTGACGCGGACGTGCTGCGTGTCCGTCTGGCGGAGGACCTGACGCTGGACGACTGCCCGGCAGAGGCCGGAAGTGTCCGCCAGCTGTGGCAGAGCCCGGATTGCGCACCGTCCTTTCTGCCGGTGACCGACGCCGCCCGATTGCAGGCGGCCATGCCCGCCGCACGGGAACTGCTGATGCGGCGGCTGGCCGTGAACGGCGTTACCGTCATCGACCCCGATAATACCTATGTGGACCCCCGCTGCGCCGTGGCACCGGGCGTGACGCTGCTGCCGGGTACGATCCTGCGGGGCTGTACCGTTATCGGCAGAGACTGTGAGATCGGCCCCAATGCCATGATCCGTGACTGTGTGGTGGGCGAGGATACCACCGTCAACGCCAGCCAGCTGAACGAGAGCATCATCGGCAGCCACACCACCGTGGGGCCCTTCGCCTATGTGCGGCCCGGCTGCACCGTGGGCGACCACTGCCGTATCGGTGATTTCGTGGAGCTGAAGAATTCCAAGCTGGACGAGGGTACCAAGGTCAGCCACCTTACCTATGTGGGCGACAGCGACATCGGCAAGCGGGTCAACTTCGGCTGCGGCACCGTCACCACCAACTATAACGGCTTGCATAAGTTCCGCTGCACCGTGGGGGACGATGTGTTCCTGGGCTGCAACACCAACCTGATCGCTCCCGTCACCATCGGGGACGGGGCGTACACCGCCGCGGGCTCCACCATCGACAAGGATGTGCCCGCCGGTGCGCTGGCTGTGGCCCGCGCACGGCAGGAGAACAAGCCCGGCTGGGCCGCCCGGTTCTTCAAGAACAAGAAAAAGTAAAAATTTACATAAAAAATAAACAGAAAGAGAGGATGTTTTACCATGATTTCTCACGGCAAGGACATCAAAATTTTCACCGGCAACGCCAATCCCGCTCTGGCACAGGAGATCTGCAAGATCATCGGCACCAAGCTGGGCGAGGCAGAGGTCAAGAGCTTCGCTGACGGCGAGGCCAGCGTCTCCCTGTACGAGACTGTCCGCGGCAGCGACGTGTTCCTGATCAACTCCACCTGCAAGCCTGTCAATGACAGCCTGATGGAGCTGCTGATCATGATCGATGCCTGCAAGCGCGCCAGCGCCGGCCGCGTCACCGCGGTGATCCCCTACTTCGGCTATGCCCGCCAGGATCGCAAGGCCAAGAGCCGCGATCCCATCTCCGCCAAGCTGGTGGCCAATATGCTGACCGCCGCCGGCGCCGACCGCGTGCTGACCATGGACCTGCACGCCAGCCAGATCCAGGGCTTCTTTGATATCCCCGTGGATAACCTGCTGGGCAACCCCGTGTTCGTGGACTACTACGCCAAGAAGTTCGGCGAGAAGTGCGAGAATATGGTGGTGGTGTCCCCCGACGTGGGCAGCGTGGCCCGCGCCCGCACCTTCGCCCAGAAGCTGCACATGAACCTGGCCATCGTGGACAAGCGCCGCCAGAAGGCCAACCAGTGTGAGGTCATGAACGTGATCGGCGACGTGGAAGGCAAGGACTGCATCCTCTTTGACGACATGGTGGACACCGCCGGCAGCATCTGCAACGCCGCCAAGGCCATCGTGGAGGTGGGCGGCGCCAACAGTGTGTACGCCTGCGCCAGCCACGGCGTCCTGTCCGGCCCCGCTCTGGAGCGTATCAACAACAGCGTCATCAAGGAGATGGCCCTGCTGAACACCATCCCCGAGGAGATGGGCAAGGGCTGCGACAAGATCAAGTATCTGTCCGTGGCTCCCATGTTTGCCGAGGCAATCGAGCGCATCTATCAGGAGATCTCCATCGCCAAGCTGTTCAACTGAGAATTCGCTTTTCAAACCGAAAAAACCGTGCTATAATAGGGGAACTGCGCATCGCAGTTCCCCTATTCTTCACGGGGGAGCATACTGTATACAAGGGAGGGACGCGCCTTGTTTTTCAATCGCAACCAGAGCGGCGGCGTCAACTGGATACTGGTGGGGCTGGGCAATCCCGGCAAGCAGTACGAGAGCACCCGCCACAACATGGGCTGGCTGGCGCTGGACAGCCTGATGGAACAGGAAAAATTCACCCTGCCCAAGCTGCGCTTCAAGGCGTGGACGGGTATTTTTGAGAAGGACGGCAATAAAATACTGGTGATGAAGCCCCAGACCTATATGAACCTCTCCGGCGAATCGGTGGGGGAGGCCGCCCGGTTCTATAAAGTCCCGGCGGATCATGTGGTGGTGATCTCCGACGATGTGTCGTTGCCGGTGGGCAAGCTGCGCATCCGCAAGGGCGGCAGCGCCGGCGGCCATAACGGCCTGAAGAACATCATCGCCCATCTGGGCACCGATCAGTTCCCACGCATCAAGGTGGGGGTGGGCATGCCGGAGCATCCGGATCACGAGATGATCGACTGGGTCATCGGCAAGCCCAAGGGCGACGAGGCCAAGCTGCTGCGCGAAACGCTGGACCGTGCCGCCAACGCGGCCCTGTGCCTGATGAAGGAAGGCCCCGACAAGGCCATGAACAAGTTCAACGGGTAAATAGTGCGAAGCAACGTATCACATTGTAGGGGTCGATGCCCACATCGACCCGCTCGGTAAGCTATTGCAGCACGTCATTCGCGGGCCGATGTGGGCATCGGCCCCTACGAAATCATAGACGCGGATGCGCCAGCTATCAAGAAAGGAGGGGAGATATGAACGGTCTGCTGAAAGAATTATTGCAAATGCCCGAGGCCCGCGCGCTGCTGGACAGCACCCTGCGGGGCGATAAGCCGCTGGTCACCGGCGTATCTCCCGTCCATCGCGCCATGCTGGCGGCCGCCATCTGTCAGGAGACGGGCCGCCCCATGCTGGCGCTGTGCGGCGACGAGACGGAGGCCCTCCGCCTGTGCGGCGATCTCCGCGCCCTGACGGGCCGCCAGGTGACGCTGCTGCGGCGCCGTGACTGGCAATTGCGGCCCTCGGCGGCGTCCAGCCGCAGCTGGGAGCATCAGCGTCTGGCGGCGCTGTACGCCATGGCGTCGGGACAGGCGCCGCTGGTGGTGGCTGCCATCGACGCGGCGGTGCAGCGGTGTATCCCCGCTGATGTGCTGCGGGATGCCGCCATTACCCTGAAAATCGGCGAAAGCTATCCGGTGGAGGAGCTGACGGCGGGGCTGATCCGCGCGGGCTACGTCCGATGTCAGCAGGTGGAGGGGCCCGGCCAGTTCGCCCTGCGGGGCGGGATACTGGACGTGTTCTCTCCCGCCATGGAGCAGCCGGTGCGCTGCGAATTCTGGGATGACGAGCTGGATGCCATGGGCGCGTTTGACGTGACCACCCAGCGGCGTGTCCATAACCTGAACGAGACATTGCTGCTGCCCGCCGGAGAGGTACTGCCCTTCCGTGGGGCGGACACGGCGGAGAAGGCCGCCGCCGCGCTGGAGGCGGCAGGGAAGCGGCTGAAAAAGAAGGAGCAGGCCCAGCCGCTGCTGCGGCAGCTGGAGAGTGATGCCGCGGCGCTGCGGCAGGGCATGGCGCCCGGCGGCAGCGACCGGTATCTGGCGGCGGTGTACCCGGAAAAGACCACGGTGCTGGACTATCTGCCGCAGGACGCTGTGATCTGTGTCTGCGAGGGCGGACGGGTCAGCGAGGGCCTGAAGGGTTGGTTGTGGCAGCTGAAGGAGGACGTGGCCGCCGCAGCGGAAAACGGCTTCATGGCCCCGGCCATGGGTGAGCTTTCCCTGACGGAGGGCGAGACGGCGGCCCGATTGGCCCGCTTCGCCCTGTGCCAGATGGACAGCCTGCCCACCAGCCGGTATCTGCTGCCGCCGGGCGAGCTGCTACAGATCTCCGCCCGCCAGCTAAGCACCTACGGCGGCTCGCTGGAGACGGCGGCCAGCGATATGGAGCACTATCTCACCGCTGGCTACCGGGTGGTGGTGCTGTGCGGCGGCGAGGTCCGCGCCCGCAACATGCAGGAGCTGCTGTGGAGCCGGAGCATCACGGCGGCGCTGTCGCTGGACGGCAGTGCGCTGCTTCAGCCGGGACAGGCGGCCATCCAGCTGGGCGCGGTCAGCGCGGGAAGCGAATGGCCGTCGCTGAAGCTGGCGGTGCTGACGGAGGGTCAGCTGACGGAGAGCGTCAGCGGCAAAAAGGGCAAGGCCCGCCGCGTCAAGGACAGCAATCGCCAGAAGCTGCAATCCTATACCGACCTGACCCCCGGCGATCTGGTGGTGCATGCCCACCACGGCATCGGCCGCTTTGTGGAGATGCTGCGTCTGCCAGTGGACGGGGTGGAAAAGGACTATATCAAGATCGCCTACGCCGGAAGCGACTGCCTGTATGTACCGGCCACATCGCTGGATCTGGTCAGCAAATACATCGGTGCTGGCGGCGGTGAGGACGGGGAGAAGCCCGCCAGGCTCAATAAGCTGGGCGGCACCGAGTGGGCCAAGACCACCTATCGGGCCAAGGCCGCTGCCAAAGAGCTGGCGGCGGGCCTGATCCAGCTGTACGCCCAGCGGCAGCGGCAGCCGGGCTTCGCCTTTTCGCCCGACAGCCCGTGGCAGCGGGAGTTCGAGGACGCCTTCGACTACGAAGAGACCGGCGACCAGCTGCGGGCCATCGAGGAGATCAAGGGCGACATGGAAAAGCCCGCCCCCATGGATCGTCTGCTGTGCGGCGACGTGGGCTACGGCAAGACGGAGGTGGCCCTGCGGGCCGTGATGAAGTGTATTCTGGACGGCAAGCAGGCGGCCATTCTGGTGCCCACCACCGTGCTGGCCCAGCAGCATTACGTCACCGCCCAGAACCGCTTCCGCTCCTTCCCGGTGACGGTGGAGGTGCTGTCCCGGTTCCGCACCCCCAAGCAGATCAAGCAGGTGCTGGAGCGGGTGAAGGCGGGCCGCGTCGATCTGCTGATCGGCACCCACAAGCTGCTGAACAAGAGCGTGGAGTTCAAGGATCTGGGCCTTCTCATCATCGACGAGGAGCAGCGCTTCGGCGTCACCCACAAGGAAAAGCTGCGGGAGCGGGCCCGGCAGGTGGACACCCTGACCCTGTCCGCCACCCCCATTCCCCGGACGCTGAACATGGCCCTGTCCGGTATCCGGGACATGAGCACCATCGAGGAGCCGCCGCAGGATCGCCAGCCGGTGCAGACCTATGTGCTGGAGCACGACTGGGGCGTGATCGCCGAGGCCATCCACCGGGAGCTGGATCGGGGCGGACAGGTCTACTACCTTCACAACCGTGTGGAGAACATCGAAAACACCGCCGGACGGCTGCGGCAGCTGCTGGGGGAGGAGACGGCCATCGCCACCGCCCACGGCAAGATGGGCGAGCGGGAGCTGAGCCACGTCATGCAGCAAATGGCCGACGGCGAGATACAGGTGCTGGTATGCACCACCATTATCGAGACCGGCATCGACATCCCCAATGTGAATACCCTCATCATCGAGGACGCCGACCGGATGGGGCTGAGCCAGCTGCACCAGATCCGGGGCCGCGTGGGCCGCTCCGGACGGCGGGCCTACGCCTATCTCACCTACCGCACCGGCAAGGTGCTCAGCGAGGTGGCCAGCAAGCGGCTGTCCGCCATCCGGGAATATGTGGAGTTCGGCAGCGGCTTCCGCATCGCCATGCGGGATCTGGAGATCCGGGGCGCGGGCAACCTGCTGGGACCGGAGCAGTCCGGCTATATGATGTCGGTGGGCTATGACATGTACCTGAAGCTTTTGAACGACGCGGTGCTGGAGCAGCAGGGCAAGCGGGCGGAGATCCCGCCGGAGTGCGCCGCCGACCTCACGGTGTCGGCCTATATCCCGGAGCGCTATGTGCCTGCGGCGGAGCAGCGGATGGATCTTTACCGCCGCATCGCCGCCATCCGCACCAACGAGGATGCCGCGGAGCTGACCGACGAGCTGCTGGATCGCTACGGCGACGTACCCCCGGCGGTCAGCGCGCTGCTGGATGTGGCGCTGCTGCGGTCAGCGGCGGCAAAGGCCGGTATCTGCGACATCACCCAGCGGGGGACGCAGCTGGTGTTTTCCTTCGGCCCCCGGCCGGATATCGCCGCCGTGGCCGCCGTGTGCGGCATGGCGTCCTATCGCCAGCGTTTACAGCTGAGCGCCGCGGCCCAGCCGAAGCTGACATTGTATTTACAGCCCAAGGAGGATGCCCTCTCCGCCGCCGGAAAGCTGGTGGAGGAGCTGGCATTGCAGCACACAGAAAATACAGGCGGCACGCCTGACAAGGAGGAACAACCATGAAAAAAGAAACCTTTCACCTGACGATCCGATTTCTGGTGGGTCTGGCGGCGTCGCTGCTGATCTGTTCCGGTATGATCATGACGGAGAAGCTGGGCAGCAATAAGCCGCTGATCCAGCAGGCCAGCGGCCTGAAGGGCACCGAGACCGTCATGACCGTGAACGGCGAGCCGGTCACTGCCGAGGAGTACCTGTATCTGGTCTCCTATTCCGCCCAGTCGCTGACCTATTACGGCATCACCGATCTGAACACGGAGCTGGGCGAGGGCTATACCGCCGCCGATTATGTACGGGAGCAGGCGGAGTCCCAGGCCGTTCAGCAGGCGATGATCCGCAAGTGGGCCAAGGATGTGAACGTGACCCTGACGGAGGAGGATCAGGCGGCGTTGCAGGCGCAGAAGGACGCCTATGGCGCGGATCTGGAGAAGGCACTGAAGCTCAATGGCATCAGCGAGGCCCAGTATGACCAGCTGATGAACACCTCCGCTCTGTATAACCGGCTCTATGCCGCCTATTGCGGCGCGGACGGCGAGATGCGGCCCAGCGACAGCGACCTGACCGCCATGGCGGAGGATCACGGCCTGATGACCGCCGATGTGCTATTCATCAGCACCACTGAGCTGGATGACGCGGCCAAGGCCGACGCCAAAGCCCTGATGGAGGACTATGCCCGTCAGATCGCCGCTGCCGACGACAAGGCCGCCGGCTTTGCCACGCTGGAAGCGGGAGAGAACGTGACCGTCAATGCCGGCGTTACCTATGACGGCTGCGATGAAACGGCGCTGAACACGGCGCTGGCCGCCCTGGCGGAGGATGAGGTCAGCAGCGTCATCGAGGACGAGAGCGGCTATTATGTGGCGCTGCGCCGTCCCACGGATCTGAATGCCGCGGCGGAAATGGCCTTCGGTGAGGATATGTCCGCACGCATGGCCAACGCCCAGACGGCGTACAATGAGGCGGTGTACAGTAAGATCGACGTGGCCGCCTACTATACCCGGTTCTCCGCCGCCCAGCAGAAGCTGTATACCCAGCTGACGGAGGCGCAGGGCTGATCAGAATTGGTTGATTTGACGAAAAGCGAGTGGATTTCCTGACACGAATCACGATTTTTTCACAAAAAACCATTTTTGGATTGACATATGTTAAAAAATTAACTATGATAGTACCACTGGAACACATCAGTGTACTGTATATTTTTCCAACAATCATTTTAGGAGGAACTATCATGAAGGATCTGTACGTTGTCAACTGCTGCCGTACCGCCATCGGCTCCTTTGGCGGATCCCTGAAGAACACCCCCGCCGCCGACATGGGCGCCATCGTCGTCAAGGAAGCGCTGAAGCGCGCCAACGTGGCTCCCGAGAACGTGGATGAGGTCATGTTCGGCTGCATCCTGACCGCTGCTCAGGGTCAGAACGTTGCCCGTCAGGTTTCCATCAAGGCCGGTATTCCTTATTCCGTTCCCGCTTATACCGTGGGTATGGTCTGCGGCTCCGGTATGAAGTCCGTCATCGAGGGCGCCCGCTCCATCCTGGCCGGCGACAGTGACATCGTGGTCTGCGGCGGTACCGAGAACATGAGCGCCGCTCCCTTCGCCTCTCTGGACGCCCGCTGGGGCGCTCGTATGGGCGACAAGAAGCTGGTCGACACCATGATCAAGGACGGCCTGTGGGATGCTTACAACAACTACCACATGGGCACCACCGCCGAGAATATCAACGACATCTGGGGCATCACCCGCGAGGAGCAGGACGCTTTCGCCGCCGCCTCCCAGCAGAAGACCGAGGCCGCTCAGGCCGCCGGCAAGTTTGACGCTGAGATCGTTGCCGTTCCCATCAAGGTCAAGAAGGAGATCGTGGAGTTCAAGAAGGACGAGTATCCCAAGGCCGGCGTCACCAAGGAAGGCATCGCCAAGCTGAAGGGCGCGTTCCCCGTGGGCCCCGAGTCCCCCAATCCCCAGGTGGTACATACCTTCGAGGTCACCGGCGCTCAGGATGCCGCTGACAAGGGTCAGCAGCGCGTGACCGCCGCCAACGCCTCCGGCATCAACGACGGCGCTGCCGCCATCGTGCTGGCCTCTGGCGAGGCTGTCGCCAAGTACGGCCTGAAGCCCATGGCCAAGTTGATCGGCTGGGGCCAGGGCGGCGTGGATCCCAAGATCATGGGCGTTGGCCCCGTGCCCGCTTCCCGTCAGGCTATGGCCAAGGCCGGCGTCACCATCGACGACATCGACCTGATCGAGGCCAACGAGGCGTTCGCTGCCCAGTCCATCGCTGTGGCCCGCGAGCTGCACTTCGACATCAACAAGGTCAACGTCAACGGCGGCGCTATCTCCCTGGGTCACCCCGTGGGCGCTTCCGGTGCTCGTATCATCGTCACCCTGCTGCACGAGATGCAGAAGCGCGACGACGCCAAAAAGGGTCTGGCTACCCTGTGCATCGGCGGCGGTATGGGCGTTGCCACCATCTTCGAGAAGTGCTGAGTGCATACTTGATGATCTGATAAAAGGAGAGGGCCGCAAGGCCCTCTCCTTTCCTGTCGAAAGAAAATTGCGGATAGCAAAAAGAAATTTTGAAAAAGGGTTGACGGAAGGAACAAAATGTGGTATTCTAATCCTTGCCAGTATCCGCCGGTGTGGTGGAATGGTAGACACAGGAGACTTAAAATCTCCCGGTAGCAATACCGTACCGGTTCGAGTCCGGTCACCGGCACCAATTCCGGTAAAACTCCATATCGCGGGATAGAGCAGTTGGTAGCTCGTCGGGCTCATAACCCGGAGGTCGGGGGTTCAAGTCCCTCTCCCGCAACCAACAAAAAGAGTCACAAAATCATTGTTTTAGATGGTTTTGTGATTCTTTTTTTACTTTTTTGCGTAGTTTGCAAAAGCATCTCAGCACTTTTGACACCAACGATTGACACCAACCGGCTTTTTGACCCCAAATGACACCAAATTTGATAGCGACGTGAACAAAGAATTTTCATATTTTTCTCAGACATTTCACTATCAAAATACACGTCAATTTGGGCTTTGACACCAACGCGTTGGTGTCAAAGGCAGATTGTCAGATTTTATGAAGCCTCTGCGTTGGTGTCAACTGAGCAGTTATCTGTACCAATGCAGCTTTTATAGTGGCCCCGCATTTTCTCCATACTGTCTTTCTTATGATCCGGAAGAGCGTGAGCATAGAGATTGAGCGTAGTCGATGCCTGCGCGTGGCCGAGTATCGTCGATAGAACTTTGATGTCCATACCGGATTCCAACGCCCTTGTTGCGAAGGTGTGACGCAGTGCATGAAAGTTTGTCGGCTCAATTCCAGCATCCGCAACAACACGCTTGAAAAGCGTCTGATATACTTTAGGATCACATGCTGCACCCAGAGGGGTAGCGAAAACATAATCCTCGTCATGATAGGCTTTGCCCAAGGTGCCTTTTAGAGCGTCTTGCTTTTCTTTGTATGCCATCAAATCTTTCCAGAGTTCATCAAACAAAGGGATCTTGCGCTTGGACAAATCCGATTTAGGTGAACGCACAACGATTTCTGTCGAGGTAATACCTGCACTTTTTTGAACGAGACGGCCTTTTTCATCGACCTTTTGCAACCGACCTAGTGTTCTCCTGATGTGAATGCAATGTTCCTTTTTGTTTACGTCCTTCCATTGCAGTCCAAGTAGTTCACCTAATCGCAGGCCGGTATTGACAGCGAAGGTTATGCCATAAGCATGTATCTCCTCCGCGCGGCTCACTGCTTCCTGCAGAGCTGTTTGCTCCTCTGGTGATAGGACGCGCATTTCTTTGGCTTTGACCTTTGGTAGCTTGACGCCTAGGATTGGGTTACGGATAATCTTGCGGTCAATGACCGCTTGATCCAAAGCAGCATGCAGCATATTGTAAATGTTCCGTAATGTCTTGGGAGCTAATCCACCTTTAGTCCCTGAGCCAGACTTTTTCTTAAAGAATCTTTGGAGATTTTCAGTACTCAGGGATGTCAGCTTTATTTGCCCCAATTCTGGAACAAGGTGCAGCCGTACATATCCCTCATAAGAGATATATGTTGACCGCTTTACTGTTGGCAGTGCATATAACTCCAGCCAGTCTCGCAGCCATTTTTCTACGCTGTACTTATTGGGTTCTATGTAGGCACCCTTTGCAATCTCATTTAGAATTTCATTGAGTTTTCGCCTCACCTCCTCGAAAGAATCGCCGTAGACTGTTCTTCGTTTGCTATCCACAGTATAGCGCCCCATATAACGGCCATCTTTGCGTTTTGTAATGGAGCCTTCTCCATTTGCTTTCTTTTTGCCCATACTTTTATTGATCCTCCTTACTGTCGTACAGGCATATAAATCGTACCATGTGGGATATAAACCTTTAGGTTTTTCCACACATAATATCTATACGACTTTCCGAAGGAAAACTCAACAGAAATCAAAGCAAATAACAAAAGTGCCTTTTATGTGTTGTTGCGTTCTTTACCAAAGTTGGCGTCCATCCACTCCAAAAAGTGTTTTTTACTGATGATGATTCTTCTGCCAACTCGAATTTTAGGAAAATCATACCTGTTTACGACTTCATAAGTCTTATTTTTAGAAATGCCCAAAATCTTTGACAATTCGCGCGGGCCAAATACCATAGGGATATCTTCTATATCTTTGTAGTGATCCATTTCACATCTCCTTATTTCCTTTTTGGCGCCACCTACCGGCCCATTTCCTGCGCTCGCTTCGACCACGTATTTGCAGGCTGCCGCTGTGCAGCACTTATGCAGTGGGTGCGCTCCACTGTGTCCTCGCGCACTATCCGCCGCTCCTGTATAACCTCCGGTGGGGCTGTTCAGTTTTCAAGGTTCATGTAATAGAACAATTAGGAAGATCCACCTACATTGTCCTCTCACATAATAAAAACAAAACCAAATGATGGAATATAACATTTTTAAAAAAGATTTATTGATTGCCGCCAGCTCGCTTAACCTGTATAATGGACTCAAAGGTAAAGGAGGGCGGCTATGAGCAAACAAGAATCATGGACTACGAGGTATCAAATGCTTCGTGAGTTAGGTGAAGGCGGAAATGCAAGAGTTTACCTTGTGAAAAGCCTTGATCGACCGGAAGAATACGCTCTTAAAACGTTAAACAACCGTGGAACCGAGAAGCGGAGCCGTTTCATTGATGAGATTCATGTAATGCGAGACAACTGCGATACAATAGAAGGTATTCTTCCGGTGCTCGACTTTTCTGAGTCTGAGTTTTGGTACACCATGCCAGTCGCCGAACCTGTCATGAAGTACATAGAAAGGAATGAGCTGTCAATCAAAAGCGTCGTTCTTTATTCCATTTCATTGTGCGGCACCCTTATAGAACTCCACAGGCGGGGAATCTCTCATCGGGATATAAAGCCATCTAATATATACTTTTATGAAAGACGTTTTTATTTGGGCGATTTTGGCTTAGTCGATTTTCCAGATAATACACCTGGGCTTACCAAGGAGAATAAAGGTCTTGGGGCAATATTCACAATTGCACCCGAGATGAAACGTAATCCCAAAAATGCTGACGGTAAAAAAGCAGATGTTTTTTCTTTCGCGAAAACAATGTGGATGTTTTTAACAAGAAACGAGAAAGGCTTTGATGGGGTATACAATTATTCCGATCCGAACTGCGGTTTAAGATATATTGAGGAATATCACGAGACACACTTAGTGGAACTTGAAGATCTACTTCAGGACGCAACTAGCAATAATCCCGATGATCGTCCCAGCATGGAGGAGTTTGAGAAGAGACTTACTGGCTGGATTGAAATCTATTCTGACATTAACAAATCCCAAGCAAGCGATTGGAGCTTTTTGAATAAACAGTTATTTAGATGTGCTGTGCCAACAAGAACAACGTGGACCGGGTGTAGAAACATTGTCGATGTCTTGAATGTTGTTGGCAGAACCCCAGCATATAATCATGTCCTTTTTTCAGATGGCGGCGGTTTGGATTTTCTATATGCTGAACTCGCTGCTGAAACAGACTGCATTAAAATTTATGATACACCAGAAACATGTTTTATAGTCAAGCCTCAAAACCTGTACTTCGAAGGCTTCAGTAGAGACTATAGATGGAACTATTTCCTGTTAGAATTTGGCGGCTTAAAGCCTGTGTTTCCTGATTGCCAACGTGATGAAGAATCCCTAATTGAAGACACTCCTGCGCATTATGTATCTGCCCAGTTTGCTCAATACGGTGTTTATGATTATGACAAAGGCATTCCATTCCCTGAAGGATATAAGCATGTCAATCGCATAGTAAAGGGGAAGTTTTTGATTGTAATGAAAACAGGCCCCTACAATATGATCGAGGGGACATACGACGGAAGGCATGGAGCCTGTTCACCTGATCAATTCCGCAGATATGTAGATTCTCTAGTAGAAAAGTACTCAACCCTATTTGAAAGGTGTAAGAGTGACGCGGATTTCTCTGCATTGTCAGATGAAGAGATTGACCACAGAATTTTGTCACTAGAAGCATTTAATGTGAATCCATTTGAGCGTAGAGAAGCGATAGAAGAAAGTGATGATAGCTTCAGAGAAAAACAAGCAGCGTGTAGTTTTATCGCAGAGAACTATTGTAGCTTTAACTTCAGCAGCCTCCTTCTTCAAGAAGAACCGGAGGCTTCAACTACCGCAAAATTTTCGTTCGCGTTTATTCCTCGCAGAGCAAGTACGCTTTCAGCATTTTCATTGAAAAGCAATTATCTGTTTAAAGACGGTAAGATACACAAAGAAGATTTTACCTCGGATACACAATGCTACTATGTTTATAGTAGGGAAAAAGCTTATGGAATACTAAATCTTATTAATCAGCAAATTTCGGAACTGCTGCTTGCAAACGGATTTCAGTGCGATTTCCAGAATGAATCGTGGTTTTCGATTCAAATTAACAGAATGGGCGTACCGACGCATCTGTTTACAAAAGAAGAAATCGCTGCTGAAATGCGGCGTGCTGATGCCCGTGTGACGAATCGTCTTATTATAGATGAAAATGGATATGCCAAGGTGTTGCAAAATGTTAACCGCAGGCTTTCTCCATACCCGGTGAGCCATGAAGCGTGGGATGCAGGCAATGTATATGTAGGTAAATATTCTAAATTATCAACGTTGAATGACAACTATATTGCATCGTTGCAAGGATGGTTAGATTACTTGAAAACAGGACAGGCGCAATACATGGACTATGTCCGTGAAAACAGAGATGAAGGCAACCTCGTTGCTGAAATTAAGTCGTTTTATTCGCACGATAAATCCTAGTGGGGAGATTGCAAACCAACCAACATGCATGGGGATATCCGCATGCATGTTGGTTGGTGATTCTTTGCACTGCAGTCTCATCAATTAGGCATTGACTATCTTAGAACTTTGTGGTACTATCACCATGTAATTGTTTTTTGTGCATCGCCTAAAAAGGCATTTCAGAACATTTCTGAATCGCACACGTTGTTAAGTTTGTATTTGAAGTCAGCAATACCACTCTGCCATAGAGCAGTGGTTTGTTGGCTCTTTTTTATTATTGGGAATCATGTTCCCACTGCGAGAATGACACCGGCCTTGCCATTGGCAGGCGCAAGTATCCAAAGAGGATCGGGATGTCATTCTCGCTTTTTTATTTGCCCAAATGCCGAAAGGCTTTGGAATATATTTGAAAGGTGGCATCCACATGAGCAGAAAGAACAACCACAGCACACGCCGGTATCGGTATCGAGGAGGAGACCGGCGCAGGCAGAAACTCAGGAAAACAGAGCAGAAGGCAGCAAAATACCGCCGCAGCTATACCCGCGTTGTACCCCATCAGATGGGACAGCGGAGGGCATAGCCATGGCAGTCGCAAGCGAGCCTTACACACCGTCAGTACTGGTCGGCACGGAGGGCCTTCCGGAGAAAGAATGGCTGGAGTATCGGCGCAGAGGGATCGGCGGCAGCGACGCGGCCGCCATATTGGGGATATCCCCGTTTGCTACGGCACGGGATCTCTACTATGACAAGCTGAAAATCGTGCCGTTTGACGACTCGGAGAGCAACTGGGTAGCCAAGAAAATGGGGCATCTGCTGGAAGACCTGGTGGCAGAGATATTCCACGTAAAAACGGGGTATCGCATCTATCAGATCAAGAAGATGTTCTATCATCCTGTGCATACGTTTATGCTGGCGGATATTGACTACTTTGTAGAGCTTCCCAACGGCCGGACGGCTATTCTGGAGATCAAGACGACCAATTACAACGCAAAGGATCACTGGTGGTCTGAGGACGGGCAGGAGATCGTTCCCCTCAACTATGAGGCCCAGGGGCGGCATTACATGGCCGTGATGAATGTTGACGAGGTCTTCTACTGCTGCCTGTACGGCAACAATGAGGATGAAGTCATCATCCGGCACATTGACCGTGACCGGGACTATGAGGAGGAGTTGATCGCGCTGGAGCGGGATTTCTGGGAGAACCATATTCTCACCGGTACGCCTCCTCCCTACACGGAGGACGGCGACCTGATTCTCAACAGTGTCAGGCGTCATTTCGGGCCTGCTGACCCATCGGCGCCGGAGCTGATACTGGAGGGGAATATGGCATTGCTTGTCCCCCGGTATCTGGAGCTTCAGGCCCAGCGCAACTTGGAAAAAAGAAACTATGAGCGCATCGAAGCGGAAATGCGGCGGCTGCAAGGCCGTATCGTCGCAGAAATGGGACGGAGCTGCACGGCTGTCTGCCAGGGGCGTGAAGCGGCTTACAGCATCAGCTATAAGCCTGTGCGCAAATCCGGAATCAGCAAGGACAACCTGCAGCGTTTGCAGGCGCAGCACCCGGACATCTACGAGCAGTATGTTACAGTTTCGGAAAGCCGGCGCTTCTATGTGAAAAAACAACGAGAGGAGGCTGCATGAGTTGGCTTATACAGGCGTCTATGAACGGACGATCTTTTATAACCCCGTCAACAAGTACAGCGTGATCAGCGTAAAGACCTCAGACCGTTCTATCCCAGAAAAGGCCCGCAGCGCATACCGGCATCGGGACAACATGATCCATTTTGCCGCCGTAGGCTATGAGCTGCCGCGCACCGATCAGGTCAGCATGATACTGGACGGTGAGTGGAAAGAGGGCAAGAACGGCGTCCAACTGCATGTAACACAATGTGAGGAGGTCGTACCCCAGACCCGTGAAGGGATCAAAGGGTATCTGTCCTCGCGGCTCATCAAGGGCATCGGCGGCAGGACCGCCGAACTGATCGTAGACCGGTTTGGCGCGGACACGTTGAATGTGCTGGAAAATGAACCGGAGCGACTGCTGGAGATACGAGGCGTCAGCGAGACGAGGCTGAAGGAGATCATTGCTTCCTACAACGAGAGCCGCGCCCTGCGTGACCTGATGCTGCTGTTGGCTCCCTTCCAGATCACACCTACCGCTGCCACGAAGATCTATGACCATTTTGGCGCGCAAAGTGTGGACATCCTGCGGGATGATCCCTTTGAGCTCTGCCAGATATCCGGTTTCGGCTTCAAGCGCGTGGACGCGATCATGCGAAAGAACAACTGGCCCCTCAATTCCCCCATGCGCATCCGCGGTGCGGTATTTGCCGCACTGGAAAGCGCCAAGGGTGATAACGGCCATCTGTATCTGGAGGCGGAACAGCTTCACAAAGAGGCCATGTCGCTTCTGAACAGCATGATCCCCGTTCCGCAGATGCGGGTAAAGTCGGATGATCTGGATGCTGTGATCGATGATATGCTGCTGCAAGGCAAGATCATCAACAGCAACGGCAACTATTATCTGGTCAAGACCTTCGCGCAGGAGGACGAAACGGCCCGCAGCATTGCAAGGCTGCTCTGCCGCCCGGTAGAACGGGTGGATGTGCAGGACCTGCTGACAAGGGTACGACGCCAGTTAGGCGTTGAACTCTCGCTGCGGCAGACGGAGGCTGTTCACATGGTGTTCCGCAGCGACCTGTCCATCATTACCGGCTCGCCCGGTACTGGTAAGACGACCGTCCTGAAAGCGGTCATTGAGGTGTTCAAGCTGCTGAAGCCATCGGAGAAAATCCTGCTGGCAGCCCCCACCGGCCGGGCAAGCCGCCGTATGGTGGAAAGTACCGGCGTAGATAATGCCAGTACACTTCACAGCCTGCTGGGACTGTATGGCGAGGAAGGTGCTTTCCGGAAGAACGAAGAAGAAGGTGCGTTAAACGCGGGTCTTATCATCGTAGATGAATCGTCCATGATGGATATGCGGTTGGCGCAAAAGTTCTTTTCCCGTATTGGGCCTGACACAAAGGTGCTGCTGGTAGGCGACGCAGACCAGCTGCAAAGTGTCGGAGCAGGCAACGTATTCCGTGAGCTGATCAACTGTGGGCTGATCCCCGTGACGGTGCTCAATGAGATCTTCCGCCAAAAAAAGGACAGTCTTATCGCCTATAACGCCCAGAAGATCAACAACAATGACACCAGCTTTTTCTATGGCAATGATTTTACTGTCTGCAAATGCGCCAATCAGGAGGAGGCCGCTGAACATATACGGAATATCTATCTGGCACAGGTGAAGCAATACGGCGTAGACCGTGTGCAGATCCTCTCGCCCTTCCGTTCCACCGGCGCGGCCTCTGCTGATCAGCTCAACGAAGCGATCCGCGAACTGGTGAACCCACAGACGGAGGACGCCGACCTTAAAGTGGACAACCACTATTTTCGCATAGGCGATAAAGTCATGCAGAACAGGAACAGTGTCAAGGCGTCAAATGGCGATATTGGCTTTATTCGCAGCTTCCGCCATGACGAGCGGGACGGTATGCGTATAGCGATCCAGTTCTCGCCCATGAGAGTCGTGGAGTATTCCACGGAAGAAATGGGTCATGTCGAGCTCGCCTATGCTACCACCGTCCATAAGGCGCAGGGCAGCGAGTTCGATGTGGTGATATTCCCTCTGCTGAGAAGTCATGCCCGGATGCTGACGCGGAGCCTTGTCTATACGGCCATTACCCGTGCCAAGGCCAAGGTCATTCTGGTGGGACAGATCGGTATGCTCTATATGGCTGTCCACAAGGATGATACCGGGAAGCGCAATACGCAGTTGGGACGTAGGATCACGCTCTATGTCAATACGTTCAAAGTACAGAAACGCAGTGCCTGAGCACAACTGTAAATATTTTATGAAAATGAGGCAAGGGTGTTAAATTCGCACCTTGTCTCTTGTTTTTATTTAGAAAGGAGCCTTTGAAATGAATGCACCCGAATCCACTCTGTTCAATGCTGTCCCCATCGTGTCTGAGCTGAACCGCGTTGCCGGCTTCGATCCGCTGAAGTTCTTGAAAAAGACTACACGCGGACATGAGCTGGAGCTGCGGTACAAAAAGCTCTGGTTCCGGCTGAAGTACCCTGCCGGGCGCACACGGCTGACGCCGCTGCGCATCACGGATCAGTTGGCGATCATCGAGGCGAAGGTGTTCTTCGACAAGGATGATGCCGACCCCGCCAGCAGCTACATTGCCACCATGACGCAGGAAAATGCGCCTGCCGGTCTGTATATTCAGGCCGCGGAGCATGACGCGCTGGATATGGCGCTGACCAACGCCGGTTTCGGCGTCCAGTTTGCGCCGATGCCTAAGGCAGATACGCCTTACGCAGAGCCAGCCGCACCTACTATGGAGGCTGAGCCTGCCACTGCCCCTCAAGCGGCAGCGGAACAGGTCAGAACGGAACCTGCTGCGGTACATGCCGACATTGAGCCTGCGGTGGTACAGCAGCCTGAACAGGAAGTGGTTCACCATGAAGAAGAAGCCGTACCTGACGCGGCACCGGTGGAAGTCTTTGTGGAACAGCCTGCGGAGGCCATTGCGGAGCCTGCGGTAGAAACGGAACTGCCCTTCGTATATGACGAGCCGAATGTCGCCAGCTATACCAAGGACATGGATGTGGACACCATCTGCACTCTGATGACCGAGGCGGAAGCCGAGGAGATCATCGTGCCCATCGGCACATGCAGCGGACAGACGCTCAAGCAGGTCGCCGAGCGGCGCCCTGCCAGCCTCAAGTGGTACGTGAAGGGCTATTCCGGTGATGATAACATTCTGCGGGCCGGCGCCAAGCTGATGCTGGACAAGCTCCATCGTCTGGCAAATGCCAGCTGACGGGTGATTTGCTCAAGATGATGGTAAGGAGGTGGCGCGGTGGCGCAGCCACAGGAGTTCCCGTTCAACATCATGGATGTGGCCGAGCTGCTGCATCTGCATATCAGGCGCAGACAGGCGGACAGCGTATATGCCGACTGCCCGATCTGCGGTGATAAGCGGGGCAAAATGAACATCAACTTCGCCAAGAACCTCTGGCGCTGCAACTACTGCAATGAGGGCGGCGGTATGCTGGCTCTCTACGGGAAGGTATACGGGATCAGCAATTCCGAAGCCTACCGTGAGATCTGTGACACGCTGCAAAACGGCCTTACCGCACCGGAGTACACCGTGAAGGAATTGCCGGAAAAGGCGGCTGTCGAGCAGTCCGCTCTCGCCTCATCGCAGGAGATCCATCAGACGTTTTCCATGCTGCTGGAGCTGCTGACGCTCTCTCCGCAGCACCGCAAGCATCTTCAGGAGGTGCGCGGGCTGACCGATGAACAGATAGAACGGCTGGGGTACAAAAGTACCCCGCCCTTCTACCTGTGCCGGTCACTGACGGAGAAGCTGCGCAGCCGGGGCTGCAAGGTAGAAGGCGTTCCGGGTTTCTATGTAGGCAAGGATGATAAGTGGACAGTCAACTTCAATTCCATCACGGCGGGGATCATTATTCCCGCCAGAGGGATCGACGGAATGATACGCGGCGCACAGATCCGTTTGGACACCCCTATCCGAGATCAGGAGAGCGACCCCGACAAGAGCGGGACAAAGTACCTGTGGCTATCCTCATCTTCCAAGAAGCGAGGGGTATCCTCCGGCAGCCCCGTTCATTTCGTGGGCGATCCGTTCGCGCGGGTCGTCTATGTGACGGAAGGGCTCTTGAAAGCGGATGTGGCGCACTACCTGATGGATCGTTCCTTTGCGGCTACGGCAGGTGCCAACAACGTCAATAAGCTGGATATGCTGTTTGCGCTGCTGGCCGCCAATGGCACAGATGTTATCATCGAGGCTGAGGATATGGACAAATACCATAACGCCGCTGTCAGCAAGGGTGCGTCGAAAATCTATCTCATGGCACGCAGTCATGGGTTGGAGTGCCGCCGCCTGACGTGGGACCCGAATTATAAAGGCATTGACGACTGGCAGCTTGCCATGCGGCAGAAAAAAGAGCGAAGAGATGTTACCCAAATGAATTTCAGGACGCGGTTTGTCTGCGGGCTCTGTTCCTTTGATGCCATCAGCGAGGAGATCGCCGCATGGCATGACCGGGACACAGACAGCAGTACGCTCCACGATTACCTGGGCCTGAGTGAACAGGAGTACGCCCGCTTTCTACGAGATGGCGACGCGGCGCTGGAGCAGTATCTTCTATCCCAGCGAACGCAGCAGCGTTTTCGCATCTACCAGCCTGATGTATCTGAGGGCAAGGCTGCGGATTTCGCCTTTGGCGGGATCAAGGCTTTGCAGAAGGCCGGCTATGAGCAGCCACCCGCCTCAGAGTACGCGCTGGTCTACGATGGGATACTGATGTGTGAAGCGCAGCAGGGCGACACCATACGCTTGAAGCTGGTCGCGGCGCGATACAGCGGTGAACTGCCTGCGGACTATCACGGACGCAGCGTTTCACCCTCTACGGTAATCGAATTTTATGATGAAAACGGGCGCAGATACTTTTACTGTGATGGGAATGATAAATTCCTACCGGTAAAGTTCTCGCCAAAGCTGGCAAAAGATAAACGGGAACGGCACTGAGCTGTTCCACCATAAACAAAAGGCATTGGGCAGGTGTATCTATCACCCGCTCAATGCCTTTTTATTTTGAAATGGAGGAACTCTATGGGAGTATATTCAGAAATGGCCGCAGACTTGCGGGAAGATGTGCAGGAGCGCACCACAGTGGTGCAGGATGCCGCCGAGTTGGCTGCCAGACGGGCAGACGAGCGGCAGCAGGCCGAGGAGGAGCAGGCAAAGGCGTTGCTTTCTCAGATGCAGCAAAATGCGGATGCCGCCCCTGCCACCCCTGCCACCCCTGCCGCCCCTGATCCGGAAGCCGGGAAAAAAGCGGAAGAGGATCGTAAGCGGCAGGAGCATGAACAAGCTGAAGCCAAGCGGAAAGCCGAGTGGGAGGCCAAGCAGCGAGCCAAGGAGGAAGCCGAACAGGCCGCGTGGGAAAACGCGGTGGCGATGAGCGATGATGAAGTGATGGCCGCCTCCATGAAGCGTGTGGGCGATGATTCCGAGCGACTGACCCGCCGCAACATGAAGCAGTGTGTCACCGAGTATATCCAGACGCTTTGCCTTGAGGATGTGGCTTTTGCCCGGGATGTCATGCACCCCCGTAAGAATATGGTCAACTGCTTCCGTTATATCAACCGCAAGGCGCTTGAGTTTGCCAAGCAGGAGATGGAGGACAATGACGTCAAGCCCTCTGCTGAAGGCTATGGCACCGATGTACCGGACGGGCTCTGCTATCAGTGGGCGGAAGAGTATTTCAAGGATCTGAACGCAAAGGAGGATCGTGGACAAGAAGAAAAGTTTGTTCCCAGACCGTATTACGGCGGCAGGAGCAGCACGGCTAAAAAGGCAGAGAAGCAAAAAGCGGAGAAGTCCGCCGCCAAGAAAAAGGAGAAGGCTTCCAATACAGCAACAGAAAGTGAGCCGCTGGACGACCAACTCTCCTTTGATAGTCTGGGGGTGAGCGCATGACGCGGAAGATAGACAAACGTGCCTGCCGCAAGTTTGCTATGCCGGAGCTGGAATTCAATCTGAATGAAGGTATACTTCATGCGGAAAGCTGCCCCTATATTATCCGTACAGCGGTGCGCAATATCTCCGGACAGCGTATCCTGGTGCTCTATATCTATCAGAGGGAGAACATTCTGGCGGGCAGCATCAAACCCCGCTGGGTCATGTTCCAGAGCCGGGATGATTTCGCTACACTCTCATTTAGAGAGGATGCGAAGGCCACATGGCAATGTTCAACATTGGATTCCTTGGATCGAATAGGGGGTTTTGACAGTAAGTGTGCTTTCTACCGGCAGCAGGATGAAGCTCGTGTAGCCCATTATTGCAAATGTGAGCACAGTGCCATTTCAGCATTAAACCACCTACAATGGCCGATTTCCGGACGCAAGGCGTTGGAGCGCAAATGGAAGAAGCAACGTGCGATCATAGACCAAATGAGATATGTGCCCGCGCTGCCCCGCGACTTCAAGGGTTTCATCCACCGTGACGTCATGCCGCAGTATATCTTCTATGATTACCAGCGGAAAGGGCCGGAATATGCTTTCTGTACCGCGTGCCGGCACGAGGTCAGTATCCCGGCAGCCAAGCACAATACTTCCGGCACCTGTCCTCGCTGCAAAAAGCAGATCACGTTCAAGAGCAGAGGAAAGAGCACCCGACTCTTTGACCGAGCAACGGTTCAAGTGCTGCAAAAGACTGAAAGCGGTGAAATGTTGTTGCGGATCATAAAAGTGTACCGTGCGTTTACTGGAGAGAATACCCCAGCATATTATTCCGTATACGAAAATGCACGCTATTTCATCCTGCCTCGTTCAGATGGTCAATGTAGTACTTCGCCCTATTATCTTGCATCTGCCGGCAAGGATGATCTGACGCCGTGGAAGTGTGGGTATCGCCCCCGTTTCCTCTCTTGGTATGAGAGCTTTGAAGCGAGTGCGGAAGGAAAACTATATCCCAATAACCTTGCGGAGTTCCTGTGGGATACCCCATGGAAGTATTCACAATTAGAGACATATGCTCGCGCCGTCACTTCTATGGAAGCAATCACTTATCTAAACGCATTTGCGCGTTGGCCGATGATCGAGTATTTGATCAAGCTAAAGCTTTTCAGATTAGTTAGAGACGTCGTATACAGCACTTCACGTTATACAATGTCCAAGACGATAAATTGTGAAGGAAGAAATCTGCAGGATGTTCTGGGATTTGACCGTTCCTGGATACCCTTGCTGCAAGAAGTTAACCCCGGTATTGCACAGCTTCGCATAATCCGTGCATTCATTGATGCTGGGAAGAAACTGGATGCTTCTATGATGAAATGGTGTGCAGATAATGCCGTACAGGATGCTTCGGTTCTGATAGAATTGCTTTCCTATACAAGCATGCACAAACTGTGCCGCTATGCGGATGCACAATACAAGGGATACCGTAAAGCAACCAAGGTTTGGTATTGCGATGTAGAACGCAGCATGACAAACCTTCTTACGGATTACTGTGACTATCTCCGTATGTGCAAGGAACTGCAATATGACGTGAAAAATAGCTTCGTACTATTTCCGCATAAGCTGAAGGATGCCCACGATAGTGCTGCAAAGACACTGAGGGACAAACACACGGCTGAGCAGGAAAAAGCGATTGCAGACAGCTTTGACGAATGGCAGAAGCGGTATCAGTATCAGGGAAAAGAACTCATGATGATCCCTCCGCATTCCGCGAAAGAGATCGTGGATGAAGGATCGGCGCTCCATCACTGCGTGGGACACTATGTTAAAAATGTCGCCGAGAAAGAACGCGTCATTCTCTTTGTAAGGAGTGTTGCCGAACCGGACAAATCGCTTTGTACCGTAGAGGTAAGGGATGGTCAGGTCACGCAGGCACGGGGCTTTGATAATGCGGAGCCTCCGGCGCAGATCACGGCATTTATTGAACAATGGAAACAGCGGGTGCTTTATGCTGCCGAAAAGGCCGCAGCATAAACTGCAGTAGATCAATGGAGAGGCAGGGCGTATTTCGCCCTGCCTCTCCATAACTCAGGAAAGGTGTGAATGAAATGAAAGAGCTTTCAGAACTGAAAAATGAGTTTTATGAAGTCATGTATAAATACGAAAAGAGCTTTTCGGAGAAAGGTGTTATGGCTGATCTGACAGCCTGGCAGACAGCGAAAGCAGACCTGCTTTCGCTGCTGCGGCGTCACCCTGACTGGAACGAGGCGGAGCAGGCCATCATCTTCGACTGCAATCAGGCTCTCTCTATTCAGCCGGACACGGTAGATGAAACGGCTTTCACGCTGCTGGATATTGCCTCTGAGATACTCAGCGGTGAGCAACTGGAGGATTTCCGCACAGCACTGCACGCTGCCGTGTCAGGCTACAGCCGTACCGTGTCGGAAGAAAATCTGGAGATTCTGCGCCAGCGCGGCGGAATACGCTGCACCAGCGATCAGAAGGCCAGCCGCATCATCGGAAAACTCTGTAGAAAGTTCGGCGTCGATAGCCATAACCGGTACAACGCTGTTTTTGCACAGTTGGCTGATGCCCTGAACCCGCTGATCATGCAGGAGACCGGCGTACTCTCTGTGCATCCCTGCGACTTTCTGGAAATGTCCAGCAAATCCAACACATGGATGTCCTGTCACCGGCTTAACGGCGGAGGATACCAGGCGGGGTGCCTTTCCTACATGAACGATAGCGTCAGCATGGTGTTCTATGCCGTAGATGCCGATGTGCATGGTGAGTACCGTAAGGCCATACGCAGATACCGGCAGATGTTTTTCTATAAGGATGGCACTCTGTATCAGTCTCGGCTCTATCCTGCCGATACCGGAAACGCCCTGGAAGTGTCCAAGCTGTTCCGGCATCTGGTGCAGAAGGCCATTTCCCGTTGCCTGATGGAGCCGAACCTCTGGTATCTGAAAACAAAGCGTTCGGACTTAGATGCCCATTACTCGACTCACCGGGGCAGCTTGCATTATCCGGATTATGATTTTCATGGGAACCTCTCTATCTTGCAAGGGCACAAGAAAGACACTGTTCTGCCTATCGGAGCTGCGGCCCTGTGTGTCTGCTGCGGCAATGAGCTATGGAGCAATGGTGACATAAAGTGTTCTTGCAAAGAGGTAGTCGTCTGCCGGAAATGCGGACAGACAGTAGCGCGCGGTCAAGGAATATATCTTGAAGATGGTTTTTACTGCAAGACCTGCCTGCATATTTGCGAAGCCTGTGGCCGGCCCACTTTAGGCACTATGTACCCCGCTTATGACCGGCGCGGTTCTTTGCTGCAGATTTGCCATGACTGCTACCAGCAGCTGACTGCCAGTTGTTCGTCATGCAGTATGGCGGCAGCATGCCGTACAATGGGCTTTACGATTTGCAAAAAAGCCACCATACCGGTGGCAGCTTGAGGAGAAATGCGATGAACACTTATGAAACTGCGGGAATGGATATGGCCTGCTTTGAAAGTATCTTGAAAATGACGCAGGGTGAGTTGAAGGAATATCTTGTGCAGCAGCTGCGCGAGTACGGTTATGAGCCTGTCTGTAAAAATGGATTTCTCTATGCGGAAGGGACTATACCGGTGCTGCTGGTTGCCCATCTGGATACTGTTCATACCCATCGGCCGGATATCATCTGCCGTTCTGAGGATGGCCGCTATCTGATGTCGCCTTACGGGATCGGCGGTGATGACCGGGCCGGTGTGTATATGATCTTACTGCTGATGCGCGAGTGTCGGTGCCATATCCTTTTTTGTGAAGAGGAAGAGGTCGGCGGTGTGGGCGCGAGGAAATTCGCCAAGAGCAAGCTGCGGCCGGAGGTCAACTATATCGTTGAGCTGGATCGGCGCGGCACGAATGACGCCGTGTTCTACAACTGTGATAACCCCGACTTTACGGAGTTTGTTTGCAGCTTCGGCTTTGAAGAGAACCATGGATCGTTCAGTGACATCTCTGTGGTCGCACCGTACTTGGATACTGCGGCTGTGAATATCAGCGTAGGCTATTTCAATGAGCATCGTCTCCATGAGATGATCGACACCTATGCCATGTGTAAAAACGTCCTCAGACTTACGGCTATGCTCCAGCAGCAAACCGGTCATTTCCCGTATCAGGAGCGCATACACAGACGAGGCTCCATGTACGGTGCGCAAACCAGTCTCTTTGCACCGATGATAGACAGGCAACCCCAGAAGTGCGCTTGTAAGCTGCTGATGCCCTTGCCGGAAGAAACACGGCTCTATATGGGACAACACCAGATCAGCTATGCACCGGAGTACATGATGGATCGTGCTGGGAACCTCTATATGTATCTGGAATGCCTGAAGGCTGCCGTGGAGGCGGAGGGCGTGTTTGCCTGTAATGAAGAAGGACAGCCACCTGCGTTCTCAGCGGTTTGCGAGGGAACAAGGTTTTTACAGGTGTATACCTATGAGGAAGCTGTTGAGAAGCTTGAACAAATATGAGAGGGGTATATATTTGTTGTCCAAGCAGGATTATTTCTCACGAAAGGTATAACGTTTTCGTTAAGAAATTATCCCAGCCCTTGTATACGTGCTTTATACGTGCTAAAATAACTGGCGTAATAATCAATTAATAAGAACCTCAGGAAGGAGTGTGGTGTTCTATGTGCGATACCTAATATTGTTAGCTCAACAGATGCGTACACTTGATACTAGTATGAAAGGAGCAGACTGGTATGAGTCCTAAGGAAATTATCTCGATTGCCATTAGTGCCGGCTGTAGCGTCGTGGAATACCGCGATTACTACTGTGTTAAAAAGAATATCGACGTTAACGTAGTAGTTCTCGTTCCTAAGATCCCGTACATAGTTAAAGAGCTGGTGCGCAAAATCAAAACCGCTCTGGGCCTGTAGCAATTTGGACTATAGTCGAAGGCGGATTGCCTTGGCTTTGGCCTCCGCCTTCGGCTGTAGAATCAGGATAATACCAGATAAAATAACATTTTAAAAAAGGAGGCTTATCTTAAATGCGAGCTAATGATTGTATCGGATATACAGCTCTATTTACAAACACAGAAAACAAGTATTTAGTCGAGTTCCCTGATTTAGTAGGTTGCTTTTCTCAGGGCGATACATTGGAGGAATCGCTTTGCCATGCACAAGAAGCTTTGGCAACTTATTATTCAGAAAAGAAAGGTGACTTACCACCTGCTTCCAGTTTAGAAACGATTCAAAATGCAAATCCAAATTCAATAGCTCAAATCGTTGCAATTGATACCACCCGTTATATTGCTAAACCGCTGCGTACAGTAAAAAAAACTCTTACTGTGCCTGAATGGTTGAACGATCTTGCGGAAAAGTATCATGTAAATTTTTCAAAAGTGCTTCGAACTGCGTTAGTAAGTCATCTAGAAAATTTGGACTCACTTTCCGCTTATGACAAAAGAATGCTTAATGATTGATGCAGGATTAGCGATACATCTTGTCGCGTAGAGCTTTAAAATGGTTGCTTATAGTATCTACAGCCAAACATACGTAAAGCAAGGAATAAGAATTATAGGGAATATCTGTAATGACTGTTCCGCAGTTGTGGAGCGTGTACCTTGTAAATTAAACAACGAACGAAACGAAAAGCACCAGACGGGAGCGCATCGAAAGATGTGCAACTGAAGCTTGCCTCGAACGGGTTAAGTCAATTACCGTGAGAGGTAAGGATAAAAAGTTTTTGAAGCTATGACAAATAGCTCTGTAAAGATTTGAGCGATGGAAACATCGTTTAGATACCATTTATAGAGAGTTTGATCCTGGCTCAGGACGAACGCTGGCGGCGTGCTTAACACATGCAAGTCGAACGAGAATCTA